>DASZJU010000609.1:0-1748 GCA_035947815.1 Reyranella sp.
TTGTTTTCGTAATGGCTGACGAGCAGCTTCTCGGAGATGCCTTTGATCTTGGCCGGATCGAAGGGCAGCTTCTTGATCGCATACTCCATCTTGGGCACCGCCGCGGCGGTCTGGGCCGATGCGGGACGCAACAAAGCTGCGGTGGCTACAGTGGCGGCCGTGATACCGGCCGCGCCGACGAAGTTCCTGCGAGTCTGATCGTTGCTCATTGATGCCTCCATTGAATTGATCGGCGATCACTGCGAGAGCTACTCGAAGAGCCTAACCTTACCGCCGATCGCCTTCCAGGCGTAGTGGCCGCCGGCCATGTAGCGGGCGTCGAAGCCTGCCTTGCGGAGCGCAATCGCCGTCTCGCAGCCGACATGGAAGCCGTAGACGCAGTAGGTGACGACCGGGTCGGTCTTCGACAGCTCGCCGATCCACTCGTCGAGCCGCTCGGGATCGCGCCATACGGCGCCATCCATGATGTCTTGCGCCCGCGTCGTATAATGCCGCGGCCGCGCGTCGATGATCTGCACCCGCTCGCCGGAGTCGAGCATGGCCTTCACCTCTTCGACGGTCATGGCCGGCACGCCGGCGAACTGCTTCTGCTCGAGCGGCCGAGGTGGCGCCACCCGGGTCGCATCCTCGTAGCGGCCCTGGACGGCGGCCCAGTCGATGTTGCGCATGAAGGCCGCGACATAGGCCGAGGCGTTGGCGCCGAAGTCGATGTGATAGGCGTGCTCGTACATGTCAATTGCCAGAATCGGGATGCCGCCGGCGATGTTCTGGCCGTGATCGGCGCCGCTCTGGTTGATCAGCCGGCCGTCGCGCGGCACGTAGGTCAGCAGCACCCAGCCCGAGCCACCGGCCAGCGCGTTCGCCAGGGCAATGAATTCCTGTCGCCAGCGGTCGGTCGAGCCGAAGTCGCGGACAAGCGCTGCAGCCATGGTCTCGGGCACCGCCCGCCCGTCGCCGCCCAGGCTGGCGAAGTAGAGCTCGTGCAGGAGCGTCGAGTTGAGTGCCGCAGCCTCGTCGCGCTTCAGGCGATTGACGACCTCGGCCGATGTCGTCGCCGGGTCGAGCGCTACAAGCTCCTCGGTGATGGCGTTCAGCCGGCGGAGCGCGCTGCCGTAGTTGCCCTCGTAATGGCTTTCGATCAGGCGTGGCGTGATGCCGTTCAAGGTCCACGGGCGGCAGAAGAGGGGAGCGAGATGGTATTGCACGATGGTTCTCCTAAAGGGTCTGGATTCTGAGATCGTCGAAATGCGTGACGCTGTCGGCCTTGGTCCACAACGCCACGCGGCCGGCGGCCGGGATGGTCGTGTCGGTCGCGCTGTAGAGGTTCTTGCCGTCGAGGAAGACTTCGAAGCGGCTGCCGCGGACGACAAGCCGAAGTTCCTGCCACTTGCCGGAGGGCACCTTGGCATCGGCGCCGGCGAACTGGCTGCGCCGGCCGTTCACCATCCGATAGAGGCGTACATTGTCCTCGAGCGCGTTGGCGCGCACGACGTAGTAGTTGTTGGGATTGCTGAGGCGGACCGCGATGCCCGCCGCCCGGTCGACTTGGCCGGCGACCGGCTTGAAACGCACCGCGACGTCGATGTCCGCCGCAACCGGCGCATCGAAGATCACCAGCGGAAAGCGATAGTCGGTCTTGTCGGTGCTGGTCTGGGCCAGCACCTTCGGCCCGGCGGGCGCCGTCGGGTCTTCCACGATGGTCCAGGCGACCGGGCCACCCGAACCGGTCAAAGCGCCGGTGACGCCTG
>DASZJU010000610.1:0-6767 GCA_035947815.1 Reyranella sp.
CGAGGTTGATACGACCTATTGTGTCCCTTGCCGCGCGACCAACTTTCGCTGCCCCTCTACGGGGCGCAAAAAGTCCGTGGTCGACAACGGGCATTTTCGGTCGCTATGGCGCCCGAAAATTCGATCTACGCCAGTGGGTAGGCAAAAGATTTACTTGACTTTTTCCAAGATATACTTAAATCGGTACCGTACGCCCCTTTCAGGAGCATCAGCCATGACCGGTCCCGGACGCCCAACCCTCGGCAAATCCGAGTATCGCGAACCCGTCCATAACGATTGCCGTCGACGACTGGATCGTCACTCATCCCGACTCCGCCGCTGTCTCACCCAGGGGGTGCAGTCCACTCCACCGGGGGGCACTAGCGGGGTAGCGGAAATTGCGGAAAACAAATTTTATGTCGCGAGGAGTGCACCCCTTGGGTGAGACAGTAAAACTGCGGACAGTTGGTTAAGCGAATGACTGTGCCTTTGCATGTTTAGGGGCAAGTGGGGGTCGGGCGGGGTGGCGCGGAGCGCGCAATGATCGAACGATGACCGCGGGATTACTGCATCCTGATCGCCGCGAGATAGGCCACGATCAGCCGCACGACCTCGTCTTCGAAGGCGCGGCTCCTGAGAAACGGCTGTTCCTCCATGACGGCGTGGCGGATCGTGGCCATCAGGGCGCGCGACAGCACGAACACCTGCTCGGGCGAAAGGGCTGCGATCAGCGGCCGCGGGCCGGGGCCTGTCCGGGTGCCCGCCGCGGCGACGAAGGCGACGATCGGGTCCATCATCTCGATGCCCAGTCCCTGCGCCAGGATCGCCTGCGTCACGGCCTTGCGCGCGCGGTGCCGACCACCGAAGCCGCCAACCATCGCCCGCACCATGGCGCGCACGCGGCCCTCGACCGAGGGATCGCTCTCGCCCCGCAGCGCCCGGCCGACACTGGCCAGGCCGACCGTCATCTGCTGGCGGGCAAGCGCCAACAAGATTGCGTTCTTGTCGGCGAAGTACTGGTAGAGCGTGCCGATGCTGACGCCCGCCCGCTCGGCCACGGCGTTGGTGGTGAAGGCCGGCAATCCACCGGCCTCGAGAATCTGAGCCGTGGCCTCCAGAATCAGCGCCACGGTCTCCCCGGCGCGCGCTTGGCGGGGGATTCGTCTTTTTATTTCAATGGCTTGCTTGCCCTTGGCCATATCGGCGCCGTCCTGGCGAAAGCGAGTACGAAATCTGAGTAATGCTCATAATATCATATCGCTGGCTTCTCCCCAGCGAAAACGCCGAGGCCGCCATGGAAGAACTTTCTGGTCTCTATCTCGTCATCCTGCCGGTGGTGATGGGCGCCGCCGTGATCGAAGGCCTGTGGCTGTCGCGTACGCGCGCCGAGCGTTACGACTGGAAGGCCTGGGCGTGCTCGCTGGCCGACCTGGCCGGCCGCCGCCTCCTCGCGTTCATTCCCTATACGCTGGCCGCGCCGTGGCTGGGTTGGGTATGGGCGCACCGGCTGTCCACGCAGTCGCTCGACAATCCCTGGTCGGTGCTGCTGCTCTTCGTCGGCCTGGAATTCTTCTACTACTGGTATCACCGGACCAGCCACACCTCGCGCTGGTTCTGGGCGGCGCACTCGGTGCACCATTCGCCCAATCAGCTCAACCTCGCCGCCGCCTATCGGCTGGGCTGGTTCGGCAAGTTCACCGGAACGTCGCTCTTCTTCACGCCGCTGGTCTTCCTGGGCTTCACGCCGACCATCGTGCTGTCGGCCCTGTTCCTGAACCTGCTCTATCAATTCTGGCTGCACGCCGACTGGATCCCCAGGCTCGGCTGGCTCGAATACGTGCTCAACACGCCGTCGAGCCACCGGGTCCATCACGCGCGCAATCCGGAATATCTCGACGCCAACTATGGCGGCGTGCTGATCGTGTTCGACCGCCTGTTCGGCACCTACATCGCCGAGCGCGACGACGTGCGCTGCGACTACGGCCTGATCTCGCATCCCAGGTCGTCGCGCAATATCCTCGTCATCAACTTCGAGCCCTGGATCGGCCTTTTGAAGGACCTGCGTTCGGCACGCTCGCCGCGCGAAGTCTGGATGTACCTGTTCGCCCCGCCGGGCTGGCGTCCCGACGGCGAAGGGCTGACGACGGCCGAGATCCGCCGGCGCGCCGGTCTCGTTCCTGCGGCCTCTGCTCAGCCGGCCCCTCTCACCTTGGCATGACTTAATCTCCCTTGAGCGATCTCCGTCCCGCCGACAGATTGGACGGCAAGGAGACCAGCCATGGCGAGAGACAAGGTCTGCGTCGTGATCGGCGCGGGCGATGCGACGGGCGGCGCCATCGCCCGGCGCTTCGCGCGCGAGGGCTATACCACCGTGGTGACGCGGCGCACCGCCGACAAGCTGAAGCATCTGGTGGCCGAGATCACCCAGGAAGGCGGCAAGGTCCATCCTTTCGGCTCCGACGCCCGCGACGAGGAGCAGGTGCTGAAACTGTTCCGCGAGATCGAGACCGAGATCGGCGAGATCGAGGTCTTCGTCTTCAACATCGGCGGCAACGTGCGCTTCGACATCCGCGACACGACCAGCAGGGTCTACCGCAAGGTCTGGGAAATGACGGCCTTCGCCGCCTTCCTGACGGCGCGCGAGGCGGCCAGGGCCATGGTCCCGCGCGGCAAAGGCACCATGCTGTTCACCGGCGCCACCGCGAGCCTGCGCGGCGGCCGCGGCTTCTCGGCTTTCGCCGGCGGCAAGCATGCCGTGCGGGCGCTGGCGCAATCCATGGCGCGCGAGCTCGGGCCGCAGAACATCCATGTCGGCCATGTCGTGATCGACGGCGCCATCGACACCGAATGGATCAAGGCCAATTTTCCCGAGCGCTACAATGCCGGTCCGGACGCGATCGTCAGTCCCGACGATATCGCCGAGGTCTACTGGCAGCTCCACCGGCAGAAGCGCTCGGCCTGGACGTTCGAGATGGATCTCAGGCCGTGGAAGGAAACCTGGTAGCCCGGAACTCGGCTGGCGGCCCTTCGTTAAACCTCCAACATCGAAAGGCAGCCCATGACCGCCGACACCATCGACACCAACAAGCTTTGGGACCTGATCAAGGACATCAGGTTCGCCATGTTCACCGCGCGCCACGGCGATGGCCAACTCCATTCACGCCCGATGACCACCCAGAACAGCCCAGGCGAACGCGGTGGCGTGCTGTGGTTCTTCATGTCGCGCTCAGGCGAGCCGGTAGCCGATCTCGAGGAGCATCCCGAGGTGAACGTCACCTATTCAGACCCGGGCAAGGATTCCTACGTGTCGATCTCCGGCGCGGCGCACGTGGTCGAGGATCTCGAGCGCAAGAAGGCGCTGTGGAATACGGTTGCCCAGGCCTGGTTCCCGGGCGGTCCGACAGATCCCGACCTGGCGCTGGTCGCCGTCCTGATGGCCGAGGCCGAGTACTGGGACGTCAAATCGAACCAAGCCGTCCAGCTCTTCAAGATGGCCAAGGCCAACGTGGCCGGTAAGCCGCCCAAGGACACGGGCGAACATCGCCGGGTGCGGATGTAGAGGAGCGCAGCCAGCCGATCAGCGTTTGGGCGTCGTCGCGGCGCCCACGCCTGCGCCGACGGCGCCGCCCACCAGGGCGCCCGGCAGCAGCCCGATGGGTGTCAAGGCGCCGATCAGGGCGCCCGAGCCTGCGCCGATGCCGCCACCGGTGACGGCGCGCTGGCCCCAAGTGTCGCCGCAAGCCGCGAGGCCGAGCGATAGCGACGCCAAAAGCAAATACCTTGTCATGACAGGACCACCGTCAGCGCTGCGGGGTGGTGGCCGCGCCGACGCCGGCGCCGACTGCACCACCCACCAGGGCGCCTGGCAGGATGCCGATCGGCGTCAAGGCGCCGATCAGGGCGCCCGAGCCTGCGCCGATGCCGCCGCCGGTGACGGCGCGCTGGCCCCAGGTATCGCCGCAGGCGGCAGTGCCGAGAAGGACGACGCCCAGGACAAGATATTTCGCCATGTGAAGGTTCCCCGGTTGCTGTGGCTTGCCATGGCAATACGAGATGACGGGCGCTCTTCAGCGTGACCAAACTGTGATTGCACTGAAGGCATAGGGAAAACGGCGTGGGCAACGACACCGAAGTCTGGCTGCTGTTCGCGCCGTTCTGGCTGCTGGGCATCGCCGCCCTGATCGGCAGCGTCTGGCATATGGCCCATGCCGCGATCGTCACCCGCCGCGCCCAGGCGGCCGGCCATGTACGCAAGGCATCGCTTTTCTCCCGCCGCCTGGCCTGGCACGAACTGACGGACGATGGTCGCCATCATCTCAAGCGTGGGCTGATCGCTTTCGCGGCCTTCGTGGCGCTCTGTCTTTTGGGCGTAGGGGTGGGTGCGGCCGTCGAGCTGTTGCTCGGCCGCTAGGCCGGTCGGTCGCTAATCGGCCATCAGGGCCACGACCTCGTAGTCGCCGGCCGACGGCTTGGCGACCTGCACTTCCTGTTCGCAGGCGCTCAGCGCTACGGCCAGAACTGCCAATGACATCAATGCAATACGCCACATGGTGGACTCCCTCGACAGACCAACGCCGGGTTGGCCTGCGAGGTTGCGGGAAAAGCGACTTTACTTCGCGATCAGCCGACGCCGGCGACCTTACGGCGGACCTTGTCCAGGAAGGCCTGCCGTGACCGGTCCGTGGAATGGTCCATGTCGTAATGGGCCAGATAGAAGGAACGCGCGCCCTTGGCGCACATCGGCTTCATGCCGCGCATCAGCACCTTGCGGCCGGCGTCGCCGGCGAACAGGCGCACGACCCACCACGGTGAGCCATAGGTCGTGACGACACCGAACAGCCGGACGTTGCCGAGAGCGGGCACGAGGTGGTTGTCCTTGGGATCGTAGGTGAACGCCACGCCCGGCCCCCACACGCGATCGACCCAGCCCTTGAGCACGGCCGGCATGGAAAACCACCAGTGCGGGAAGCAGAGAATGAGGCCTTCGACCTCCTTCAGCGTCTTGGCATACGTCGCGAACGCGCTCTTGTCGTACGACATGTCCATGTAGCTGCCGCGTTCCCGCTCCGTCATCGCCGGCTGGAAACCTTCGCGATAGAGGTCGGTGGCGACGACCTCGTGGCCGTTCTGCTTGAGCGTCTCGACGATGGTGCGGAACAACGCGTGGTTGAAGCTTTCGACAAGCGGATGGCAATGAACGACTTGGATCAGCATGATGGAAGATAACGCTGCCATTGTCGCAACCGTTCCGGGGCGCCTCCCATGACGATCGCCGCTGAGGCGGAACGCCCGCGCGACGCTACGGCCGACGCTGGCGGCGCGCCGAAATACCGACAGAAATGCGACGAGGTTGCGGCCGTCGGCTGCGACGGTTTCACGCTCCGCTAACCGGCCGCTGCGCCGGAAATTGTGACTTGCCCGGCGCGGTCGGTGATGACGGGAATGGCTGCCAACAAGCGGCGTTTCCCCCAATCGAGGACACTCGCGCCGCAAGCCCCCGTATCTGTAAGGAAACCGATGTCCCCCGACCTCGCTGCCCCGCTATCGCGTGACGAGAGCCAGCAGGCAAACCAGAGGGCCGGCCTGCTGTCGATCGGCCATGCCGTGCCGCCGCATCGCATGCTCCAGTCCGACGCTGCCGCGGCCGCGCGCCGCATCTTCGCCCATCGCTATGCCGCGTTCGAGCGCATGGCGCCGGTGTTCGAGACCGCGGGCATCCGCGCGCGCCATACGGTAAAGCCGATCGACTGGTACCTGACCGATCTCGGTTGGCCGGAGCGCAACGCCGCCTACCTCGAGGGCGCGCAGGAACTCTTCGTCGATGCGGCGAGCCGCGCGCTCGCCAACGCCGGCTGCGACGCGTGCGAGGTCGACACCATCGTCACCGTGTCCTCGACCGGCATCGCCACGCCCAGCCTCGAGGCGCGGGTGGCGGGGCGCATGGGTTTTCGCAGCGATGTCGAGCGCGTGCCGGTGTTCGGCCTGGGCTGCGCCGGCGGCGTGTCCGGCCTCGCCATCGCCAGCCGCCTGGCGCGCGCCCGGCCGGGCTCGACCGTGCTTCTGGTGGCGATCGAGATCTGCACGGCGGCCTTCCGCATGGACCAGCTTTCGGCTGCCAACATGGTGGCGACCGCCTTGTTCGGCGACGGCGCGGCAGCCTGCGTCGTGCGGAGCGGCGAGAGCGGCCTGGCGCGCATCGAGGGCGCGGGCGAGCATCTGTGGCCCGACAGTCTCGACATCATGGGCTGGAAGGTCGATCCGAGCGGGCTCGGCGTCATCTTCGATCGCTCCATTCCGCCGTTCGCCGAAGAGCATGTCGGATCGGCGGTCGACGGCATCCTGGCGCGCATCGGCGTGGCGCGGAACGCCGTCGATCGCTTCGCCTGTCATCCCGGCGGCGCCAAGGTGATCACGGCATTGGAGACCACGCTCCGTCTCGATCAGGGCACGCTCGACCACGAACGCGCCGTGCTCGAGGAGTACGGCAACATGTCGGCGCCGACCGTGCTGTTCGTGCTCGAGCGGCTGGTCAAGCAGGGCCTGCCGCGCCGCACGGTGCTGACCGCGCTGGGCCCGGGCTTCACCTGCAGCTGCCTCTCGCTGGCAAAGGCCGCATGACGCTGGCCGAGCTGATCCTCGGCCTGGTGACCCTGCAGCGTCTGGGCGAGCTCATCCTGGCCAGGCGCAACACCGACCGGCTGCGCGCCCACGGCGCCTACGAAGTGGCGGCCGGTCACTATCCGCTGATCGTCGCTCTGCATGCCGCGTGGTTGGCGGGGCTTTGGTAT
>DASZJU010000611.1:0-18148 GCA_035947815.1 Reyranella sp.
GGCTGTCAGGAAGAGGCTCGCCAGCCAAAGTGCAATGCTCGCAAAGGGGAAGACCAGCCGTAACCTGCTGCCTCTTGCCAAGCGACTCATCTCGACCTCTTCCTCGCGTAGCGAGGGCACGCAGGTTCAACGCCGGTTGCGGCGCAGATCCTCCTCGTCCTTCCACATCAGGAATTGCGGGCCGAGATCGGCGATCTTGGTGGCGCCCATCTGCGCCATGCTGATGTCGATCTCGCGGCGGAAGATTTGTAGCGCCTTGGTGGCCCCCGGCGTGCCGCCAGCGGTCACGCCGTAGAGCGTCGGCCGGCCGACGAACACGAACTTGGCGCCGCTGCACAGCGCGATCAAGGCGTCGAGGCCACGGCGCACGCCGCCATCCAGCATCAGGGTCATCTTGTCGCCGACGGCGTCGCGGATCGACGGCAGGACCTCGAGCGGCGAGGGCGCATTGTCGAGTTGCCGAGCGCCGTGGTTGGAGACCATGAGGCCGTCGACGCCAAGCGCATGGGCGCGGATCGCGTCGTCGGGATGCATGATGCCCTTGAGCACGAAGTTGCCCTTCCACAGTTCGCGATAGCGCTCGACGTGCTTCCAGGTCATGGGCGCGCGATTCTGGTGGGCGACAAGATCGGCCACCTTGTTGGCGTCGTTGGTGCCGGCATACTTCGCCCAGTTGTCGAAGAACGGCGTGCCGTGCTTCATCCATTCCATCATCCACGCCGGATGCCGCAGCGCCTCGAACTTGGTCTTCCAGGTGAGCTTGAGCGGGCGGCCCCAGCCATTGCGCATGTTGCGCTCGCGGTTGGAGCCCTCCGGCACGTCGACGGTGAAGACCAGCGTGCGCAGGCCGGCATCACCGGCACGCTTGATCATGTCCTCGGAGATCGACTGGTCTTTGGCCGAATAGAGCTGGTACCAGCCATGGTCGGGCGCGAGCTTGCCGAGATCCTCGATCGAGGCGGTGCTCGAGCCCGACATGATGAATGGCACGTTGGCATCGCGCGCCGCCTCGGCCAGCATCAGGTCGGCGCCGCGGCGGAACAGTCCGGCGAGGCCGGTGGGCGCGATGCCGATCGGGCTGGAATAGGTCCGGCCGAAGATGGTCGTCGACTGGTCGCGGCTCGTCACATCGACCAGATAGCGCGGCACGATGCGCGCCTTGCGGAAGGCCTGTTCGTTGGTGACCAGCCCGACCTCGTCGTCGGTCCCACCCTCGATGAAGTCATAGGCGATCTTGGGCAGCCGCTTCTTGGCGAGCTTGCGCAGGTCTTCGATATTCACCACGCCATTCATTGCTATCTGCTCCTACTCGGGCTTCATCACTTTGCGTTTCCACAGTTCCCAGGGCCGCATCACCAAAGCGTCGTTCGTCCTGGCCGACGCTGCCGCCTCTTCGGCGGTGAGATACGTCACCGCACCGAGCTTGATCGCCTCGGACTGCAGTCGCGCGTTCATCTCGGCATAATAGGCGCGGAACACGACCTGGGGGATAGAAGTTCCGACGGCCACCGAACCGTGGCCGCGCATCAACACGACGGTCTTGTCGCCCAGCACCTTGGCGAGCGCCGCGCCGAGCTGGGCGTTGCGCACCAAAAGGTCGCTCGCCGGACCCGCGACGTCGCGGATCTCGAACACCGGCACGTCGAGGCCCATGAACGAGCTCATGTGATAGATCGGCTGCAGCCGGGTCCTGGACACGCCGAACGGGATCACCGACGGCGAATGGCTGTGGACGACCGCCATCACGTCGGGCCGCGCTTTGTAGATCTCGCCATGGATGAAGCGCTCGAGGAACAGCGCCTGCCCCTTGGCATCGACGGCCGTGCTGTCGAGGTCGTATTCGAGGATGTCCTCGGCCTTCACCAGCGCCGGCGCCATGCTGCGCGACATCAGATAGCGGTTGGGGTCCTTGTCATGCCGCACCGAAATGTGGCCGAAGCCGTCGACCACGCCGAGATCGGCGATCACTCGATTGGCAACGACGAGATCCTCGATCAGCTTCGGATCGGGCGCGCCGGCCGACTTGGGCTGCGCGAAGACTGGCTGGCTGGCCAGGCAGAGCCCCATGGCCAGCAGGGTGAGGATACGCATTTCCGTCCCGGGTGTTCGTTGTCCGATTTTGACCGTCTTTCCCGGTATGGGCCAGCGGTGTTAGACCGACGGCCATGCAAATCAGGCACGCAAAACGCGGCGACGAGGCCGCTCTCGCCTTCCTGCTGGAAGATCACGAACGTCATTATGGCAATGCGGTGCGCGACGGCGCGGGCGCGGCCGGCGCAGCCTTCCTGGTCGATCCGCCGCCAGGGGCCACGCTCTGCCTGGTGGCCGAGCGGGAGGGCAGCCTGGTCGGCTTCGCCATCCTCAACCCGTACTTTCCGGCGGCCGACCTGACGCACGGCCTGTACCTGAAGGAACTCTACGTCACCGCGAGCGCCCGATCGACCGGCGTCGGCGAGAAGCTGATCGAGGCCATCCGCGCCCTGGCCAAGGACCGCGGCGACTCACGCGTCATCTGGACTACCGGCGAGGCCAACGCCGGGTCGCAGCGTTTCTACGACCGCCTCGGCATGCGGCGCGAGAAGAAGGTCTACTATGTGATGGACGGCTGGGCGTGAGCCTGATCCTGCATCACTACGACTTCTCCAATTTCGCCGAGAAGGCGCGCCTGATGCTGGGCTTCAAGGGCCTGGCCTGGCTGGGCGTCGAGCAGCCGCCGATCCTGCCCAAGCCCGACCTGACACCACTGACCGGCGGCTATCGCCGCATTCCGGTGCTGCAGGCGGGCGCCGACCTGTGGTGCGATACGCGCCTGATCGCACGCGAGCTCGAGCGCCGCGTGCCCGAGCCGACGCTCTTCCCTGCCGCGACCAGCGGTGCCGCCGAGGCGATCGCCTGGTGGGCCGAGCATCAGTTCATGCGGCCGGTGGCGCTGTTCGTCTCGGGCATCAATGCCGACCACATGCCGGCCGGCCTGCACGAGGACCGTGCCCGCCTGCACGGCCTGCTGCCGCCTTCGATCGAGGCGGTGCGCAAGGCGGCTGTCCGCAACCTCCACTTCGTGCGCCCGCAGATCCAGTGGCTGGCCGACATGCTACAGGACGGACGGGCCTATCTCCTGGGCGATCAGCCTTGCATCGCCGATTTCGCCGCCTATCACGTCGTCTGGTTCTTCAAGGGCCGTCACATCGATTGCCGCCGCGAGCTCCTGCCCTACCCGCGCCTGCTGGCGTGGCGCGACCGCATGGCGGCGATCGGCCACGGCGAGCGCACCGACATCGATCCCGCCGTCGCGCTCGCCGTGGCCCGCGCCGCCGAGCCCGCGGCGGCGGTGCGCACCTCGCATCCGCAGGAGGGCGATCCGCTGCCCGGAGAGCAAGCACGCGTGCGGCCCGCGGACAATGCCCGAGACTGGGTCGAAGGCGAGGTGAGTTTCGTCGATACCCAGGAGATCGCGCTGGTGCGCCATGATCCCGACGTGGGCCGGGTCGCCGTGCACTTCCCGCGGCTGGGCTACGACTGGCGGCGCGCGCCTAGCGTTTGAACCTCCCGATGCCGAGGCCGTCGATCGGGGTGTTGGTCGCGCCGGTGGCGACCAGCTCGGCCATCACCGCGCCCGTGCCGGGACCCAACTGGAAACCGTGGGCGGAAAAGCCAAACTGGTGAAACACGCCCTCCGACGTGGCACTCGGCCCGACCACCGGGATGTCGTCTGGCATGCGCGCCTCGATGCCGGCCCAGGCGCGCACGATGGTCGCCGCGCGCATCGCCGGGAAGAGCTCCCATACCGTGCGGGCACTGGTCGCGAGCTTGGTCCAGTCGATCACCGTGCGGTTCTCGTCGCGATAGGGCACCGCGAGATGGCCGCCGCCGATCACCACGGTGCCGCTGTCGAGCTGCTTGAAGGAGAGCTTTCGGCCGCGCAGGATCACCACCGGCTCGATGAAGGCGGGCAGCCGGCTGGTCACCATGAGCATGGGCGCGATCACCTCAAGCGGCACCGGCTCGCCCAGCGTGGCGGCAATGCGATCAGCCCAGGCGCCGGCGGCGTTCACCACCTTGGGCGCTTCGATCGCGCCGGCGCTGGTCTCGACCCGCCATAGCGAGCCGGCGCGCGCCAGCCCCGTCACGGTGACGCCCTCGAGCACGCGGGCGCCCTTCTCGATGGCGCGCTTGCGGAACGCCTGGGTGGTGCGAAACGGATCGGCGGCGCCGTCGCGCCGCGAGACCACGCCGCCTGGGCAATGATCGGCGACCGCCGGCACCAGGCGCTTGAGCTCAACGCGATCGATCAGTTCCTCGTGCGTGAAACCTTTCAGCCGGAGATCCTCGACGCGGGCGCGAAAGCCGGCCAGCTCCGCCTCGTTCTCGGCCACCAACACGGTACCGTGGCTTACAAAGCCGCAATCGTCGCCGACGAGATCCTCGATCTTCTCCCACAGGGCCATCGAGGCGATGGACAGCGGGATCTCGGCCAGGTGACGCGCGAGCTGGCGCACACCGCCGGCATTGACGCCCGAGGCATGCCGGCCGGCATAGTCCTTCTCGACCAGGATCGGTCTGAGGCCGCGCAGCGCCAGATGCAGCGCCGTCGAGCAGCCATGCAGGCCGCCGCCGATCACGACGACATCGGCGCTACGTGCCACCACTAGCGCTCCACCGCCTTGCGCTCGGCCTCGCTGATCGGCAGCGAGGCGAGCTCGGCCAAAGTGATGGGCTTCACCGGCGGACGCAGGCGGTAGTAGCCGACCTCGGCCGGCGTCGTGTCGCGCTGCTTGGCGATCAACTCGGTGACGGTGAGCCCGCATAGCCTGCCCTGGCACGGTCCCATGCCGCAGCGCAGGAAGGCTTTCATCTGGTTCGGCCCCTCGCAGCCCATGGCCGCCATGTCGCGCACCTGTTTGGCCGTCACCTCTTCGCAGCGGCAGACCACGGTGTCGCCCTCGGGTTGGCGGAATCGATCCGCCGGACGGTTGAGCCAATCGAGGAAGGCGCGCCCCATCTCTTCGCGTTGCAGGCGCTGCCGCACGGTTTGCGGATCGGGCACCGTCGCTTCGGGCTTGAGCGCGCGCACGGCGGCGATAGCGGCGATGCGGCCCCGTTCGGCCGCCGCCGTGCCGCCGGCGATGCCCGCGCCATCACCCGCCACGGCAATGCCGGGCACGGAACTGCCGAAATCCAGATCGAGCACGGGCTGGAAGCAGAGCTGGCGTTCGTTCCACTCGTGGGTAGCGCCGGCGGCGATGGCGAGATTGACGTTGGGTACGACACCCTGGTGCAACAGCAGGAGATCGGCCGCGATGCGGCGCTCGCCATCGCCCAGCCCGAACACCACTTCGCTCAGCCTGTCCGTGCCGACGGCCGCGATCCTGTCGGCGCGAACGACCGGTGCCTTGGCGCGCACTTCGCGCAAGAGCTTCAGTCCCTTGACGGCGTACGGCGACAGCAGGAAATCCGGCAGGTGCAGCAGCGCGCGCAGCCAGTTGCCGCGCGGCGTGGTGTCGATGATGGCCTCGATCTTTCCGCCGGCGCGCAGGATCTGCGCCGCGAGCAGCCAGAGCAGCGGACCGGTGCCCGCGATCACCGTGCGGCCGCTCGGCAGCAAGCCCTGCGCCTTGAGTGCCGTCTGCGCGCCGCCCGCCGTCATGACACCCGGCAAGGTCCAGCCGGGAACCGGAAACGGCCGCTCCTGCGAGCCGGTGGCGATAATGACTCGCTTGGCCTCGATCATGCGCGCTTTGCCGTCGATCGAGACGCCGACGATCCTTTGCGGATCGAGGTTCCATACCGTGGCGCCACCCACGATCCGCGCGCCGCTTGTCTTGGCTTCGGTGGCGAGCGCTTCGCCCGCCCAATAATCCTCACCCAGGATGGTGCGATCGGTGACCGGCGTCGATGTGATGCCGCGATAGATCTGCCCGCCAACGCCGGGATTCTCATCGAACAGCACGGTCGAAAGGCCGGCGCGCGCCGCCAGCGATGCCGCGGCGAGTCCGGCCGGACCGCCGCCGATCACGGCGAGGTCATATGAAGGAGCGAGGTCGGCGGCGTTCATTTGGCTGCGCTCCAGGCAATGTTGTCACCCCGAGCGAAGCGAGGGGCCTTTACGGACCAGCAAAGGTCCCTCGCTGCGCTCGGGATGACAGCGGTGGCGTTGCCATCAGCGTGCGTCATCGGCCAGCCTCGCGCTTGCCGAGCTGGGTCTCGACCGTCATGCCGTCGCGCACCGGCACCAGGCAGCCCTGGCGGCTGCCGACGCCGTCGACCGTGACCAGGCAGTCGAAGCAGACGCCCATCAGGCAATAGGGCGCGCGCGGCGCGCCCGTCACCGGCGTGGTGCGGCAGTGATCGATGCCGGCCAACAGCAGCGCGGCGGCGACCGTGTCGCCCGTTCGCGCGCTGATCGCCTTGCCGTCGACGGTGATCGCCACCGGCGCGCCCGCCTCAGCCAGCCTCTTGAACATGAAACCTCCGCGCGCTGAAGGGAGCGACCAGTGACGTGTCGAGGGCACCGCGGGCAATCATCGGCGCAATCGTGAGCGCATGATTGGCGGCGAGCGTGACGCCCGAATGGCAGCACACGGTGAAGGCGCCGGGATGCGTCTCGGACTCGTCATAGATCGGGAACCCGTCCTGGGTCATGACCCGGATCGCGCTCCAGGTGCGCACGACGTTCGCATTGGCAAGCAACGGGAACTGGCGCACGGCGCGCTCCGCTTCGGTCGCACTGACACCCAGCGTGAGACCGCTCGGGTCGGTGCTTTCTTCCTTCGAATCGCCGATCATCACCGTGCCTTCGTCGGTCTGGCGCAGGGTCGTGACGGGATAGTGCAGGAAGGGCCGCAACCGCTCGGTGACGACGATCTGGCCGCGCTCGGGCTTCATCGGCGCTAAAAGACCGACCATGGGCGCCAGCCGCATGTTGGCGTTGCCGGCCGCCAGCGCGACCTTGGCCGCGCTCACCGGGCCCTTTTCCGTCATCAGCCGGAACACGTCGCCTTGCCTTTCGATGGTCTCGACCCTGTGGCTCGGCAGGTAGGTGACGCCGCGTGCATTGATTGCCGTGTGCAACGTGCGGAACAGGCGCAGCGAATTGACGTGGCCGTCGAACGGGCAATAGCTGCCGCCGACCACCTCGGGTCCGATATCCGGCAGCATCTTCGCGACCTGGCCATGGTCCAGGATCTCGGTCTTGTAGTCGACGATACCCGGCTGGTTGTGCAGGCGCTTCAGCGTATTGGCGCGCGCCTCGAGCTCTCGCTCCGACAAAGCGAGATGGAAGCCGCCGGGCCGCTGGAAGCAGACATCGAGCCCGGTCTCCTCCTTCAGAGTCTGGGCGAAGCCCGTCCACGCGTTGGAGGAGCGCAGCGTCCAGCCGGCATAGGGCGCCAGTCCCAGCCCCTTGCTCTGCACCCACACCAGCGCGAAGTTGCCGCGGCTTGCGCGTACCGCGCGGTCGCCCTCGTCGAGGACGACGACCTTGCAGCCCGCGCGCGCCAGCCCCCAGGCGGTGGCGACGCCGACCAGACCGCCGCCGACGACCGCGACGTCGTAATCGCTATCGGCCATCGCCGTCCCTTCCGACCAGCAGCCGTTCTAATCCGTAGGCGCGGTCCAGCGCCACCAGCGCCAGCACCGTGACGGCAATCACGCAGGCCGAGACCGAGGTCACCAGCGGATCGATGTTGTCCTGGATGTAGAGGAACATGCGCACGGGCAGGGTTTCGGTTCCGGGGGCGGCGATGAACACCGTCATGGTAACCTCATCGAACGAATTGATGAAAGCGAGCGCCCAGCCGCTCACCAGGCCCGGCAGCACCAGCGGCAGGGTGACGCGCTTCAACACCGTCCATTCTGAGGCGCCCAGCGACAGGGCGGCATGCTCGATGGCGCGGTCGAGCCCGATCGCCGACGCCAGGGTGAGGCGCAAGGCGAAGGGCAGCACGATCACGATATGCGCCAGCACCAAACCGACGAAGGTCCCGCCCAGCCCGACCTCGGTGAAGAAGCGCAGGAAGGCGATACCCAGCACGACGTGCGGGATCATCAGCGGCGACATGAACAGCGTCGTCATCGCCTCGCGACCGCGGAAACGATGGCGCGCGATGGCAAGCGCCGCCGGCACGGAGATCGCGACCGCGACGGCCGAGGACAACGCGCCCAGCAAAAGGCTCCGCCAAAAGGCCGAGATGAACTCGGGATAGCGACCGATGGCATAGAACCAGCGCAGCGACCAGCGGTCGGTCGGAAACGAGAGATAGCCCTCGGGCGTGAAGGCGACGAAACAGACGACCAGGATCGGCGCCAGCATGAAGGCCGTGAACAGCGTGTGATAGCAAAGCGCCAGAGTACCGTTTGTTCTCATGAGGGGCGGCTCATCCGAACACCTGCGTATAGCGGCGTTCGACGAGGCGGCTGGCGCCGACCACGATCACGACCAGCGCCACCAGCAGCAGCACGGCTACCGCCGCGCCCAGCGGCCAGTTCAGCGTGTTCAGGAACTCGTCGTAGGCCAGCGTGGCCGCGACCTTGAGCCGACGGCCGCCGATGATGGCGGGTGTGGCGAAGGCGCTGGCCGCCAACGCGAACACGATGATGGCGCCCGACAGGATGCCCGGCATGACCTGGGGCAGCACGATGCGACGCAACACGGTGAACGGTCCTGCGCCCAGCGCCACGGCCGCGTTCTCGATCTGCGGGTCGAGCCGCTGCAGCGCCGCCCATACCGCCAGCACCATGTAGGGCATCAGCACGTGCGCCAGCGCCACCACCATGCCGGTCTCGGTGAACATGAAAGGCAGAGGAGCGGAGATGAGACCCATCGACGTCAGCGCCTTGTTTACGAGGCCAGAATTGCCGCCGAACAGCAGCGCCCAGCCCAGGGTGCGCGCCACGACCGAAATCAGCAGCGGTCCCAGGATCACCAGCAGGAAGATGCCACGCCACGGACTCTTCATGCGGTTCAGGATGTAGGCCTCGGGCGCACCGAGCAGGGCGGTCAGCACGGTGACGAAAAGGGCGATGCGGAAGGTCCGCCAGAACATTTCCAGGTAGTACGAGTCGGTCAACACCTCGCGCCAGTTCTTCAGGATGAAGACCGGCTCGATGCCCTTGTATTGGCCCCAGTCGTGGAACGAGAGCAGCACCGTCATGCCGAGCGGCACGATCACGACGACGGCAAACAGCAGCAATGCCGGCAGGCTGAGGAGGTAGGGGGTGAGACCTTTGCCTCCCCACGCAGTGGGGAGGTGGCCCGGAGGGCCGGAGGGGTCATGCTTTTGGGCGATGACGCTCATGACCCCTCCGTCCGCTGCGCGGACACCTCCCCACGCGAAGCGTGGGGAGGAGAAGAGAGCCACGCCAGATGCACGGCATCGCCCTCGGCCGGCATGACCTCGCCGGTGTTCTGGCGGATCACGGTCACCAGGCCGCCGGTCGTCTCGACCTGATAGAGCCAATGATTGCCCTGGAAGATGCGCGTGCGGACCTTGCCGGCGAGGCCCATCGTCGCGAACGAGATCTTCTCCGGCCTGACCGTGACTCCGTCCAAGAGATTGGTCTTGCCGAGGAAGCTCGCGACGAAGGCGGTCGCCGGCCGCTCGTAGGCTTCGTGCGGCGGGCCGACCTGCTCGGCGCGGCCTTGATTCATCACCACGATACGGTCGGACAGCGCCATCGCTTCGGCCTGGTCGTGCGTCACCAGGATCGTCGTCGTGCCGATGGTGCGCTGGATCTGGCGCAGTTCGATCTGCATTTCCTCACGCAGCTTGGCGTCGAGATTGCTGAGCGGTTCGTCGAGCAGCAGGATCTGCGGCCGGATGACGAGCGCGCGGGCGAGCGCCACCCTTTGCTGCTGGCCGCCCGAAAGCTGGCGCGGGAAGCGTCCGCTGAAGGCGGCCAAGCCCACCAGGTCCAGCGTCTCGCCAACCCTCCTGGTGCGCTCCGCCGCGGCCACGCCTTGCATTTCAAGGCCGAACGCCACGTTTTCGGCCACCGTCATGTGCGGGAAGAGCGCGTAGCTCTGGAACACGATGCCGAGTCCGCGCCTGGCCGGCTTCACCGCCAAAAGATCGCGGCCCTCCAGGGTGATCGCACCCCCCGTCGGCTCGACAAAGCCCGCGATCATCTGCAGCGTCGTGGTCTTGCCGCAACCCGACGGGCCAAGCAGCGACACGAACTCGCCCTTCTCCACGCCAAGCGACAGACCGTCGACCGCGAGGTGCGTGCCGAAACGCTTGGTCAGGTTTTCGAGAACGAGAAAGCTCATGCGCTATGGCGCCCCGATCTGACGCGATCCGGAACTGCGCAGGCAATTTCCGCAATTCCCGCAATTTCCGCTACCCCTTTTGCCAAGTTCGGCGAGGGCCTCGCGCCAAACACAAAGAGACATGCTGCCAATCCTCCCGTGGGAGTGTCGGCAGGCATACGCCACAACATTGCTCAGTCTTGTCAAGCGCCGGACGGGGTCAGCGCTCGACCTCGCGGTTCCAGCGCTTGGTCCAGTCCTCGCGCTGAGCGTTGATCGCGTCCCAGTCGGGTGTAATCAGCTTCGCGGCGCGCTCGCCGACCGGCGCCATCTTGGCGAGCTCGGATGGCACCACGACCTTCTTGCTGACCGGGCCGTAGCCGTAGTCCTTCAGGAGCACGAGCTGCAGCGCGGGCTCGAGCATGGCCTTCACGAACTCCGAAGCGAGCGGCGAGACGCCGGCCTTGGCGACCGGGCAGGCCGATGCGAGCAAGGCCACCGCACCTTCCTTCGGGTAGACGAAATCCACCGGAAAGCCGGTATTGGCGAAGGACTGCACGCGGGCGGATCCCCACACGGCCAGAAGGCCCTGGCCTGACTGGAAAAGCTCCGTCATCTTGCCGGGCGACGGCTCATAGACCAGCACATTGGGATTGATCTCGGTCTTCATCACCTTGAAGCCCGGCTCGATGTTCTTCTCGCCGCCGCCGTTCATGCGCGCGAACATCATCAGCGTATAGAGGCCGTAGGTATTGTTGATCGGCGGGATGATCACCGCCTTCTTGGTCTTGGCGTCCTTCAGGTCGTTCCACGACGTCGGCGCCGCCCAGCCTTTCTCCTTGTAGGCCTTGGTGTTGTACATCAGGCCGGTGGCGACCAGCCCGATGCCCACGGCCTTGTCGTCCTTGTAGCGCGCGCTGTCGTAGAGGTCGGCGATCGGCAGGCCATCGATCTTGCCGCAGAAGCCGAGCTGGATCGCCTGATACATCGGTCCGTCGTCGACGATCGCCACGTCGATCACCTGGTTGGCTTTCTGTGCCTGCAGCTTGGCCAAGGTGTCGGTCGAGTTGCCGGCCACGTACTCGACCTTCACGTCGTGCTTCTTCTCGAAGGCCGGAATGATCTCGGCGCGCAGGGTCTGCTCGAACGAGCCGCCATAGCCCGCGACCGTGAGGATCTTGGGCTGCGCCAGGGCGGGTGAGGCGAACAATGCGAGCAAGGCGGCAGCGCCGGCGGATTTCAGCATTTTCAGTCTCCCGAGTTCCCCGATAAAACCCTACCATAAGAAAAGACAGACAACCCAGTCATCCTGAGCGCAGCGCAGGATCTCATGCCCGTGGCAAGCGGCGATGAGATCCTTCGCTGCGCTCAGGATGACTGGAGGATAAATGTCAGCTCGTGCTTGTTGTGATGCAAATGCTGGACCTGTGCTCCGGGAATAGCGGCGAACGCAGCGGATGCCTCGTGATCGGTCGCCCCCTGGAACTTGATGGTGCAGACGAAATTCTTCACCAACCCCGAGGCGCGCCACTTCTCGACCAGCCGTAGCAGCCGCGCCGGATAGCAGGCGATGTCGGAGAACAGCCAGTCGACCGGCCCGACGCTCGCGGGCTCCAGCGCGAAAGCGCTCTCGCCCAGCCATTCGACGCCCGCCATCGCCGCCACCCTGGGATCGAGCGGCGCCTTGTCGACAGCGATCACATTGGCGCCGAGCCTGGCCAAAACATAAGTCCAGCCGCCCGGCGATGCGCCGAGGTCGAGGCAGCGCGCGCCGGCACCCGGCCGGCGTCCGAGTCGCACCAGCGCCTCCCACAGCTTGAGATAGGCGCGGTTGGGCGGCCCGGTCTTGTCCTCGACGAAGGAAACCTCGCCGTTGGCAAAGGGCGAGCTGCAACGCCCGGCGGCGAGCAGGCAATCGGGCGCCAACAGGGTCCACGACCCCAGCGGCGCCACGGGCGCGGCGGCGGGAAAGACGATGGGCTTGGCCGAGACGTGCGGCAGGCGCTCCTCGATCAGCGCGGCGCGGCGATGATGCAGCGGCGCGTACATTGCCCAGTTGCGCTGGATGTCGCGCAGCACCCGCGCCGCGCTGCCGATCGACGCCACCGGCAGCTCGACGCCGTCGTGCCAGATATTGGCGGCCCAGGCGGCGGCGATCGCCGGCCCGTCGCAGACGAACAGCCGCTCATGGCGCTGAACCACGGCTACGCCGGCACGCTGCAATTCCTCCTGCAGTTGATCGGCAAAGCCCTCGGCCGCGAGATAGGCAGTGGTCATGGGCGCAACCTAATCCACCGACCGCCGTTCCCGAACAAGGGCTTAACCGGAGGAAATCATGGCCAAGACTTCGATGTCCCAGCGCAAGACCCTGGGCCGCGTCATGCATGAATACACCCACGGCGAACTCAAGAGCGGTCCCAGCGGCAAGGCCGGCAAGGTGAAGAGCCGGCGCCAGGCGATCGCCATCGCGCTCAAGGAGGCCGGCGCCTCCAGGTATGAGAGCGGGAAAGAGAACAAGCAGAACCTGCGCAAGAGCAAGCGGAAGGAAGCGACCGGCCGAACCTACCAGCAGGAGACCGAGGGCAAAGGCCGGGTCGGCGCGCGCGGCAAGCGCGAGAGCTCGCCAGCGATGGGCGGTCGCAATGCCAAGGTGCCGACACGTCGCTCGCCGCGTCGCCGCTCGACGCGACGGACCGCGCGATGAACGACCCCGACGACTAGTCGAAAACGATTTTTTCAACCCTCCTGCAATCGTCGGGCATAGCCCGATTGGCAAATTGCATGCTAGCGTTTTGCCGCCACATGGAGGAGGTGCATCATGATTGGCAGACGGTATTTGATCGCAGGCGCTTGCGCGGGCGCAGTCTTGGCCGCAGGCAGCGCACTCGCCCAGCAGGCGACCGTCGGCATCCAGACGGTCACCACCTATTCCGCCGATGCACGCATCACCGCAGTCGACCCCGCCGCGCGCACGGTTTCCCTCGCCTTCACCAACGGCGCGACGGCCACCCGCAACGTCAGCCAAGCGGTCGCGGACTTCGGTGCCCGCAAGGTCGGCGACATGGTGTCGGTCGGCTTCGAGGACAGGCTCACCTTCGTGCTTTCGGGGCCAAATGTCGGGACGCCGCGCGATCGTAACACCAGCGTGACGGCGGCCGCATCGGCCACCGGCATGGGTGCCGCCGGCGTTTCAGCCAGCGAGGCAATCGCCAACTGGTGGGTCGTGGGCGTCAATCCCGCCGGCGGTACCATCTCGCTGGTCAACCCGGCCGGCGGCGAGGTGCGGACCTACAACGTGACGACACAGGCGGGCCGCGAGCAGCTTCCGCGAGTCAAGATCGGCGACAGCCTGACGGCCATCAACACCCAGGTCCTGGTCGTCTCGATCACGCCCAAAGCGTAAGGCGCCTCACGGAACGCCGGCGCGCGACCCGGGAGGCTGCGAACCGACGGGTTGGCGCCCAAGCGCCTGCGCGTCGTGGGCACGGCCGTCGCTCTGGTATCGGTCTGCACCATCTGGACCTTTTGGGCCTGAACTGAGCGATCCCAACGGCAGGATGACACGCTTCGCCGCGGCTTGTTAACCTGCGGGCAACACCAGGGCTATTGCATATGGTGATTTCGTCGTCTCGACCGAGGGCCGCAGGCCCGAGCGGAGAGACCTTCTATCCACGATAAGCCGCTTATCGTGGAGAGAAGGTCTCTCCGCTCCGCGCGGAGTTTACCCCGAGGTATTCGAGGGGCGCTCTGGTCGAGACGACGGAGAGTCGCCATATGCGATAGCTTTCCGGGCAACACGGAGGAGTTCATGGCCAAGTTCGGTATCGGACAATCGGTTCGCAGAGTCGAGGACCCGCGCCTCCTGACAGGCGGTGGGCGTTACACCGACGACACCAAGCTCAATGCCCCGGCGGCCCGCGCCTACGTGCTGCGCTCACCGCATGCCCATGCCGACATCAGGAGCATCGATACGGCGACCGCCCGTAAGGCGCCGGGCGTTCTGCTGGTGCTGACCGGCGAGGATGTAACGAAGGCGGACTTCGGCGATGTTCCCTGCCTGGTGCCGCTCGAGAACCGCGATGGCACGCCGCGCGGCGACACCTCGCGGCCGATGCTGGCCAAGGGCCGCGTGCGCCATGTCGGCGACCCGGTGGCGCTGGTGGTGGCCGAGACGCTCGAGCAGGCCAAGGACGCGGCCGAGCTGATCGAGGTCGACTTCGCCGCCCGGCCGCACACCGTCGGCACCTACGAGTCCGCCCAACCCGGCGCGCCGCTGGTGCACGACCATATCAAGGACAACATCGTCTTCGACTGGGAGATGGGCGACCGCGCCAGGACCGAGACGGCCTTCGCCAAGGCCGACAGGATCGTCAGGCTGCAGATCGTCAACAACCGGCTGGTCGTCAACTCGATGGAGCCGCGCGGCGCCATCTGCGAGTACGACCCCAAGGACGACCGCTCGACCCTGTGGGTCTCCTCGCAGGGCGTCAGCATGATCCGACCGGTGGTGGCCGACATGATCCTCAAGATCGGCTCGCCCAAGCTTCGCGTGCGCACCGGCGACGTGGGCGGCGGCTTCGGCATGAAGATCTTCGTGCATCCGGAATATCCCATGGTCGTATGGGCCTCGCGGACGCTCAAGCGCACGGTGAAATGGATTCCCGATCGCCAGGAAGCGTTCCAGTCGGACGTCCAGGGCCGCGACCATGTCTCGATCGCCGAGATGGCGCTCGACAAGGATTGCCGCTTCATCGGCTGCCGCATCACGACCTATGCGGCATTGGGTGCCTATCTCAGCCATTTCAGCGCCTTCATCCCCACCCTCGCCGGCAGCTCGATGCTGGTCGGCCTCTACCAGACGCCGGCCGTCTACGTGAACGTCAAGGGCGTGCTGACCAACACCGTGCCAACCGACGCCTATCGCGGCGCCGGGCGGCCCGAGGCGGCCTATGCGCTGGAGCGGCTGATCGATGTCGCCGCCCGCCGGCTCGGTTTCGCTTCCGACGAATTGCGCCGGCGCAATTTCATCCAGCCGGCGGCGATGCCGCATACGACCCCGCTCGGCCTCGTCTACGACAGCGGTGATTTCGCACGGAACATGCGAGACGCCCTGGCCGCCATCGATGCCGCCGGCTTTGCCGCCCGCCGGGCGGAGGCGCGGGCGCTTGGATGTTACCGTGGCCTGGGGCAGGCGGTCTATATCGAGCAATCGGGGTTTCCGCCCGACGAATTCGCCGAATTGCGCTTCGATCCCGCCGGCACGCTGACCGTGTTGATGGGCTCGCAATCCTCCGGCCAGGGGCACCAGACCGCGTATAGCCAACTCGCCGCGGAACGGCTCGGACTGGCCCTCGACAAGATCCGCGTGCTGCAGGGCGATACCGCGATGATCGGCTTCGGCCGCGGCACCGGCGGCTCGCGTTCCCTGCCCGTCGGTGGCGCCGCTCTCGTCCACGCCGCCGACAAGCTGGTCGCGAAGGGCAAGAGGATCGCCGCGCATCTGCTCGAAGCCGCCGAGGCCGACATCGCTTTCGAGGACGCCGTCTTCACAATCACCGGCACCGACCGCTCCGTATCGATCGAGGCTGTGGCGCGCGCCGCCTTCAACCCGGCGCAATTGCCGCCCGGCCTCGAACCCGGCTTTGCCGAGAGCGGCCATTTTACACCGCCGGCGCCGACCTTCCCGAATGGCTGCCATGGCTGCGAGGTCGAGGTCGATCCGGAGACCGGGCATATCGCGATCCTGCGCTATGTTGTGGTCGACGATTTCGGCACGGTGATCAACCCGCTCCTCTTGCGCGGCCAGGTGCATGGCGGCTTTGCGCAGGGGATCGGCCAGGCGATGCTGGAGCGCTGCATCTATGACGAGGAGAGCGGCCAGCTGGTCACCGGCAGCTTGACCGATTACGCCTTGCCGCGGGCCGAGGATCTGCCGGCGCTCGATTTCCGCTACAACGTCGTGCCATGCCGCACCAACCCGCTCGGCGTAAAGGGCGCCGGCGAGGCCGGGGCGATCGGCGCGCCGCCGGCCTTGATCAACGCGGTCGTCGACGCGGTGGCGGAGCTTGGCATCGATCACCTCGACATGCCGTTGACACCGGAGCGGTTGTGGCGCGCCTTGCGCGATGCCACGGAACGAAAGGCGGCCTGATCGTGGACAGGGATCCTTTGCTCGAAATTGCGTTGCGCGCCGCCGAAGCCGGCGGCGAAGCGGTGATGTGCGCTTATGCCGATCCGGCATGCGAGATCACGCAGAAAAGCGATAAGACGCCGGTCACCGAGGCCGATCTCGCCTCGGAGCGGGTCATCGTCGAAATGCTTTGTAAGGCTTTCCCCGACATCCCGGTCGTGTCCGAGGAAACCGTGCCCGAGGCGGGTTTCGCCTGCCCGGCGGCGGCGCGCTTCTGGCTGGTCGATCCGCTCGACGGCACCAGGGAATTCGTCGCTCGCAACGGCGAGTTCGCAGTGCTGATCGGCTTGGTCGAAGACGGCCGTCCGGTGCTCGGCGTCGTGCACGGCCCGGCGATCGGCGTGACCTATATGGCGCACGGCCCCGGCACGGCGATGATGCGCCGGGGCGGCGGCGCCTTTGCGCCGATCCGGGCGCGGGTGCCGGCCCCCGACGGCGTCGTCGTCGTGCACAGCCGCAGCCACGAGAATAGCCGTCGTCTCGCCGAATATTTTCAGGACAAGCCAGTTCTCGAACGCATGAAATGCGGCAGCGCCCTCAAATTCGGCGTACTCGCCGCCGCGGAGGCGGATTTCTACCCGCGTTTCGGTACGACGATGGAATGGGACACCTGCGCCGGCCAGGCCGTCCTCGAAGCCGCCGGCGGCCATGTTCTCGGCCTCGACGGCAAGCCGCTCGCCTATGGCAAGCCCGGCCTCAAGAATGACGGCTTCCTGGCGTGGGGCACGACGCCGGCGTGGTGAGCGGCGGCGAGTATCGTTGCACGCTTGGCTAAAGCGCGGGATGCTCGGAGATCCTGAACCCGCCGCAAGGGAGCGCCATCATGCCCACCGCGATCGGAGAAAATTCGGCGAAGAAGAAGCTCGCCGCCAACGAATTGGTGCTGTGCATGGGGGTCAACCAGCTGCGCACCCCGAACATCGCGATGATCGCGGCGGCCTGCGGCTTCGACGCGGTCTATATCGACCTTGAACACAATCCGACTTCGCTGGAAACCGCGGCGGCGGTCTGCGTCGCGGCCTTGGGCATGGGGATCACGCCGATCGCGCGGGTCACCTCGCACGATCCACATGACGCGACCCGCATCCTCGATTGCGGCGCCCAGGGGGTCATGGTGCCGCATGTCCAGAACGCCGCCGAAGCGAAAGCGATCGTCGAAGCCTGCCTCTATGCGCCGAAGGGCTACCGCTCGGCCTTCGGCAGCGGCCCGGCGCTCGGCTATGCCGCGATCGGCCAGGCCGAGGTGTGTCGCCGGCTCAACCAGGAGACATTGCTGATGGCGATGATCGAGACGCCCGAGGCGGTCGGCAACGCCGAGGCGATCGCCGCGGTCGACGGCATCGACGTGCTGCATATCGGCGCGAGCGACCTCTCCACCGAGATGGGTATTCCCGGCCAGTACCAGCACGAGCGCATGCGGGCGGCGTTCGAGACGGTCGCCGTGGCCGCGCGCGGCCACGGCAAGGCAATGGGGGTCGGCGGGGTGCGCCAGGATTTCGAGTTCCAGAGCTGGCTCTTGCAGCTCGGCGTGCGCTACCTGACCGGCGGCTCCGATGTCGGCTACATCCTCAGCGCCGGCCGCGCCGACGTGAAACAATTGCGCGAGCTGAAGCTGAACTAAGCAATTGCCACGGCGCCGATTACTTCATAGCAGCGCAGCAAATTGCGCCGGCTCGGTTGCGTTGACACTCCGGGGGGCGCGGTCTAAGTCAGAA
>DASZJU010000612.1:0-2399 GCA_035947815.1 Reyranella sp.
GGGTTGGCGGGCATTCCGCGCACGATCGGCCCGTTCGGCATCGCGGCACTGTCGAGCAAGACCGGCTTCTACTATCTGGCGCTCGGCTGCCTGGTCGGCGGGTTCCTCGTGTGCGCCGCCCTGGTGCGCTCGCCGTTCGGCGCGGTGCTGCGCGGCATTCGCGAGAACGAAGCCAAGACGACGTCGCTCGGCTACAACACCCGTCTCTACAAGATCGCCGTGGTGGCCGTAGCCTACGGGCTTGGCGGACTGGCCGGCGCCCTCTACGCGCCGTTCGCCGGCTTTGCCAATACCGAGCTGCTGTTCTGGCTCCTGTCGGGGCAGGTGCTCATCATGGTGATCGTCGGCGGCGCCGGAACGTTGATCGGGCCGGTCCTGGGCGCCGCCTTCTTCATGCTGATGGAGCACCAGCTCAGCGCGCTGACGGAGGCTTGGGCGCTCTATTTCGGCCTGATCTTCATCGCCTTCGTCCTGTTCGCGCCCGAAGGGATCTGGGGACTGGCGACAGGGCGGCTGCAGATGGGGCGGCTGCGGCGTGCCAACCCGAGGCCTTGACCGTGCCGTTGCTCGAGCTCGACGGAGTGACACGGAAATTCGGCGCCCTGGTCGCGCTCGATCAGGTCGCCATGGGGGTCGAGGAAGGCGAGGTCCGCGCCATCATCGGTCCCAACGGCGCCGGCAAGACGACGCTGTTCAACGTGATCACCGGCACGGTCAAGCCAACCACAGGACAGATCCGGTTTGCCGGCCAGCCGATCGCCGGCTTAGCAAGCCATCAGATTTGCCGGCTGGGCATTTCGCGCACGTTCCAGATCACAGCACTTTTTCCCGAGATGTCGGCGCGCGAGAATGCGCGGCTGGCGGCGCAGGCGCGCCACCCCAGGCGCTGGCAGCCGTTCGGCGGCGCCCGGATCTTCACGGAGGCCGGATTGCGCGCCGACGCGGCGCTCGAGCAGCTCGGCCTTAGCGCCATCGCCGACAGGCCTGCCGGACTGCTCTCGCACGGCGATCAGCGCCTGCTTGAAGTCGCCATGGCCATGGCGCAGCAGCCGCGCGTGCTTCTGCTCGACGAGCCGACGCAGGGGCTCTCGGTCGAGGAGACGGAACAGGCGGTGGAAACGCTTGCGCGATTCCTGCAGACATCGCGGATGACGGTTCTTCTTGTCGAGCATGACATGGAGGTGGTGTTTCGCCTCGCCCACAGGATCACGGTGCTGCATCGAGGCACGGTGATTGCCGACGGCGCGCCGGACCAGGTGAAGGCCGATCCGGGCGTGCAGGACGCTTATCTCGGAGGTTTTGCCTGATGATGAGGGCCTGATGCTCCGGATCGAGGGCGTGAACGCGCATTATGGCGCCAGCCATGTCCTGCAGGGCGTCGACCTCGACATGCCCCAGGGCCGCATCAGCGCTGTGCTCGGCCGCAACGGCGTCGGCAAGACGACGATGGTGAAGACCATCATGGGGCTCGTTGTCCTGAGCGGCGGGCGCGTGCATGTCGGCAGCACCGACATCACCGGCTGGCCGCCGCATCGTGTGGCGCGCGAGGGCGTGGCCTACGTGCCTGAGGGACGGCTGATCTTTCCAGACCTTACCGTGGTCGAGAATATCCGGGTCGGCGAACGCGGGCCCGGCACCGCCTGGCCGCTCGCCCGGCTGCTCGACCTGTTCCCCTCGCTCCGCGAGCGCGCCGCCAGCAGGGGCTCGCAGCTCTCGGGCGGGGAACAGCAGATGCTGGCGATCGCCCGGGCGCTCGTGTCCGATCCCAAGGTGATGCTGCTCGACGAGCCGAGCCAGGGGCTGGCTCCCCTGGTCGTGCGCGAACTCGCCCGCATCATCCGGCTGCTGCGCGAGGAAGGCGTGACGATTCTGCTGGTCGAGCAGAACATGAAGCTTGCCGAGGCGGTCGCCGACGAGCTGCATATCATGGTCAAGGGTCGCATGGTCTACCGGGCGACCCCGGCCGTCTTCCGCGCCGAGGAAGAGACAATTCGGGCTCGCTTTCTCACCGTGTGATGGTCGGCACCGACGAAGCCCGATGTGCCTGGCCCGGCGAGACCGAAGCCAAGCACGACGTCACCCGGCGGCAACGGCGGCGATGACGCCCGATGCCTGGCTCGTCCGCTGGGACCTCGTCGCGGACGGCGAGGCGATCACCACACCTTCGAGTCTCCTGCTGCCGGTGCGCCACCGCGGCCAGCCCGCCATGCTGAAGATCGCCCGCGAGGAAGAAGAGCGCCGTGGCGGCCGGCTGATGGCGTGGTGGGACGGCGACGGCGCGGCGCGCGTTCTGGCGCAGGACGAGCAGGCGCTCCTGCTCGAGCGCGCCACCGGCCCGCGCACGCTGGCGGCGATGGTCGCGGCCGGCGCCGACGACGAGGCGAGCCGCATCCTGTGCG
>DASZJU010000613.1:0-8697 GCA_035947815.1 Reyranella sp.
ATGTCGCGCCGAGCCACTATGACCGTCAAAAAAACCGCCACACACGGTGGGACGGAAGGGGCTTGCGCGCGTTAGATCTTCGATAGCGAACCAACCCTTCAAGGCCCCGCCGATCGGACGGGGCCTTTGTCGTTCGCGGGCGCCCCGTCTCCGGCTCGAAACAGGAGAAGCGTCCATGTCATCCATCGAGCAGCCCCCGCACGAACTGGCCCCTCCGGGCTTGGCCGTCGGCATCGTCGGCGCCACCGGAATGGTCGGCGAGATCATGCGGTCGATCCTGGCCGAGCGCGATTTCCCCGTGGGCTCGCAGCGTCTCTTCGCGTCGGCACGCTCTGCCGGCCGGCGCCGGTCGTGGAAGGATCTGGAGATCGTGGTCGAGGATGCAGCAACGGCGGATTATGCCGGCCTCGATGTCGTCTTCTTCTCGGCAGGGGCTGCAACATCGCTCAAGCTGGCGCCGGTGGTCGCGGCTGCGGGCGCGATCGTGATCGACAATTCGTCGGCCTGGCGCGGCCATCCCAAGGTTCCGTTGGTCGTGGCCGAGGTCAATCCCCATGCGCTGCGCACCATCCCCAAGCGTATCGTCGCCAATCCCAACTGCACGACGATGGCTGCCATGCCGGTGCTGAAGCCGCTGCACGAGGCGGCCGGGCTGCGGCGCCTGGTGGTCAGCACCTACCAGGCCGTCTCGGGTGCGGGCGGGGCTGGCGTCGACGAGCTCGAGAACCAGATGCGGAGCGCAGGCATCGGCGCCCCGGCCCTGATGCACGACGGCGGCGCCATAGCCTTTCCGGCGTCGCACAAGTGGGCGGTTCCCATCGCCTACAATGTTGTACCGCTCAACTACCGGATCGCCGAGGACGGCTATTCCGAGGAAGAGGTCAAGCTGCGCGACGAGAGCCGCAAGATCCTCGAGATTCCCAACCTGCCCGTCTCGGGGACGTGCGTGCGGGTGCCCGTCTATTCAGGGCATTCGCTGTCGATCAACGCCGAATTCGACCGCGACCTTCCGGTGCCGATGGCGCTCGAGCTGCTGCGCGCGGCGCCGGGCGTCCTGCTCTCCGACGTGCCCAATCCGCTGGAAGCGACCGGCCGCGACGAGGTCTTCGTCGGCCGCGTGCGGCGCGACCCGACGGTCAAGCATGGGTTGGCCCTGTTCGTTTGCGGCGACAACCTGCGCAAGGGGGCGGCGCTGAACGCCGTGCAGATCGCCGAGTTGCTGCCGACGCGCGCCCGCGCCCGCAGGCCGCGCGTGACCGCCTAGAGCTGGCTCGGGCACCCGGAAGTGAGTTCGCCGGAAGGGCGCTACCGCGGCCTCACGCCGCCTGAGCCGCCTTCTTGAGGGCGTCGACATGGACGAAGGCGCCGTCGGCATAGAGCAGCGGCGTCGCACCGGCATTGAGCACAAGATCGACGATTTCGCCGATATAGATCGTGTGCGTGCCGGCGGCGACCCGGGTCACCAGCCGGCAGTCGAACGACACCGGGCAGCCCTTCAGAACCGGTGCGCCGGTCGACAGCATCGACCATTCGCCCATGTCGCGGAAACGCTCGTCGCCTTCAACGTCGTCCATGCCGGCGAAGCGCTCGGCGATCTTGCGGTGCTCGGGCGAGAGGATGTTGACGCAGAAGAAACCGGCCTCGCCGATCGGGTCGTGGGCGCTCGCCGTCTTGTTGACGCACACCAGGATCTGGGGCGGCTCGGCCGAGACCGAGCAGACCGCCGTGGCGGTCAGGCCGCCGCGCAGCTCGCGGTGGCGGGTGGTGATCAGGGTAACGCTCGCCGCAAGGTGGCGCATGCCCTTCTTGAAGGCAGCCGCATCGATACTCATGGGCCCGACTCTAGGGCAGCCCGGCCCCCGGCCGCTACCGGAAACGGCCGGGGTCCAGGCTGGCTAACCGCATGGCCGGCCAGCGGAAACACCGGAAAAGCCCGACAAATCGCAGTCTGCCGGCTGAAACAAAACCTTCATCAGAGTGTCGTTCTTTGCGGTTGCAGGGTCGCCGCCGGCCGTTACCGTCGGGCCTGCATGGCTCCTCCCGACACCGGCGTCGCCCCCGATACCGCCCCCGGCCTCGCCCCCGACACCACCCCCGATGTCGCGTTGCGGCACATCGTGGCGGCATGCCATGCCGACCTGCTGAAATACCGCGCCGTCGTCCTGGCCAGCCGTCGGCCAATCGGTATCCACCAGACGCGGGTGGCGCTGCGCCGGCTGCGCGCGGCCTTCGGCCTGTTCAAGAGCGCCGTCGATGGGCCGGTCGTGCGGGCGCTGTCGGCCGAGGCCAAGTGGCTGGCCGGCGAATGCGCGCCGGCACGCGACCTCCATGTCTTTCTCAACGAAACCGTGGACGACGTGCCGCCGATCGTCCGGCGGATCGGCAATCGCCTCGCCAAGACCCATCTGGAGCGCGCCCGCACGGCCCTGTCCGGCGCCCGCTTCGAGGGATTCCACCGCCAGCTCGATGCCTTCGTCACCCTGTCGCCAGCCGGCACCCACGAGCGCCTCGACGAATTCGCGCGCACCGTGCTCGACACGCGCCACGACAAGGTCGTGCGGCGCGGCCGCAAGCTCGGCGCGCTCGACGAACGGCGCCTGCATCGGCTGCGTATCGCCATCAAGAAGCTGCGCTATGCCGCTTCCTTCCTGCAGCCGGCCTTTGCGTCGCCAGCCTTTGCGTCCCGAGGGGCCAGGCCCTATATCGAGGCGACGGTGCGCCTGCAGGGCGCACTCGGCGCCCTGAACGATCGCGCGGTGGCGGCCCATGTGCTGGCCGACCTCGCGACCGCGGCCCGTCCCACCGAGGACGTGGCCCGGCCGCTCAAGGCCCTCGCCAAGCAGGCGGCGTCCGGCAGCAAACGCCGCCGCCGCAGGCTCGAGCGGGCCTGGAGGGAGTTCAGGAAGGCCGGGTGCTTTTGGAAGGAAAATCCGTCGCCCCGAGCGTAGCCGAGGGGCCTTAATCTCTACCGGAGAGAGCTAATTGTGGAGAGAAGGTCCCTCCACTCCGCTTCGCTCCAGCGCGGATATAATCCGCGCGAGTCGGGACGACGAGACAGGGAGCTGAGATTTCATGAGCGACACGCAAAGCGCCGCCGAACAGCGCATTCCGGTCACGGTGCTGACCGGCTTTTTGGGCAGCGGCAAGACCACGCTGCTGAACAAGCTGTTGCGCCGGCCGGAACTGGCCGACACCGCGGTGATCATCAACGAGTTCGGCGAGATCGGGCTCGACCACCTGCTGGTCGAGAAGTCCGACGACGAGGGCATGGTGACCCTGAACTCGGGCTGCCTGTGCTGCACGGTGCGCGGCGACCTGGTGCGCACCATGAGCGAGCTGTTCCTCAAGCGCTCCAAGGGCGAGGTCACCAACTTCAAGCGCATGGTGGTCGAGACCACCGGCCTGGCCGACCCTGCGCCCATCCTGCACACGCTGATGACGGATCCCCTGTTGGCGTCGCGCTACCGCCTCGACGGCGTCGTGACCACGGTCGACGGCGTGAACGGCGGCAGCACGCTCGACAACCACGAGGAGGCGGTGAAGCAGGCCGCCGTCGCCGACCGCCTGCTGCTCACCAAGAGCGACATCGCCGACGCAGGCCCGCTCGGCGAGCTCAAGAGCCGCCTGCACCAGCTCAATCCCGGCGCGCCGTTCCACGAGATCTCGGCGGGCGAAATCGATCCCAATGAGATCCTGAATGCCGGCCTCTACAATCCCGAGACCAAGAACGCCGACGTCAAGCGCTGGCTGCACGAGGAAGCCTACGGTCACGCGCATGGCGGCGGGCACGATAACCATCATGGGCACGATCACGGACATGGGCATGATCATGAACACGGCCACGGCGAGCAGGACCCGCACGACGTCAACCGCCACGACGACCGCATAAAGTCCTTCTGCATGACCTTCGACGAGCCGATGAGCTGGTCGACGGTGGCCGCCGCGTTCGACGCGCTCGTCACCTATCGCGGCCCCGATCTGTTGCGCATGAAAGGCATCCTGAACGTCAAGGACACCGACAAGCCCGTCGTCATCCACGGCGTGCAGCACGTCTTCCATCCGCCGGCCACGCTCGACGCCTGGCCCGAGGGCGACGACCGCAAGAGCCGCGTCGTGTTCATCACCCGCGACATCGCCGAGAGCACCATCCGCAAGGTCTTCGCCTCGTTCTTCGACGCCGAGAAGAAGGGCTGGGGCCAGGACGAGCAGAAGCAAGACCAGCCGCAGCAGTAGCACTCAGCGGGCCGCGGGCCTCATATCTGTCGTCCTGAGCGCAGCGAAGGACCTCATCGCCAGTTGCCACGGCATGAGATCCTTCGCTTCGCTCAGGATGACGCTACCGCGCTGCGATCTTTGCTTCCGCCTTGTGCCCCGTTGTGGGCGACCGCGAAAGATGATGGGGTGGCGGTCCGCGAGCCGGCCAAGCAATGGGCGGCCGCGGGGAGGAAGAGCAATGCCCGGACAGACCCTGTTCGACAAGATCTGGGATCGTCACGTCATCGCCGATCTTGGTGACGGCTACGCCCTGCTGCACATCAGCCGCCATCTCATGCATGACGGCGGCGGCCGCGGTCTGCAGGCGATCAAGGATGCGGGCTATCGCGTGCGCAATCCCGATCTCACCTTCGCCACCTTCGATCACGTCATCTCGACCGAGCCCGGCCGCACGCACGAGACGCTGAAACCCTATGCGGCGCGGCTCTATTACATGCGCGACGAGGCCAAGCGCTGGGGCATCAAGCTGTTCGATCTCGGCGAGCCGGGCCAGGGCATCGTCCATGTCATGGGACCGGAGCAGGGCGTCACCCTGCCGGGCACGCTGCTGGTGTGCGGCGACAGCCACACCTGCACCCATGGCGGCATGGGCGCCATCGCCTTCGGCGTCGGCGCCACCGAGGTGATCCATGTGCTGGCGACGCAGTCGCTGGTGCAGCCCAAGCCCAAACGCATGCGCGTGACCTTCGACGGCAAGCGCCCGCCCGGCGTCACGCCCAAGGACATGATCCTGCATCTCATCGGCCAGATCGGCGCCGCCGGCGGCACGGGCTACGCCGTCGAATATGCCGGCAGCGCGATCCGCGACATGGAGGTCGAAGGCCGGCTTACGGTGTGCAATCTCTCGATCGAGCTAGGCGCCAAGATCGGCATGGTAGCGCCGGACGATGTCACCTTCAAATTCCTCGCCGGCCGCCCTTACGCGCCGAAAGGCGCGCAATGGGACCACGCGGTCGCCGACTGGCGCACCCTGGCGAGCGACCCGGATGCCGTGTTCGACGTCGAAGTGAGGGTCGACGTGGACAAGATCGTGCCGCAGATCACCTGGGGCACCAGCCCTGAACATGTCATCCCCGTCACCGACAGGATTCCCGATCCGGCCGCGACGGACGACCCGGACAAGCAGAAGGCGTGGCAGGCGGCCCTCGACTACATGGGCCTCACAGCCGGCGCCGCCATCCAGGACACGCGGGTCGACTGGGTGTTCATCGGCTCCTGCACCAACAGCCGGATGTCGGATCTGCGCGACGCCGCCCAGATCGCCAAGGGCCGCAAGGTGGCGGCCCATGTGCGCGCCTGGGTCGTGCCCGGCTCGGAGAACATCAAGCGCATGGCCGAAGCCGAGGGTCTCGACCGCGTCTTCCTCGAGGCCGGCTTCGAATGGCGCGAGCCCGGCTGCTCGATGTGCCTGGCGGTGAACGGCGACACGATCGCGCCCGGCGAGAGGAGCGTATCGACCTCCAACCGCAACTTCGTCGGCCGCCAGGGGCCGGGCGGGCGCACGCATCTGGCGAGCCCGGCAATGGCCGCGGCCGCCGCCATCGCCGGCCACATCGCCGACGTTCGTGCTCTTGATCGGCGCACGATCTGAGACGGGAGGAAGCAGACCATGGAAGCCTTCACCGTTCTCGATGCCAAGGCAGCGCCGCTGATGCGGCAGAACGTCAACACCGACATCATCATCCCGATCCACCGCTTGCGCGACGTGGCGCAGGCCGATCTCGGCCCCTACGCCTTCGAGCCCTGGCGCTACCTGCCCGACGGCAGCGAGAATCCCGACTTCTTCATGCACCAGCCGGCCTATCGCGGGGCTGAGATCGTCGTTGCCGACAACAATTTCGCCTGCGGCTCGAGCCGCGAGGGCGCGGTGTGGGCGATGATGGGCATGGGTGTGCGCTGCGTCATCGCGCCTTCCTTCGGTCCGATCTTCTTCAACAACTGCTTTCAGAACGGCGTGCTGCCGATCCAGCTTCCGCGCGCCGACGTTTTGGCCATCGCCAACGAGCTCGAGGCGGCGACCCGGCCGGGCAGCAACAGCGAGCCACGCCTCAGCATCGACCTGCACAACCGCACGGTCGTGACGCCGAGCGGCCGGCGAATCGAATTCCAGGTCGACGGCATCCGCCGCGACGCCCTGCTCAAGGGATTGAACGAGGTGGCGCTCACCCTCACCCGCGAGGACGAGATCGCCGCCCACCAGGCCAAGGCGCGCGCCAGGACGCCGTGGCTGTATCCGGCGTCTCCGTCGTCCTGAGCGTAAGCGAAGGACCTCATCGCCGCTTGCAACCGGCATGAGATCCTTCGCTGCGCTCAGGATGACAAGGAGCGGGCCGGAGGCCCGCGGTCCAATGAAAAATGGGAGAGAAATGAATTGGCTTTCGTGATCAGGCGCCGCCGCATCATTGCCGTCGCCGCCTCGGCGCCCGCCTGGTCGCTCGCCATGCGCTGGCTGGCAAGACGCAGTCTGTTGATCGGAGCCGCAATCCTGTGGGCCGCGCCGGGCCCGGCGCAATGCTGGGCGCAATCCTGGCCGACCAAACCCGTAAAGATCGTCGTGCCGTTCGGCCCCGGCGGCCCGGCCGACGTCTATGCCCGGATCCTCGGCCAGGAATTGACCGAGGCGCTGAAGCAGCAATTCATCATCGACAACCGGGCCGGCGCGGGCGCGGTGATCGGCACCGACATCGTCGCCAAGGCAGCCCCCGACGGCTACACGCTCCTGATGATGTCGAACACGCACACCACCAACGAGACGCTGCTCGACAACAAGCCCTATGTGCTGATGCGCGACCTTATAGCGGTGGCGCCGGTCAATTCGTCCGACCTGGTGATGGTGGTGCATCCCTCGGTGAAGACCAAGACGCTGCAGGAATTCATCGCCCTCGCCAAGGCCGATCCGGGCAAGCTCACTTACGCCTCGTCGGGTCCTGGCACGCCCTACCACATGGCCGGCGAGCTGTTCAAAGCCACGAGCGGCACCGACATCCTGCATGTGCCGCACAAGGGCAGCGCCGAGGCGCGCAACGACGTGATGGGCGGCCATGTCCAGATGATGTTCGACGCCGTCACGGCGGTGAAGGGCAACATCGATGCGGGCCAGGTCCGGGCGCTGGCGACCACGGGCGAGAAGCGCTCGACCGTGCTGCCCGACGTGCCGACGGTAAGCGAGGCCGGCGTGCCGGGCTACGAGGCCACGATCTGGCTCGGCATCATGGCGCCCAAGGGAACGCCGCCGGAGATCGTCGACCGGCTGAATGCCGAGATCGCCAGGATCATCGCCAAGCCTTCGATCCGCGAGGCCTGGGCCAAGCAGGGCGCCGTCCCCATGACCATGTCGCCGGCCCAGTTCGACGCCTTCCTGCGGCGCGACATCGACAAGTGGGCCAAGGTGATCCAGCAGGCCGGCATCAAAGTGCAATGAAGACAATACGCATCCTGAGCGGCGGCGCCGCCCAGGGATTGGTGGAAGCGCTGCGGCCCTCGTTCGAGGCAAGCACCGGCTGCAAGATCGACGGCGTGTTCGGCGCCGTGGGCGCCATGAGGTCGCGCCTGCTGGCGGGCGAGCCGGCCGACATCATGATCCTGAGCCGCGCCCTGATCGACGGGCTGGCGCGCGACGGCCACGTGGTGGCCCAGTCGGCGAAGGATATCGGCGCCGTGCAGACCGCCATCGCGGTACGAAGCGGCGATCCTCTGCCCGCGGTCGGCAGCGCCGCCGAGTTGCGCGCGGCACTGCTCGCCGCCGACGCGATTCATTTCCCCGATCCCGAACAATCGACCGCCGGGATCCACTTTGCCAAGGTGTTGCGCGATCTCGGCATCCGCGACGCCATCACCCAGCGGCTGCGGCCCGCCGCCAACGGGGCCACGGCCATGCGCGCGCTTGCCGCGTCGAAGAGCCGGCAACCTCTCGGTTGCACCCAGGCGACCGAGATCATCGCCACGCCCGGCATCGTGCTCGCGGCGCCGCTGCCGCCGGGCTGCGACCTGGCGACGGTCTATAGCTGCGCACTCGCGGCGAAGTCTGGAACTCCGATCGAAGCGGCTGAGTTCATGGCGATGCTGAGTGGTAACCCAGGACGCCACTCGCGCCGTCAACTGGGATTCGTCTGACGCCGCTACAGGTCGGGCAACTGATTGTAGAACTCGACCTGCATTTGCATGGGGCCCAGCGCACGGTCATGAAGACGCCACGCTTCGGAAATGGCGGGCTCTTTCAACAAGGTCGATCATCTGAGCGGCGGCATGAACCGTCAGGGGGTGATGGGTGAAGCCTGGCCTCGGCGCGATGTAGGCTGCCATTTCGCGAGCAAGATCGAGCTGGCGTTCCGACGCCTCTGAGAGCAACGCGATCACCAGATTCTCCAGCGCGATCACACGAATGCGAAGCTGCACCAATTCGGCATTCGTCAGCTCGGGGAT
>DASZJU010000614.1:0-3570 GCA_035947815.1 Reyranella sp.
GAGGGATTGCGTCCCTTCTCGGTCGCCATCCGCCGCAGCCGCTCGACCCCCTGGACGACGTCGAAGCCGCCACGCGGGCGTGGGAACCAGCCGTCGCAATAGTCGATCACCCGCCGCAGCGTATGATCGCTCTCGCCACCCAGGATGATGGGCGGATGCGGGCGTTGCGCGGGCTTCGGCCACGACCACACCGGATCGAACTTCACGAACTCGCCGTGGAACGAGGCCTCGTCCTGGGTCCACAGCGCCTTCATGGCCAGCACGTACTCGCGCATCATCTTGAAGCGCGTCTCGTAACGCGCGCCGTGGTTCTCCATTTCGTCGACATTCCAGCCGCCGCCGATGCCGAAGACGAAACGGCCGTTCGAGAGCTGGTCGAGCGTGGCGATGGCCTTGGCCGTGACGATCGGCTCGTGCTGCGGCACCAGGCAGATGCCGGTGCCGACCACAAGCTTCTTGGTCGCCGCCGCCGCGAAGGCGAGGCCGACGAACGGATCGTGGGTGTGCGCATAGCGCTTGGGCAACTCGCCGCCGCCGGGGAAAGGCGAGCGGCGGCTGACCGGGATATGGGTGTGCTCGGGCACGAACAGCGAAGCGAACCCGCGATCCTCGAGGGCGCGCCCCAGTTCCGCGAGGTTGATTCCGTAGTCGGTCGGAAAATAGAAAGCCCCTATGCGCATCGCGCGTCTCCTCTGCATCTGCTACTTGAGCCCGACGAGATCGGCTACCTTAGCGTGACCCTGCCAAGGTCACAACGAACCCACCGGAGAGCACGGCCATGACGTTAGGACGCCTGGGCGTTTGGTACGCGACCGACAAGTTGAACGGATCCGAGCTCGCCGACTTGGTCGGCGTCGTCGAGAAATCCGGCTATTCGGCTCTGTGGTATCCCGAATCGCGCGGTTACGAATCGATGTCATTGGCGGGTTACCTGCTCTCGAAAAGCACGCGACTCACCATCGGCAGCTCCATCGCCAACATTTACGCCCGCGATTCCCTTGCCGCGCGGCGAGCCATGGTTTCGCTGAACGATTTGTACGGCGGCCGGTTCATTCTCGGTCTGGGCGTCAGCCACATTCCCATGGTCGAGGGCCTGCGCGGCCATCGCTATGACAAGCCTCTTTCGACCATGCGGGCCTATCTCGACGGCCTCTACAAGGATCTGCCCAAAGGCGAGGAAGCACCGGTAGTGGTCGCGGCGCTGGGACCGAAGATGCTGGCCTTGAGCGCCGAGAAGACGCGCGGCGCGGTCCCCTACAACGTGACGCCAAAACATACCGCAAAGGCGGCCGCGATCCTGGGGCCTTCCAAATGGCTGGCGGTCGAACAGAAAGTCACGCTCGAGACCGATCCCGTCCGGGCGCGGGCGCTCGGCCGCAAGGAGCTCTCCCGCTACATGGTACTGCCGAACTATCGCAACAACTGGCTGCGCGAAGGTTTTAGCGAAGCCGAGCTTGCCGACGGCGGCAGCGACCGCTTCATCGATGCCATGGTCCTGTGGGGCGATGCGGCGACGATCAAGAAGGGCCTGCGCGCGCATTTCGAGGCCGGCGCCACGCATGTCTGCCTGCAGCCGGTTCACGCCGATGGAGATTTTGCGGCGCGCGATCGCATGCTGGCCGCTCTCGCCGACACCTGAACGGAGACAAGACGATGGATTTCGGCATCGCCCTGCCCACGGCGGCGGATTCCTGGAAGCTGGCACAACGCGCCGAGGAACTGGGCTTCACGCATGCCTGGTTCTACGACACCCAGATGCTGAGCGCTGATTGCTTCGTCGCCATGGGGGCCGCGGCGGTCAACACGCGCCGTATCCGTCTCGGCACGGGCGTGCTGGTGCCGTCCAATCGCATCGCGCCGGTGGCCGCCAATGCGCTGGCCACGCTCAACCAGCTGGCACCCGGCCGCATCGATTTCGGCGTCGGCACGGGCTTCACGGCCCGGCGCGCCATGGGATTCGGCGCCATCAAGGTCAAGGACATGGAGACCTATATCGCGCAGGTCTACGGCCTGCTGCGCCGGGAAACCGTCGACTTCGGGATGGAGGGACAGACCCGCAAGATCCGCTTCCTCAATCCCGAGCTGCCGCTGTTCAATACCCGCGATCCGATCGCGCTCCACCTCTCGGCCTTCGGACCGCGCACGCGAGCGCTCACGGCCAAGCTCAAGGCGGGATGGATCGACTTCGTCGGCAAGGTGGAAAACGGCATCAAGGAAGTTGAGGCGATGCGCGAGGCCTGGGGCAAAGCCGGCCACGCGATAGGCGATTTGCAGGCCACCGCCTTCGCCCTGGGCTGCGTGCTGCAGGACGGCGAGCCCGCCGATTCCGAACGCGCCATGGCACAGGCGGGACCGCGCGCCGCCGTGATGCTGCATCGCGCCGCCGACGAGGCGCTGGCCGGCTTGGCGCCGGGCGTGACCATGCTGTCGAAAACCACCCCCGAGCTGCAGGCCTACATCGACCTCGCCCGCAGCTTCGAGCCCAAGGACGCCCCCTATCTTCAGAACCACCGCGGGCACCTGATGTTCGTCAAGCCCGAGGAGAAGCGCTTCGTGACCGCCGAGCTGATCCGCACCACGTCGTTCACGGCGAGCGAAGCCGAAATCAAGCAGCGCATCGATGCCCTGCACGGCGCCGGCTACACGCAGTTCACCATCCAGCTGGTGCCCGGCCAGGAACAGGCGCTCGCCGATTGGGGCCGCATCCGCCAGGCGTTTGCCTAGGACTCACGCGCCGGCCGGCAGCCGCCCGCGCCGATGGAGACCGAGGATCGTCACCAACACGGCCGTCAGCACACCGGGGCCGCAGGCGAACAGCATGACCGTGGTCGGCGCCAGGCCAAGGCCGAGCAGCGCGCCGCCGATGATCGGTCCGGCGATGCCGCCGAGACGGCCGATGCCCAGCGCCCAGCCGATGCCGGTCGAGCGTGTGGCGGCAGGATAGATCGCGGCGGCGAAGCCGTTCAGGCCAAGCTGGCTGCCGACGAAGCCACCCCCCGCGCCGAACAGCACGACCATGATCCAGGCATGCGGCATGCGCACCGTCGCCACGATGCCGATGCAGAGGGCGCCGAACAACAGGCTGGTCGCCAGCACGCGCTCGGCGCCCAGGCGGGCGATGACCGGCCCCAGCAGCAGGGTGATCATGATGGCGCCCAACGAATAGATGCTGGCGGCAAAGGCTGCGTCGGCGGGGCTGAAACCTTCGAGGGTGAGCACCGTCGGCAGCCAATAGCCGATCAGAAACATGTTCAGAAGGTTGATCAGGAAGATCGCCCACAGCAGCAGCGTGCTCACCGCCAGCCCGTCGGCGAACAGGCCGCTCACCGGATTGGCCTGGGCCCCGGCGGGCCGCGCGCCGCGCTGGAACTGCGGCGATTCCGGCAGGATGAAGATCAGCACGGCCAGCAAGACCAGAGGCACGACCCCGCCGACATAGAAGATGCCTTGCCAGCCCCAGCGCGGCAGGATCTGCGCCGCGATCTGGCCGGCGAAGAAGCCGCCGATCGTATTGCCGGTGAACATGAACATGACGACGGAGGTGCGCCAACGGTCCGGCGTGTAGTCGGA
>DASZJU010000615.1:0-7924 GCA_035947815.1 Reyranella sp.
CCGCTGCCCGGCGCCGCCGATCCCGGCATGACGGCCGGCCAGGCATTGCGCTCACCGCAATTCATCGTGCTGGCGGCGACCTACTTCTGCTGCTGCGCCACGCATTCCGGGCCGATCTTCCATACGGTGAGCTATGCCATCGCCTGCGGTATCGCGCCCTTGGCCGCGGTCACGATCTACAGCGTCGAAGGCCTGGCGGGCCTGGGCGGCCGCGTGCTGTTCGGCCTGGCCGGCGACCGGTTCGGCGCCAAGCGGGTGCTCGTCATCGGGCTGTTCGCCCAGGCGCTGGGGGCCGGCGCCTACTTCTTCGTGCGCCAGCTCGGCGAGTTCTACGCCGTCGCCGCCTTCTTCGGGCTGATCTATGGTGGCGTGATGCCGCTCTATGCCGTGATCGCGCGCGAGTATTTCCCGATGCGCATCATGGGCACGGTGTTCGGCGCGGCCGCCGTGTTCTCGAGCCTCGGCATGGCGCTCGGCCCTGCCGTCGGCGGCTGGATCTTCGACACCACCGGCAGCTACGGCTGGCTCTATATCGGCTCGTTCGGCATCGGCCTCGGCGCGGTGGCGATCGCGCTCACCTTCCCGCCGTTCCCGTCACGCCAGCGTGCGGTGGCGCAGCCGGCGTAAGGAGGTGGCGGCGTCGCGCGCCGCGCTACACCGCTCCTGCCCTCAGGACCGCGGGAATATCGACATCGCGCAACCGGCGGGTGGCGAGCGTGAACGAGAACACCGCCGCCGCCAGCACCGTGCCGCCAGCAATGGCATAGCTGCGCCAGCCGACGACCAGCGGCACATGGAACAGGTCGTTGTCGAGGTTCGACACGATCAACTGGCCGAGGCCGAGGCCCACGACGGCTCCCAAGGGCAGGGCCAACACCACGGCCACGCCCAATTCGCCGGCCAGCATGAACACGACCGCCCCCTTGGCAAAACCCAGCGCGCGCATGATCGCGAGCTCGCGGACCCGCTCCGACAACGCGATGCGCACAGTCGCGTCGACGATCGCGAAGGCGGTGACGCCGGCAAAAGCGACGAAGAACGAAAGAATGATGGTCAGCGTCCTGGCCATCGTCTCGCGAAAAGCCGTCACCGTCGCCGCACGCGGCACGAAACCCGCGACGATCGGCGAGTCCTTGAGCGTGCGATAGAGGCCCGACCAGTCGCCACCGGCAAGCTTCAGCTCGGCGCCGGTGACGAGCGGTCCCCCGCCAAGCAGACGGTCAAGAGCGGCGCGCTCCATGTAGGCGCCCATGCCGATATATTGCTCGACGAGCACCGCGACCGGCAGCTCGAAGGAGCGGCCCGGCGCGACGTCGACCGTCACCCGATCGCCGACCTGGGTGCGCAGGATCGCGGCCAGCGTGCGCGACAGCGCGATGCCGTCGGCCGGCACGGCAATCGGCACGAGGGCGGGATCGAGCAGGCGATGCAGCGTGCCGTCCGCCGGCAAGCCGGTGAGCACGACCTGCCTCGACCGGCCGGCAACGCCGAGGCGCACCGGCACGTCGCGGACGCCTTCGACGATGCGCACGCCCGGCCAGCGGGCGAGATCGGCGAGCACCGTGGCGGGCAGCGGCGCGGCAAAGACGATCGTCGCGTCCTGCCGTTGCGCCCGGGCGTAGAACACATCGACCATCTCATCGAGCGCGTCGAAGCTGAAGAGGGTCGCGATCTGCAATCCCACGGCAAAGGCGATGGTCACCGCCGTGAGGATGGGCCGCAATGGACGCCTGCCGAGTTGGCGAACGACCATGGAGGCCGGCGCGGCGAGGCGGCGCGCCAGGCGTTCGCCGACGACCTTCCGATAGGCGATCGGCGCTGCTGGAAGCATGGCGACAGCCGGCCGAAGCGCCAGGGCGCGCCGCACGGGATGCACGGCCGCCAAAGTGGCGGCGCCCCCCAGCGCCGCGACGACGCCCGCCGCGGCCAGCATGTCGGGTCGATAGCGGAGGAACGGGAAGTGGAAAAACGCGGCATAGATCCTGGTCACGCCGTAGCCAAGCGCGATGCCGATGGGAAGCCCGAGCATCGTTGCCGCACCGGCAAGCACGAGGGCGAACTTCACGTAGTGCCAGCCGATCGCTTCGCCACCCACTCCCAGCGCCTTGACGATGCCGATCTGCGCCCTCTGCAATTCGACGATCCGCAGCATCGATGCGTGAAGCAGCATGATGGCGACACCTATGAAGATGGCGGGGACAAGGACACCGATGGTCGCCAATTCCTTCAGCTGGCCCGAGACGAACGCATGCGAATATTGCCGGGCGCGATCATGGATATCGGCGCCGCCATAGGAGGCCAGCAGCCGGTCCAGCGTTTCGGTCAAGCCGGCGACCGATGCGCCGGGATCGAGCCGAACGGCAAGATCGTTGAACCGGTCCGCCATACCGAGGTCCGCTGCCAACTGCGAACGCGCCATCCAGACAATGGCGAAGCGACGGTCGTCGGGGACGATTTGTCCCGGTCCGAGGGCAAAAATGTATTCGGGCGAGAGGGCGATGCCGCCGATCGTGGGGACGCTTTTATGTCCGCCGATCGTCATGGTCAGCTGGCTGCCGGGAACAAGGCCGTGGGCCGCGGCAAAGCTCTCGTTGACCACGACCTCCCCGGGATGATCGGCCGTGGGTCGCCGCCCCTGTCGCAGCGCGAGGACATTGACCGGCGGGTCGTCCTCCGCCGGCAGCGATATCAACCGGCCCGTGACTGGCTCGTCGAAGCCGTCGATCGAAATCGCGCCATAGCCGACGATCCGAGCCGCAACCGCCGCAACGCCCGGGATCCGGCGGATGGTCCCGGCCAGCGACAGCGGTGCGGGCGGAACCGAGACGAACAGGTCGGCAAACTCATAGCGCCGGTAGTAATCCTCGCGCGTGGCGTCGAGCGATTGGCGGGCGCTGAACGACATGGCGACGGCGGCGGCAGCGCAGGCAAGGACAAGGACGATGCTCAACGCCTGTCCCCGGAACGCCCAAAGATCGCGGATCAGCTTGCGATCGAGGATGCGCCCCGGCCCTGCTACCACGACAGGTCCTGCGGCGGCATCCGCGCCGCATTGCGCTCGAGTCGCACGATCACACCGTCGGCGAGATGAGCAACGCGGTCCGCCATGCCGGCAATGACCGCGTTGTGGGTCACCAGGACGGTCGGGGTGGCGAACTGCCGGTTCACGCGATCGAGCGCCTCGAGCACGCGCACGCCCGTTTTGCAGTCGAGCGCTCCCGTGGGCTCGTCGCACAGGAGCAGATCCGGCTGTTTCACGATGGCGCGCGCGACGGCGACGCGCTGCTGCTCGCCGCCGGACAGCTGCGCCGGAAAGCGGTCGTGCAGATCGGCGATGCCTAGGAGAGCAAGCGCCTCTTCCGGGGCCAGCGCCCGTCCGGTGCCGATGGCGCCGAGTGCCACGTTCTCGCCGGCCGTCAGGCTGGGGATGAGGTTGTAGGATTGAAAGACGAAGCCGACGTGACGGCGCCGGTAGAGGGTCAGCGCCCGCTCGTCGAGCGCCGCAAGATCGGTTTCGCCAAACCGGAGGCGGCCACTGGTCGCGCGATCGAGTCCGCCGACGAGATTGAGGAGCGTGGACTTGCCGCTGCCGGACGGACCGAGCAGAACGACGAAGTCGCCTCGCGCCAATTCGAAGTCGACGCCGCGCAGGGCGTGGACCGAACCGCCGGTGGAGTCATAGGTCTTGACCAGATCCCGGGCGGTCAGCACCGGCAGCCGTGGCGTTACGGAATGATCGGACGAGCCGGCGTGTTCAACGCCGATCACACCAGGCCCCAGAGCGGGATGGCGACGAACCACAGGATGTAGGTGAGCGCCATCGCCATGAGGCCGTCGATGCGGCCCGGCTCGCATCTGCGTCCCAGGTAACGCTCCAGCACGACGACCTGCAGGATCGCATAGGGCACGATGAGGAGCACGATCGCCGTCAGCAGGCCGCCGCCGATCAGGCGCGGGAACAGCGCCAGCGCCGTCAGCGCCGCCACGACGGTCGCTGCCTGGGCGATCCGGACGGCGACGCGGGGACCGAGCCGGACGGCAAGCGTGCCCTTGCCGACGGCGCGATCCGCCGCATGGTCGGGAATCCCCGACAGCGTGATGGCCGGCAGGATGGCAAAGAACAGCGGCACCGCGACAAGCCAGGGCCAGGCATCCGTCCAGGTGCCGCCCTGGAAGGCGTAGCCGCACAGAATGACACCCAGGCTGTGCGTGAGGCCGACATCGATCTCGCCCAGTCCGCGCCAGCAGAGTTTGAACGGCGGCACGGTGTAGCCGAGCGCCAGCGCGCCAAGTGCTGCGAGAATGAGCAGGCTCGGGAAAGGCGGTATCACCGTGGCGAGTGCGAGGCCGCTTGCCAGGAAAGCGCCAAGCGCCAGCAGCACGGCAACCTGCATGCTGGCGAAGCTGATACTGCCGTCGACCAGAACACGCGAACCGCCGGTGAAGGGACCATGGTGCCGATTGCGCAGGTCGCTCTCGAAGTCGAACTCGTCGTTGGTGAAGACGGTCGCGAGTTCCAGCGCGAACAGGCAGGCAAGACCGAGCCAGAAGACAAGCGGCGAGAAATGGCCGGTGGCGCGCCAGGCGCCCGCCGCACCGATCGCGTAAGCAGCCCACGCCATCGGGTGGAACTGCAGGCGGAAGCTCGCCAGCCAAGCCGCGAGGCGGCGGCGCGTGTGCTGCACCGTCGTCAAGGCACCATGGCGCAACGCCAGGCCCTCGTGCCGCGCCTCCTCGATCCACTCTGCGCGGCGTTCGGCGCTAGCGGTCTTGACGGGGCCGAAGATGGTGTTGCGCACCGGCTCCACGCCACAGAAACCCAGAGTCGCGCGGCCGAGTGCGTTCAGCCCCGGTGCCCGATAGATCCAGCGATAGACCCAGGGCGGCGTGTCCATCGTCGTCAAAAGATGCGCGGTCTTGCCGACAAGAAGCTTGTCCCAGCCCTCGCCGTCTTCGCGATCGGCGAAGGCGAAGCCCGGCATGAGGACACGATCGAGAAAGCCCTTCAGGCAGGCGGGCATCGTGCCCCACCAAGTGGGGAACACGAAGACGAGGTGCTCGGCCCAAGCGATAAGGTCTACGGCATCGGAGATGCGGGGTTCCAGCAGCTGGTCGCGCGGCGACGGCACCAGGACATTCGGCTCAAAATCGAGATCCGAGAGTGAATGGCAGCGCACCTCGGCGCCGGCGCTCCGGGCTCCCGCCGCATAGGCATCTGCCAAGGCCTCGCAGAGGCTGCCGCGGCGGGGATGACCGAGCACGACGAGGACCTTCGGCGGCCCCGCTCTATGCTCAGGACGGACTGGCCTCTCGGAAGGGGATGGCTCGGGCATCGGTGAAGCCTCCGCACGGTGTCCTCGTCACTTCATCACGAGCCATCGCTCGCTTCCCCTCACGATCGGGTGAATTCGCCGGCGCAAATCGCCGCCCCCAGCCGGCGGGGTGTAAGTTGCCGCGATGCCTCCGATCGCAGACCTTGGCCGATGGTGGGCGGCCCTGCTGTTCGGGCTGATGCTGCTGTTGCTGCTGCTGATTGTCGCGTGGCTGTTGCGGGCCGTCGTGCCGGTCGCTCCCGCCGTGATCCTGGCGGCGACGGAAACGCCCGCGGCAAGGCCGGCTGATCGGATGGCCGATCCGATGCCGGCGCTCAGGACCTTGCTCGATGACACTCGCGCCGATGAAAGGAAGTTGAAAGTCGAGCTCGCCGCCCGCCAGGACGAAGTCCGGAAACAGGCGGAGCAGTGCAAGCCTGCGGAGCCGCCCTTGCCGGCCGAACGCTGGTCCAAGGGCGATCTCGCCACGCTCAAGGGGTGCTGGGTGCTCGGCCGCGACGTGCCCATGACGCACAGCTTCGCCGACGGCCGGCGGGAAAGGGTCACCATCAAGGCCGGCAGGATTTGCTTCGACGACCAGGGCGGCGGCCTGCACGAGCAGGTCACGATCGGCCCCACGGCAAAGTGGGACTGCAAGGCGCCGATGACGGCAAAATTCTGGAGCAACGGAACGTTGGTGGCGAACCAGCCCGACGTTATCTGCAAAGGCGAGCCGCTCGTCAGGTGGGCGGCAACGCGACTCACCTGCCAGCGGGTAAACGACGAACTGGCGCTGTGCCAAGCCGTCGACAAGTCCGGACGGACGCAAGTCGAGTTCCGCCGCGAACCCTAGCCGATGCTGAGAAGGCTACCACGTTGCATCTATGTGCGTTGGTGAATCGACCGACTGCGTGGCAACGCGGCGACGGCGCGCTCAGAAATTGCGCAGGGCGAAAGTCGCGGCGTGCCAGACGTCGCGCTGAGACGATAATGGCGGCCGAGGGAGCAGACAAAAATGAACGACGCCGCGGCCGACGGAAGTGCACTCAAGCTCGACAGTATCGAAAGCCGCGAATCGTGGAAAGCGGCCTGGATCACGCTGGCCATCCTGTCGATCTCCTTCGGTTCACCGCTCCTCATCGTGGTCGGCATGAAGCCGATGCAGGAGGCACTCGGCACCGAACGATCGGTCCTGGCATTGGCGGGCGCGCTGGTCTGGGTCGGCACGGGGGCCGGCGGTGTCCTGATGGGCTGGCTGGCGGACCGCATCGGCGTTCGCGCCACCGTCGCCATCGCCGCCTGCATGATGGCCGCGGGCCTTGCCCTTTCCTCGCTAGGTCCGATCTGGACCCTCTATGTCGGCCAAGGGCTGATGGTGGGCCTTTTGGGCAATGGCGGCGTCTACGCCCCGCTCCTGGTCAATGTCAGCCGCTGGTTCGATCGACGGCGCGGCACAGCGATCGCCCTGATCTCGTCCGGCCAATACATTGCTGGCGTCGTCTGGCCGACCTTGTTCGAGCGCGGGATCGCCGAGCTGGGCTGGCAGCCCGTCATGCAGACCTATGCCGTGATCGTGCTGGTCGCGATCCTGCCGGCCACCTTGTTGCTGAAGCCGGCGCCGATCGCCGCGCCGCTGCCGCACGCGCGTGCGGCGGCCAAGCGCGGCAATCGCGTTGCCGGGCTGCATCCGAACCTCGTCCAGGCGCTGATCTGCCTCGCTGGTTTCCTCTGTTGCGTTCCCATGGCGATACCTTCGGCGCATCTCGTCGCCTTCTGCAGCGGCATCGGCATCAGCCCGACCCACAGCGCCGTCATGCTGTCGGTGATGCTGGCGTCCGCCTTCGTCGCGCGCCAGGCGTGGGGCGCACTGGCCGACCGCATCGGCGGGCTGCGGACGGTGATGGTGGGCTCCGCCTTCCAGGCGGTGGCCATCGCATGCTTTCTGCTGACGCAGGATGAGGTCGGCCTGTTCGCCATCGCCGCCGCCTTCGGGTTCGGCTTCAGCGGAATCATCCCGGCCTACTCGGTGACGATCCGCGACCTGTTTCCCGCCTCCGAAGCGTCGTGGCGCATCCCGCTGGTGCTCTTCACGGCCATGAGCGGCATGGCCTTCGGCAGCTGGTTTGCCGGCGTCCTCTATGATCATTTCGGCTACTACGCCCCGGCCTTCGGCGTCGGCGTCGTCTTCAACCTCGCCAACCTGCTGATCGTCGGATTCCTGGTCTTCCGCCTGACCGGGCCACGGCGAACCGCCTTGTGGCCGGCCATCGGCTGAAGGTCGCCATTAGACAGGGGAGATCAGTCGCCATGAGCTTTTCCATCGATCGCATCGATCACGTCGTGCTCAATTGCCGCGACGTCGAGGCCACGGTCGCCTGGTACAAGCGCGTGCTCGGCATGGAGAGCGAGGTCTTCGGCGAGTATCGACACACCGCGCTGAAGTTCGGCCGGCAGAAGTTCAACGTGCGCCCCAGTGGCCGCGCCGATTGGTGGTCGGTGAAGAACGACGCGCCCGGCGCGCTCGATCTCTGCTTCATCACGAAGCAACCGCCGGACCAGGTCGTCGCCCACCTCGCCGCATGCGGTGTGAAGATCGAGACGGGACCGCGGCA
>DASZJU010000616.1:0-3530 GCA_035947815.1 Reyranella sp.
TCGCTCACCTGCATCAAGCTTATAGGCCAGGAGGTTTTCCCGGCGATCCGCGAGATCGCCAAAAGCCTCGATCTCAAGAGTCCGTTCGAATCGAACGCGCCGGTCCATATCAAGTACTCGACCGACCTGAAGCCCGCCAAGGCCGCCGCGGCGGAGTGAGAGGAACGATCATGCAGCTCGGCGCATCGCTACCGGTCGGTGACATCGGCACCGGCCCAACCGTTCTGCGCGACTATGCGCAGGCGGCGGAGGGGCTGGGCTTCGACTATCTCGTGGCACCCGACCACGTGCTGGGCGGCGATCCCAACAAGGATTATGGCGGGCGCCGTGTCGGCACCACCGCCACGGCCTATCACGATCCGTTCGTGCTGTTCGCCTTCCTGGCCGGCGTCACGCGCGAGGTGGGCTTTGCCGCCGGCGTGCTGATCCTGGCCCAGCGCCAGGCTGCCATGGTCGCCAAGCAGGCGGCCAGCCTGGACGCCTTGTGCGAGGGCCGCTTTCGTCTGGGGGTCGGCGTCGGCTGGAACGAGATCGAGTTCCAGGGCCTCGGCGCCGATTTCCACACGCGCGGCAAGCGCTCCGAGGAGCAGGTGCGCTTGATGCAGGCGCTGTGGGCCGAGCCGCATGTGAAATTCGCCGGCGACTTCCACCAGCTCGACGATGGCGGCATCAACCCGCGCCCGAAATCCGGCAAGGTGCCGATCTGGTTCGGCGGCCATGCCGAGGCGACGTTCCGGCGCACGGCGCAGTACGGCGACGGCTTCATGCCGCTGGCCTATCCGGCCGGCGACGAGGCGCTAAAAGCCTTCGACAAGCTGCGCACGATGATCCGCGCGGCGGGACGCGATCCCGCCTCGGTCGGCCTGGAAGTCTGGGTGTCGCCCGGCATCGGCAAGGAAGAGGACTGGCGGCGCGAGATTTCCTTCTGGAAGAAAGCCGGCGTGACGCACGTGAATGCTCACACCAGCTACGTCAGCGCCCATCACAAGCGCATCGCCGGCAAGAGCTATGCCGACCACCTGAACGCGATCACGCGCTACCGCGCGGCGGTCGCCGACCTGCTGTAGCAAGCTGACCGACTGTCATCCTGAGCGAAGCGAAGGATCTCATGCCGTGGCAACCGGCGATGAGGTCCTTCGCTACGCTCAGGACGACACTACCTCGCGGCCTACTTGTCGAGCCAGAACGTGTCGAAGCGCACGCAATCGTAGATGCCGAAATACTCGTACGGATTGTGGCCCTTCACGTAGTTGTACCAGACGTCGTTGATCTTCTCCCAGCAGATCGGCAGGACCGGCGGATCCTGCTCCATGATCATCTCGGCTTCGCGGATCACGGCCAGGCGCTTGGCTGGGTCGACCTCGGAGTCGATGTTGGGCAACAGCGCGTTGAACTTCTCGTTTTCCCAGAAGCCGTAATTCTGCGGCCCGTCCTTCTTGTACCAGGCATTGAAGTAGTCCGACGGGTCGAGCAGGGTCGACACCACGGCGCCGACGGCCAAGTCGAAGTTGCCGGTCTTGACGTCGTCGAACCACACCGATTCGACCACGGTGCGCAGCTTGGTCTCGATATTGAGCGCCTGCTGCAGCATGGCCTGGATGGCCTGGGCCCACAGCTTGAACGAGGCGACCTCACGGACCAGGAAGTCGAGGCCCTTGATGCCGCCCGCCTGGCCGGCGGCGGCCATCAGTGCCTTGGCTTCCTTGATCGCCGCCGTCGGATCGGCCTGGTAGCCGACCCGCTTGGCGAGCTCGTCCTTGGGCGTGGCGAACTCCGAGAACGGATAGATGAATCCGCCGACCATCATCGGCGCCACGTCCTTGACCACGTCGACCAGCACCGGCTTGTCGAACACCAGATGGAGCGCGCGGCGCACCCGGGGATCGTCGAGCGGCTTCTTCTTGCTGTTCACCCAGGTGCCCTGGATGACGCTCTGGTAGAAGTTGGTCGACGACATGCCCTTGGTCTCTTTGGCCTTGCGCGCCGTCACGGGGTCGACGATGCGGCCGTAGTCGACGCGGTTGGACAGCAGCGCCGAGCCCAACTCGGGCGAGAACGGCAGGGCGTGGTAGAACTCGATGCCGTCGAGGTAGGGCAGGCCCTTGTTCCAGTAGTTGGCGTTCTTCTCCATCACCCAGACTTCGTTCTCGACCCGGCGCTTGCTCTTGAACGGCCCGGTGCCGGGGATGTCGACGACGCGGCGGAGGTTGTACTGGTTGTCCTCCAGCGTCTTCTTGCGGACGATGCCGTTCCAGCCGCTGGCGATCGCGCTCATGATGAAGGCAGCCGGCCGCGGTTCCGCGAGCTTGAACTGCACGGTGTACTTGTCGGGCGCGGTGATCTCGCTCACGGCGGCGAACAGGGTGCTGCGCGGGATGCTGATACCTGCCGGCGGCTTGGCGATACGGTCGAAGGTCGCCTTGACGTCTTCCGAGGTGAGCTCGGCGCCGTCGTGGAACTGCACGTCCTTGCGCAGGTGGAAGGTGTAGGTCTTGCCGTCCTTGGCGATCTCCCAGCTATGGGCGAGATCGGGAATGATGGTCTTGCCGCTGTCGCGCGGGTCGCGCCGGATCAGGTTGTCGAACATGCAGCCCTGGCTGCCGAGGCTGTTGATGGTGCCGGACTGATGGAAGTCGAAGTGCGGCGGCCGCATGGTGATGGCGTATTTCAGCACGCCGCCCGACTTGGGATTGGGCTCCGGCGCCGCGAGCTGGAACTTCGAGCCGTCGAACTCGTTGGCGACGCCCTGTGCCAGGGCGAGATGCCATGGAAAGGCCAATGCCCCACCCGTGGCGGCGGCGCCCTTGACGAATTCACGACGGTTTACGCGGGAACGCTTGGACTCATGGTCTTGCATCGCGCTTCCTCCCATTTGGCCTTTTCCTTATCGAGCGCTGTGTGCTCTGATGGCAGGCCTTCTTCCCCGAAGGCCAAAAGTAACACGACGAAACTCTGGGAGTCACTTGCTTGAATCCTCGCGATCCGGGGCCGCGCGCCGTCGGTGAGCCGGCTGTGATGCCGGCGCCGACGATTCTGCAAATCGAGGATCTGCAGACGCACTTCTTCACGGCGATCGGCACGGTGCGCGCAGTCGACGGCGTATCCTACGACCTGAAGAGCGGCGAGACGCTGGGCGTCGTGGGAGAATCGGGCTGCGGCAAGAGCGTGACGGCACTCTCCATCCTGCGCCTGATTGCCAACCCGCCGGGCCGTATCGTCGGCGGTGCGATCCGCTTCGAGGGCAGGAACCTGCTCGAGCTCAGCGAGAGCGAGATGGAGCGCATCCGCGGCAATGACATCTCGATGATCTTCCAGGAGCCGATGACCTCGCTCAACCCGCTGTACACGGTCGGCCGGCAGATCAGCGAGGCGATCGCGCTGCATGAGGGCCTGTCGCGCCGCGCCGCCATGGACAAGGCGGTCGATATGCTGCGCCGGGTCCAGATGCCCGAGGCCGAGCGGCGCGCCCAGGCCTACCCGCACCAGCTTTCCGGCGGCATGCGCCAGCGCGTGATGATCGCCATGGCGCT
>DASZJU010000617.1:0-6050 GCA_035947815.1 Reyranella sp.
GCGTCGCTGGTGCATGAGCTGGTGGTGATGCCGACCAAGGGCATGCGCCAGGACGAGAAGGACTACGCCGTCTCGTTCTCGATCCCGGTCAACACCAAGGGCGTCAGCATCATCAACCGCAGCTTCGCCCCGGCGGCGCTCAACGAATTCGACTATCCGGCGAGCGCCCATCACAGCATGCCGGAAGGCTTCGTCGTGTTCGACGACGTGCTGGTGCCGTGGGATCGCGTCTTCCTGGCCGGCGAAGTGCAGCTCGCCAGCCGGCTGGCGCAGTCGCTCGGCCTGTGGGAGCGCACCGGCGGCGTGATCGAGGCAGTGCGCCTGTCGGAGCTGTTCGTGGGCCTGGCGCAGCTCGTGTCCGAGCACCAGGGCAAGGAGCGCGACCCGGTGGTGATGAACACCATCGCCGAGCTCATCACCTATGCCGAGATGCTGCGCATGAGCCTGGATTATGCCTGCCGGCACTTCGAGCAGTCGCCGTCGGGCATGGTGTTTCCCAACGTGCTGGCGATCAACGCGGCGAAATACTTTTATGCCGCCAACTTCCACCAGACCGTGCGCCATCTGCACGATCTCAGCGGCGGGCTGGTGCTGACCTTGCCGATGGAGGCCGACCTGCGCCATCCGGAGGCCGGTCCGTACATCCGCAAATACCTGCACACCAAGCCGGATGTCGACATCGAGGATCGCATGCGGGTCTACAACCTGATCCGCGACCTCACCGCCGACGCCTATGGCGGCTGGCAGTTCGTGGTGGCGCTGCAGGCCGGCGGCGGTTTGAGTGCGCAACGCATCATGATGAACCGGACCTACGATCTGGCGCGCGCCAAGCAACGGGCGTTGGCGGCGGCCGGGGTGAAGCCGAAGGCCGCCGCCAAACGGCAAGCCGCCGAGTAGCTCTGATTTGAAAGGATTATCGTGACCCTGCCGCTCGAAGGAGTTCGCGTCATCGAAGTGGGCCAGGCCCTGGCCGGTCCCCTCGCCGGTGTGTTGCTGGCCGACATGGGCGCCGACGTGATCAAGATCGAGAAGCCCGACGGCGGCGACGACGCCCGCATCTGGGGCCCTCCGTTCGGGCCGGACGGCGTGACGTCGCTCTACTTCTACAGCCAGAACCGCAACAAGCGCTCGGTCACGCTCGACCTGAAGGCGCCCGCCGATGTCGAGAAGCTGAACCGGCTCTGCGAGACCGCCGACATCCTGATCCAGAACCTGCGCCCCGGCGTGGTCGACGGGATCGGCATCGGCCCCGAGGCGATGCTGAAGCGGCATCCGCGGCTGATCTATTGCTCGATCTGGGCGTTCGGCTACCAGGGGCCGATGCGCATGCAGCCGGGCTTCGATCCCCTGCTGCAGGCCTATGGCGCGATGATGACCGTGACCGGCCGGCCCGAGGATCCGCCGACCTTCTGCGGCGCCTCGATCAACGACAAGGCGACGGGCATGTTCTGCACCATCGGGGCGCTGGCCGCACTCCGGATGCGCGAGCGCACAGGCAGGGGCTGCCTGGTCGACACCTCGCTGTTCGATTCAGCGGTGCATTGGGTCGAGGGCGGGATCAACAATTACCTGGCCAACGGCACGGTGCCGCAGCGCCACGGCACCGGCGGCGCCGTGATCGTGCCCTACCAGCTCTTCGACACGGCCGACCGGCCGGTCTGCCTGGCGCCCGGCAACGACCGGCTGTGGGCGCGCTGCGCGCAGGTGCTGGGCCATCCCGAATGGGCCACCGATCCGCGCTATGCCAAGAGCGCGGCGCGCGTGCAGAACAAGGACGAGCTTCTTCCCCTGATCGCCGCCGCCATGCGCGGCCAGACGCGCGCCCATTGGCTAAAAGCTTTCGAGAAGGCGGGCGTGCCGTGCAGCCCGGTGAACGACATCGCCGAACTCGCCGCGACGCCGCAGCTCGCGGCGGTGGACCTGGTGCATCAGCTTCCGGACGGCGGGCCCAAGGTGGTGGGTTTGCCGATCTCGTTCGACCGCAAGCGCCCGCACTCGGCGCGGCCGGCACCGAAGCTCGGCGAGCACACGGATGAGGTGTTGGGACATCTTCGAAGTGACGTCGGCAGGTGAGTCTCATTTTTTGCGGGCACGGCGCGCGTCCAGACATGCGGTCTGTCTGGGTCCGCTTGTCTTCAGCTAACGTCCGCTGAGGCCGTCGATATGGATACCGCCATGAACAAGCCGACAGACTAGTTCCTGACGCCGCCAAGCGTCAGCCCGGCCAACATCCAACGACGCAGCGCGAAGAAGATCGCCACCGGCGGCAGGCTGTAGAGGATTGCGGTGGCCATCATGTAGTTCCAGGGCGCCTCGTCGGCGTCGAAGAACTGCGCGATCGCCACCGCCACTGTCATTTTGCGTTCCGAGGTGAGCAGAATGTATTGGTAGATGTACTCGTTCCAGGCGAACAGCAGCGCAAACGTGCCGACCGCCGCCAGCGCCGGCGCCGTGAGCGGCAGGTAGAGACGGCGGTAGATCTGCCAGGGCCCCGCACCGTCGATTTGCGCCGCCTCGTCGAGTTCCTTGGGAATGAGCTTGGCGTATTGCTGCAGGATCAGGATGGCGTAGGGCGTGGCAAAGGTCACGTCGGCGGCGATGACCGCCCAAAGCGAATCCGACAGGCCGTATACGCGCATGATGCGATAGAACGGGATCACCAGGAAGGACGCCGGGACGGCATAAGTGAGAACCGGGAAATTGCCGAACAGCCAGCCGCGCGCCAGCTTCATGCGGCTGAGCGCGAAGGCGGCCAGCGAGCCGATCGCGAGCGTGATCAGCATGGTCGCGAGCGCTATGAACAGGCTGTTGGCAAACTTCAGCCAGAAGTGCTGCAGGTACCAGTAGTCGCCGGCCAGCACGACGCGAAAGGCGTCGAGCGTGGCCTCGGCCGGCCAGATGATGCCGGCATATTCGGTGTCGCCCTCCTCGTCGAGCGCGATCAGCAGCATGTTGTAGGTCGGCAGCAGCGCCCACAGGAGCAGCAGCAGGCCCAGCGCCCCCGCCGCGACGTCGGCCAGCAGCCTGCGCCGCCGATGCGGTAGCCGGGCCGAGAGCCGCCACGAGGCCGCAGTCAGGCCATAGCGGGGCGTGGCGAGACTCACAGTTGCAGCTCGCCCGCGTGCAGGCGGCGCATCAGGATCAACGCCAGCAGTACCAGCAGCGGCAGGGCGGACATCACCGCAGCCACGCCAAGCTCGGGCTGCGCGGAGTCGAAGGCGTAGTGCATGCCGAGCGTCGCCAGCACGTCGCTCGACCTGGCCGGCGCGCCCATCGACACCAGGAACACCGTCGTGTAGTCGCCCACCGTCCACAGCGTCGCGAGCAGTGTGCAGACGACGTAGATGTTGGCGAGAAGCGGGAAGACGACGTGCAGGAAGCGGCGCACGCCTACCGCACCGTCGATCGCCGCCGCCTCGTAGATCTCCTGCGGGATCGCCAGCCGGCCGGCGATGAACACCAGGGTCCAGAAGGGCAGCCATTTCCAGATGTGGGCGACGATGTTGGAGCCCAGCGCCAGCCAGGGATCGTTGAACCAGATCGGGCCTTCCAGGCCGAAAAGCTCGCGCAGGAGCGCATCGACCAGCCCCTGCTCGCCGATCAGCATCCAGTGGAAGGAGACGAAAGCCGGAACGGCGGGCAGCGCCCAGCAGAGCAGGAAGATCGCGAGCAGCGGCCGCACCCACCACTGCCGGCGCAGGAAGAAGCCCGACAGCAGCAGGGCTCCGAACATCATGACGTTCACGCCGAAGCCGACGTAGAGCAGGGTGTTGACCGCGGTCGCGACATAGCGCGGCTCGGCGAACAGCTCGCCGTAGAGCGCGGGGTCGCGCGCCAGCCACAGCCCATAGGCCACGGGATAGACGACGAAGGCGGCAAAGACGGCCGCGTAAGGGACGAGAAAAGCAACGGCCCAGGCGAGCTCCGCGCGTTGCAGGCGCCGCCCGGGCGGGTGGGCCCCCTTCGCGCCGCTCGTCGTAGCGCTCAGCCCTTGACCCCGCCCATGGTGAGGCCGGCGGACATGCGGCGGCGGAACACGTAGTAGATCGCGACCGGCGGGATCGCATACACGATCGCGGTCGCCATCATGTAGTTCCAGGGCGCCTCGTCGCTGTTGAGGAACTGCGCCAGGGCCACCGGCACGCTCATGCTCTGCTTCGAGGACAGCAACAGGAACTGATAGAGATACTCGTTCCACGCCAGCAGCAAGGCGTAGGTACCGACCGCGACCAGCGCCGGCGCCATCAGCGGCAAGTAGATCTTCCAGTACACCTGGAAGGGCGAAGCCCCGTCGATCCGCGCCGCTTCGTCGAGCTCGATGGGAATGCTCGTGCCGTACTGCTGGAAGATGAAGATCGCGTAGGGCGTTGCGAAGGTGACCTCGGCGGCAATCACCGACCACAGATTGTTGGTCAGGCCGTAGATCTGCATGATCCGATAGAAGGGAATCGCCAGGAACGAGGCGGGGATCACATAGGTCAGCAGCGCCGCATTGCTGAGCAGCCATCCGTAGCGAATGCGCATGCGGCCGATCGCGAAGCTCGCCAACGAGCCGATCGCCAGGGTGAAGAACACCGTGCCGATGCCGATATAGAAGCTGTTGGCGAACTGGTGCCAGAAATATTCGAGGTACCAGTAGCCCTGGGTGATGACGATCCAGAAGCTGTCGACCGACGGGCGGGCGGGCCAGATCGTTTCGGTGAACACGTCGCCCTTCGACTCGAGCGACACCATGAACATGTTGTAGACCGGAACCAGCGTCCAGATCAGCACCAGGACGGCGACGCCCAGGGCTCCCGCCTCCTTCCACCAGCGCAGCCGCCGCGCGCTCCGCCCGCGCGCCACCGACGCCGGCACGGCGGCCACCGCGACGGCTGAGGCGTCGTCCACCGCGACGGTCACAGCGTGACCTCGGTCGTGCGCAACTTGCGCATCAGGATCAGCACCAGCGGGATCATGAGCGGCAGCGCCGACAGCACGGCCGCCACGCCGAGCTCGGGCCGCGCGAGCTCGAAGGCATCGCGGATGCCGAGCGTGGCCAGCACATGGGTGGAAAGCGCTGGCCCGCCGCCCGAGACGAAGAACACCGAGTTGAAGTCGCCCAGGGTGAAGATCGTCGAGAGCAGCGTGCACACGAGGTAGAGATTGGCGAGCAGCGGGAAGGTGACGTGCGTGAACCGGGTCAAGCCCGTGGCGCCGTCCACCTCAGCCGCCTCGTAGAGCTCCTGGGGGATCGCCATGCGGCCGGCCAGCAGGATCACCGTCCAGAACGGCATCCACTTCCAGATGTGCGACGTGATGACGGCTCCGAGCGACAGCCAGCGCGTGGTGTCGAGCCAGCCCGGCCCTTCGACACCGAAGACGTTGAACAGGAAGTTGTTGAGCAAGCCCCACTCGCCGTTGAGCATCCAGTGGATCGAGATGAATGCCGGCAGCGCCGGCAGCGCCCATGGCAGCACGTACACGAGCAGCAGGCCCTTGACCCACCAGCCGCGCCGCATGAAGAAGCCCGACAGCAGCAGCGCCCCGAACATCTTCAGGTTCACGGCGATGCCGACATAGAGGATCGTGTTCACGATCGTGCGCTGGAAGATCGGATCCTCGGCCAGCTCGAAGTAAAGGCCGGGATCGCTTCCCAGCCACGCGCCGAAGGCGACCGGATAGGCGACGAAGGCCAGGAACAGGGCGATGTAGGGAACCGTGAAGGCGATCGCCCAGGTCCATTCAGAGCCCTGCAGGCCGCCGCGCCACATCCTCCCCAGCAGCGGCGGCCGTCGCCTGACAAGGTGTCCGGCGCCGTCGAGGGTGTCAGTGCTCATGATGGTACCTCAGCTTCGCGTGACCGGATATTTCGCGATGATCGTGCCGATGCGCTTCAGCGCCTTGTCGGCCGCCGCCTGCACTGTCATCCCGTCCTTCACGATGTCGGCCACCGCGATGCCCCAGACCTGCTGAGCGTTGACCTCGGCGTAGCCGGGGTTGAAGCAGGGATAGTTGGGCACGGTCGGGTCGATCATGCCTTCGGTGGCGTAGGCCGTGCGATGCGGGTC
>DASZJU010000618.1:0-1526 GCA_035947815.1 Reyranella sp.
TGCGCTATTGCAGCAACGTCTCGCCCGGCGTCTTGCTCTTGGCGAGTTCGATCTCGGTGACGGCGACCAGAATCTCGGCGCGGGTCTTCAGGTCGGCCGCCTCCAGCATGGCCTGCTTTTCCGGAGCGCCGTAAGGCGACATCATCGCCAGCGCATTGACCAGCGCCTCGTTGGGAGCATTCTCGATCCCTTCCCAGTCGGCCTTGAGGTTGTTGGCCTTGAGGAAGTCGGCGAGGGCGCGCAGCAGCGCCTTGCGGTCGACCTCTTCCTCGCCCTTGCGGGCCGTGAAGTCGTCGACGAAGGGCTGATAGGTGACGCGGCACTGCCGGTAGGGCGAGCCGACGGCGAGCTCTTCCTCGACGCGGAAACGGGCGATGCCGGTGAGCTGGATGAGATAGCGGCCGTCGCCGCTCTCGGCGAACTGGGTGATGCGCCCGACGCAGCCGACGCGGAACAGATGCGGCTTGTTCCTGTCCGGTCCGGCATGGACGGGATCGGGCTGGATCATGCCGATCAGGCGCGACCCGGAGCGCAGCGCGTCGTCGACCATCGCCAGATAGCGCGGCTCGAAAATGTTGAGCGGCATCTGCCCGCGCGGCAGCAGCAGCGCTCCCGGCAGCGGGAATATCGCGATCACCCCGGGGAGGTCGTCAGGCCCCTTGTAGATCGCATTGATCGGCATGTCGCACTCCGCACGCGACCGAACGCGTTCCACCTCCGTCGCGGAGGGGACAGGCGGTTACGCGAACAGGATCGAGGACAGCCGCTTGCGGCCCTCGATCGTGGCTTCGTCGGTCGGACCCCACGCATCGAAGAACTGGACGAGCTGCTTGCGGGCGCCGTCGTCGTTCCATTTGCGGTCGCGCTTGACGATGTGGATCAGATGCTGCAGCGCCTCGCCGCGGCGGCTCTTGGCATTGAGCGCGAGCGCGAGATCGAAGCGCGCCTGATGATCGAGCGGATCGGCGGCGACCCTCTGTTCCAGCTCCGCAAGCGGGCCGACCGTCTTTGCCTGCTCGGCCAGGTCCAGCGCCGCGCGCGCGGCAACGACCGCCGCGTCGTTGGCCTTGGAGGCCGGCACCATGGCGAGAGTCTGCCGCGCCTGGTCGAGCGCACCGGTCTTGACGTAGGAGCGCGCGAGGCCCGCCAGCGCCTGGACGTTGCTGTTGTCCTCGGCGAGGAGCTGCGCATAGAGCGCCGCCGCTCCGGCGGCATCGCCCTCGGCCAGCGCCGCGTCCGCGGCCATGATCAAATCCTTGGCTTCGTCGCCGACGGCGCCCTTGGTGATGCGCTCCAGGAAGGCGACCACCTGGCTCTCCGGCAGCGCTCCCATGAAACCGTCGGCCGGCTGGCCGTTGACGAAGGCGATCACGGCGGGGATCGATTGGATGCCCATCTGGCCGGGGATCGCCGGATGGTCGTCGATGTTCATCTTGACGAGCTTCACCTTGCCCTTGGCGGCGCGCACCACCTTCTCGAGCACCGGGGTGAGCTGCCGGCACGGGCCGCACCAGGGCGCCCAGAAA
>DASZJU010000619.1:0-5647 GCA_035947815.1 Reyranella sp.
CGTCGGTGATCTTCATGGTGTTTCCCCCAAGCTGTGCAGCCGCTCCACCTCGGATTCCTGGAGAGCGGTCAAGGGAGATTGCGCGCGAAGGAGCCGCAGGGCTATTCGAGGGTTCTGATTGCGTAACTCTGCTGCGCGAAAAGAGATCTAAGGCGCTATAAACCGCGTATCCCATCTAAACGAGCAATTACCGACGCTGGCGCGAGACCGCGACGACGCTGCTGCCACCAGACACACATGCCGCCATTTTCGGCGGCACAGCCTTCCGATTCTACGGTCTATAGGTGCTGGCGTCAGGCACCGAAGGGAGAGTGCAGGGGGGAAGCCGCGAAGAGATCGCCGGCGGAGGGCGAAGTCGCGCCCTGAAGCGGCGCGCTGAGATCATGTGGGGCAGCGCTGGTCGGGACGAGTGCTCCGGCGATCGCGGAGACCAATTGCAGTGTTGCGGGCGAGGTTGACGTCGCGGGCTGGGCGGGCTGGGCTGGGTCAGCCAGAAGCGAGGCGCCCGGCGTCACGCGCCAGGCATCGGCGAAGCCGCCGGGGCTCTGGTCGTCGCCCAGCGGCGGCACGAGGAACGAGCCGTTGGGCAGCTGAAAATCCCTGGCCCAACCGCTGTCGCTGCCGAGCAGGCCCTGCACCGATCCCGGTCCGTCCTGGGCGCCGAGGCCGATCGACCAGTCGAGCGAGATGCCGTGATCGGTGACGGTGACCGACTCGCCGGTGTTCCAGCTCAGCCGATAGGTGCCGGTGGAAAGCTCGGCCAGCGTGCCGCCCGCGAAGCTCTGCACGTCGCCGCTGTGCAGCGCGGTGTCCGCCATGCCGTCGACATAGACGGGATCGGCGCGGCCGACGGCGAAGGTCACGCGGTCATCGCCCAGCTGGGCGGCCAGCGCCGTCGTGATGCTGGTGGCGCCGGGGGCCGACGCGGTCCGGATCTGGATCTGCCAGGCAGTGCCGTTGATCGAGCGGACGGCCACGAACTCGCCGGTCGCCTGCAGGTCGTAGTGCAGGCCGTCGAAGGTCGTCATGTGGACGTCGCCGAAGCCGCCCGCGACGTCGGTTCCGCCGAGGCCATCGGGCTGCACCGTGAAGATGTTGGGCGCGTAGCTTCCGGCGACGTCGAGCTGGAAGGAACCGGAGGCGGTGGCGATGGTCAGCTTGCCGTTCGACCAGCTCACGCCGGTCGCCCGCGTGTTGGCGAGCTCCAGCACGTCACCGGCGCCGAAGCCCCGGATCGTGCCCATGAAGGCGTGCGGATCGTTGAGCACCGCCCGCGCATTCGGGCTGAAGGCGAGGGTCTGGCTCGAACCGACGACCGCCTGCAAGGTCATCGTCGCGCCGGTCGCGACCGAGAGAGTGCCGGTGCCCGAGACGCCGCCGTAGAGCAGCAGGTCGCCGCCGCTCGCCAGGATCGAGCCGTCGTTGTCGATGTTGGCGAGGGTCACGGTGTCGTTGCCGCCGCCGTCGCCCGACAGCGTGCCGGCGCCGGAGATCAGGCCGCCCGCGCCGACGTCGATGGCGCTGGCGCGCACGGTGGCATTGGCGCCGCCCAGCGTGACCTGGCCGGTAGCGTTGATTGCCAGGGTGCCGATCAGCGCGAACAAGGCGGTGTCGTCGGCGCTCTCGCCCACCGTCACGGCGCCGGCGCCGGCGGCGCCGCCGACAACGCCATTGCCGTAGACCAGCAGCGCGCCGTTGCCGCCGATCCGGACCCGGCCGCTGCCGCCGGCGGTTGCGCCGACAACCAGCAGGCCGTTGTTGTTCACGTTGACCGTGTTGTTGATGAGGGCCTGGGCGGCGCCGACGGCGACTTCGCTGCCATTCTCGATCGCCAGGCTGGCGGTCCCGCTGGCGCCGACCACCAGGGTGCTCGAGGCGGCGGTGGCACTGGCGACCAGCAGCTCGCCGCCGTCGAGCATGACCGCGCCCTGGCTGCCGGCATTGGCGCCGATCGTCGCCGCGAAGGCCGTCACCTGGCCGGCGATGCCGTTGGCCATGCCGTCGATCAGCAGCGCGCCGCTGCCCAGGTCGCCCACGGTGAGCAGGCCGGACGTCGCCCATTCGCCGCCATTGACCGTCGCGCTGCCCTGGCCGCCGGCCGACTGGCCGATGTCGGCGGCGCCGTCCAGGACGGTCGCGGCCGTGCCCAGCAGTTCGAGCGTGCCGGTGCCCGCGCCGCCGACGACCACCGTGCCGTCGGCGGTGATCTGTTCGAGGTCGAGGACCGTGCCGTTGCTGCCGCTGTCGTCTCCGATGACGAGGGCGTCCGGCGTCGACGTGCCGGTGAGCGCGAGCGCCCCGCCCATCAAGAGAAGAAGGCCCTGTCCCGCGTCGCCCACGATCGCCTGCGCTTGCGCCGAAAGCAGGGCGCCGCCGGCCAGCGTGAGCGCGCCGCCGCTGTCGACGCTGAGCGCGATGCCGCCCCGCCCCTGGGCCGTGACCTGCCCGGTCAGCGTCGTCGTTCCCGTGTCGAGGATCTGGGCCACCGCGCCGTCGCCCGACACCGTGCGCGTGCCGGCAGCGAACGAGGCGACGTCGGCGCCGCCCGGTGGCGTCGTCCCGACGCTCCAGTTGGCAGAATCGCCGAAGCTGCCGACGGTCTCTGAGCCCCAGTCGAAAGTGACGGGGTCGCCGTTGGTGACCTGGATCGTCGCAGACGGGCCAGACAAGCCTCCGTAAGAGGCGATGATCCCAATGGTGTCAGACGGCTGCCGGTTCGCAGCCTTATAGGTGAGCGTCTGCAGGGTCTGCTCGATCGCACCCAGCGTGCCGGAAAGGGTGAGGTTGGTGCTGTCGTTACCCGTAATGACGGTGGTGTTGCCGTTTTCGTCCTGGGCGGAGAGCTTGCCCGTGCCCGTCGTGAGCGTGACGCCGAAGATGTCGGTGAGGGGCGACGCTGGAAGCGGCGCGTCAAGAACGACATCCGGCACCAGGACGGCCGTCCCGGCGGCGCCCCGCAGCGCAGCGGGCGCAACCACGCTCGGCGCGACGCCCGCCGCCGACGGGGCCACGAACGTGATGGTGCTCTGGGTGCCGACGACGCTTAAGTTGGGAGTGAGTCCGGTCAGGTCGCCCGACAGTGTGAAAGTGTGGGAGACGCCGCCGACGGTCAATGTGCTGGTCGCGCTGTCGTAGGCCACGCTGCTTGCCGCCACGCCCTGCAGGACCAGCGTGTCGGCGAAGGAGAAGCCGGTGATGGGGCCCCGCATTTGGTCGGGCTGTGCGATCACCAGCGTGCTGGGCGAATAGGGGCCGTTCGAGAGCTGGGCGATGCTGTTGGCAACGAACTGGACGGTCTGGGACGCGGCGACCGTGCCGCTCAGGAGCAGCGTGGCGCCGGGATCGATGAGCAGCGTGCCGCTGCCCGTGAGATTGCTGGCCACGGCAAGCTGCTGCAGCCCCAGCGTCTGGTCCGCCACCGCTTCGATCGTGCCGTTGTTGGAGATCGAGCCAACCGAGGCCTTGAGCGTCCCGTCGCCGTGGATCGCGCCGCCGCTGTCGATGATGACTGCGGCGGCGCCCAGCATGCCGCTGAAATACGCGTTGCCCGCGACGTCGAGCGTGCCGCCGACCGTGAGGCTTGCCGTGCTGTAGGCGCTGGGCGACAGCGCCGCGAGCAGTGACGTGCCGCTGTCGACGGTGAGATTGCCGGCCAGGGAGAGCGCGCTCTGCACGCCGCCGACGAGGAGGATGCCGCTGCTGCCGAGCTGGGCCGCGATATCGAGATTGCCCGCGCTGCCCTGGCCGACCACGCGTGCGCTGTTGCCGCCGAAGGCAAAGCGCTGGTCGGCGGCCAACAGTCCGGGTGTGGCGCTGGTGCTGGCGACGGAGGGCGAGATCTGGACGCCGACGTCGCGGACAGCGGTGTCGCCGCTGCTGTCCATCGCCACGATGTGCACCACGTCGGTGCCCGATTGCAGCGTGTCGGTGAGGTGGGCGAGGACGGTGTTCACCAGGTCGGGCGCGCCCGTCAGGGTGAGCGATGGACCGCGCGTCGATCCGATCACGGCGCCGTTGAAATCGCTGACCGCCAGCGTGCCGCCGTTCATCGACGTCAGGGTGACGCTGTAGGCGCTCTGCGTCGTGACGCTCGCGAGAAGCACCGCACTGGTGCCCGAAAAGGCCACCGTGCCGGGGGCGCCGGTTACGAACGCGGGCGCGATGAAGCCCAGCCCCGAGCCGTCGTCCGGCGCGTCCGCTGTCGGCGGCGGGCTGCCGTCGGCAACGATCGCGGCCAGAGCCTTCACCTGGCTGGGAGAGAGGCCGGTGAAGCCGGTCGATGCCGGCCCGTCCCAGAGCTCGATATCGCCGGCATTTGCCGCGACGCCGTTCAGGACGGCGTTGGGCCAGTTCGCAAAATTTCCAAGGTTTACCGGGGAAGCCGTCTGGTAGCTGGCGGGAGTGGTCGCGGGATCAAGCGCTGCGGCTTCGGCCAGCTGGACATAAACGAAGGAGTCGGAGGACGGCAGCGGGTTGTTCAAGGCATGATTGCCTGCCTGGACCAGGCGGGTGGAGTTCCGCGCCTGCTGCAGGACGGCGAGCGTGAAGTTCGCGTCGCCCATGGCCTTGCCGCTGTCTTCCAGGTGGAAGAGGTTCATGGTGTAGTCGAGCGGCGTCGTCGACCATTGGGAATAGTCGGCGATCGCCGCGCGCAGCGTCAGCATCTCGGCGGCGTCAGTGTAGCCGCCTGCCAGCAACTCGCCGGGCTGGCTCACCTGCGCCGTGATTTTCAGCGGCACAAAGGGTTCGTCGGTAGCAGCAGCTCCAGCCGTTTGGGAAATGCCGCGGATGATAGGATTGTTGTCGTAGGTGGCGGCGAGCTGGTTCTGGAAGCTGGTCCAGGCCTGAATGTAATCGGCCGTCCAGAACCGGCCGATCGTCTGGGAGGTGTTCGTCGAATCGATCGTGCCCGGGCCGGTAATCGTGATGGGGGGGCCGTCGATGTTCTGGGCCCAAGCGGGCGCCGTGTAGCCTCCCCAGACACGGAGCTTGATGCCGACGTTCGTGCCGTTCTGGGCATTGTAGGCAGTGACGGCGGAGATGGCGCTGGCGATAAGCGCCGACGGATCGAGCGGGCCGTTCTGCACGGGCTGTAATTGCGCCCACGTGACGTTCAGCACGATCTCGCTGAACGAGCCCGGATAATTTGCGAGGTCTGAAATGGTGAAGGGAGGCGGGCCGGTGTCGGGATGATTGTAGAAACTGATGTCCCCCATATCCACCAGACCGGACTGGGCTGCCTTGTCGCCGTCGTCCGATGCACTCATTGACGCTTCTTCCCCAGGGATAAAGGGAGGCAATGTCTAGCAGCACGAGTCCAGAGTCGAAAAGAGCCTGGTTGGCGCAGAACGGCTGAACTAGGGTCGAGACTCATTAAATCGACATTCCCCTGATGAACCCTCGGAACGGTGCGAACGCTAACATCCTGCCGGATTCCCGTGAAGCCATTGGTGGTCCACGCAGTTTTCCCGGCGCTGCCGCCGTGTCCAAAGTCTAAAATGACGTCTGATCCATCCATTTGGCCCTTTCCCTCGTCATTCAGACGCACTCCTCCCGTGGTGATGACGCATCCGCTCCGTTCAGTCCTACGCTTGAGCCGGTCGTGGTCGCAGTCCGTCGATCAGACACAGGATTTTCTCGAACAGTT
>DASZJU010000620.1:0-18037 GCA_035947815.1 Reyranella sp.
TCTCGAGCCACACATTGGTGGCCGCCCAGTCCGACGGCATGATGTCGGCCAGGTAGCCGTAACGCTCGGAGTCCTTGAACGTCCGAGCGAACTGCCCCAGCACCAGCAGAGCCGCGCATAAGAGAAAGACCAACAGCCTCAAGGCTTCCCCGACCGGGACATTCGTCGGCCCATATCTGCTACACTTCGGACATGTGGGGAAGGGCACCGGACGGGCGGTACCCACGCAGCTGTGAAGGGGGCGCCATCGACGGCTCTTGACCGCTGCGCGCAAGGCGGCGCAGCCTTGCGGCGTTGTCGCTTCGGGTGTTTGCATGCGTCGTGTCCTCGCAAGCCTGATCCTGCTGCCGCTGGCCGCCTGCGGTCCGACCAATGCCGATTTCGACCTTCGGCTGCGCGAGATGGCGGGCACCAACGAGCGCGGGCTGCTCGGCGGCATGGGTCGCATTCCCGACAACACCTACCAGCTCGACGAGGAGACCAAGGTCCTGCAGTGGCGCTGGGACACCTCCTACATCAGCCCCGGCATGGCGCCGATGTACACGCGGGTGGGCAGGGGGATCTGGATGCCGATGGGCGGCTTTCCGCCCACCCTCGTACGCGAGGGCTGCATCGTGGAGTGGACCGTGAGCAACGGCGCCACGCAGAACTACCGCTGGCAGGGCAACGGCTGCCGAACGGTCACCCTCGCCAGCACGCCGCCGCCCTGAGCGGGCAGCCGCCTGTTCGCGGCGGCGGGAACGTATGCTGCCCTGCCAGCGTATAATGAGATACGTCAACGCCGGGAGGACGCTGTGATCCGAGGCAAGAGCCTATCGCTGTCGCTGCTCTTCATGCTCGGCGCGTGCGCCAACGTGCCGATGGCGCCGCCGCAGGCCGACCAGGACGCCAAGCGCTTCGACCAGCCGGCCCCCGACAAGGGCGCGCTCTATGTCTATCGCCCGGGCTGGATGGGTCTGATCAAGCCGATCGACGTTGCCATCGTCGGCGGCGCTACGGCGCAGCTCAATTCCAACACCTATCTGCGGCTCGAGGGCCCGCCTGGTCCGGTCGAGATCAACTGCCGGGTCGGCGACAACAATGCCACCCAACAGGTCGAGATCCAGGACGGCCAGACGCGCTTTGTCGAGGTGTCGATGAAGATCGGCCTGTGGCAGCCGGGTTGCGAGATCGCCGAGGTCCCATCCAGCCAGGGTCAGGCCGCGGTGCTGGCCTCCAAGCGGGTCGAACCGCAATAGGTCCCGCCGGCGGCTACATGCCCCCGGCTACATGCCCCCGGTTACATGAACGTGCCGTCGGGATCGCCGTTCAGCATCACGCGACCGACCGCCTCGAAATGCGCCTCGCGCGACTGGATCTGCTGCGAGAGCGTATGCATGTCGCGGAAACGGCGCTCGAACGGCGTGCCGAGGAAGATGGCCGAGGTGCCGGCGGCCTTGTAGACCCAGTCGGCCGTCTTCTCCGCGACATGGATGGCCTGCGTGCAGCCCAGCCGCACCCTGGCGCGCTGCGCCGAGCCGATCGGCTCGACGTCGTCGGCGCCCTCCCACACCTCTTTCAGGATTTCGACCAGGAAGGCGCGGGCCGAACCCATGGCTGCTTCGCGGCGGGCGACGTCGGACTGCACCACCGGGCTGTCGGCCAGCCGGCCGAGATTGCGCGGCGCCTTCTCGAGCGCCAGGTCAATGAAAGCGTCGAGCATGGCGCGGGCGATGCCCAGCGCCACGGCCGACACGCCGACGGCATAGAGGCCTTGCATGGTGAAGGCATAGAGCGGCCCCGTATCGCGGCGCAGGCTCGGATCCTCGCGCGTGCCGGAGAACTCCTCCGGCACGAAAACGTCCTTGCAGGCATAGCCTTCCGACGCGGTGCCGCGCATGCCGAGCGTGCGCCAGTCGTGGATCGGCGTCGTCTTGTCCTTGGGCATCAGCAGCGTGCGGATGGTCGGCCGGCCGTGGCGGTTCAGCCGCAGCGACCCGTCGGGCTCGACGACATGAGCGTGTGCGCCGATCCAGTTGGCCTGGCGGTAGCCGGACGAGAAGTGCCACTCGCCGGTGATGCGGTAGCCGCCGGGCGCCGCCACCGCCTGGTGCTGGTTGGGCGGGCCCCAGGAGATCAGGCCGCGTGGGTCTGAATAGATGTGGCGGGCCGCTTCCAGCGGAATGAACGGCGCGATCAGGGTCGAGCTGTTGGCGACGAACATGTTCCAGCCGACCGACCCGTCGTGGCGGGCGATCTCCTCGACGGCCGCCAGGTAGACCCACGGTTCGACCTGCTCGCCGCCCACCGAGCGCGGCAACAGCAGGCGGCACAGCCGCGATTCGTGCAGCTGGGAGAGCAGGGGCTCGGGAAACGCCTGGGTGCGCTCGATCTCGTCGACGACAGCCGCGATCGCCGGCCCGAGCGCGCGGGCGCGGGCAACGGGATCGGGTTTGCGAGTCGAGATGCCGATGTCATTCATGCGACGAACTCCGCCAGGACGCCCGACAATTGGGCACGCAGGGGAGGGAGATTGTCAATCCAACCTCGCCTCAGTTAGACCATGCTCCGGTCGCCGGCTTGCCACGCAACCTCCCGCCGCTCCGGGGAGTTGAGGGAGGATCAACCCTCGGAGGAATCAAAATGATCAAGACTTTTGCTATCGCTCTGGTTTGCGCGGCTTCTGTCGTCTCGATGGCTCAGGCCCAAACGTCCGGTTCGGCGGGCGTGGGGTCGTCGGTCGGTGCCGGCACTTCCGGCGGCGGCGTGCGCGGCTCGACCGGCATCACCGGCGGCAGCTCCGTTGTCACGCCCCCGGCCTCGACCGGCGTCGGCGTGTCGGGCGGTGCGAGCGGCTCGACCTCGCAACCCGCGCAGCCCTCGATCGACACCAACCAGGCTCAGCAGCCCGGCGTGGGCGTCAACAGCGGCGCCAGCGGCAACGTCAAACCGTTGGGCAAATAGCGCCCGAGTCTCTGGCGGGAGGCCGGCCGGGATTATTCTCGGCCGGCCTTTGCGCGCATCTACTCCGCTGCCACCTTTATCGCCTCAGGCGTGCGCCATTGGTGGAGGAGCTCGGCTTCCTTGCGCTTGGCCTTCTCGAGGTGAGCGTCCTTGACGTGGCCGTAGCCCTTGATGTCTTCGGGCACTGAGGCAAGCTTGACGGCAAGCGCATGGTTGGCCGGTGTGAGGCCGCCTAAAAGTTCGTTGATCAGCGCCTCGTATTCGCCGATCAAGGCACGCTCTATCTTGCGCTCCTTGGTGTAGCCGAACAGGTCGAGCTTGGTGCCGCGGAGCGGCTTCAACTTCGCCAGCATCCTGAAGGCCGGCAACACCCACGCGCCGAACTCTTGTTTGATCAGATGGCCAGTCTTGGGATCGCGGCTGGCGAACAGCGGCGGGGCGAGGTGGAATTTCAGCTTGTAGTCGCCCTCGAACTGCTGCTTGAGCTGGGCCTGGAAGCCGGCTTCGGCATGGAGCCTCGCCACTTCGTACTCATCCTTGTAGGCCAGCAGCTTGGCGTAGGTGCGCGCCACGGCTGCGGCGAGCCCTGTCTTGCCGGATTTCTGCTCGGCCGCGCGGACCTGCTCGACCAGCGCCTGGTAACGCTCGGCCAGCGCGGCGTTCTGGTAGCCCGTGAGGTGCTTCACCCGGGAGGCCACGATCTCATCGAGCGTACTCGGCAGTTTCGCGAAGGGCACCACCTTGTCGTCGGCTGGTGCCACCAGCCTGTCGACGCTCGCGCGGTCATGAGCGGCGCGGCGGCCCCAGCGGAAGGCCGCCATGTTCATGGCGACAGCCGCGCCGTTCAGCTCGATGGCGCGTTCGATCGAGTCGTGGCCGAGCGGCACGAAGCCCTTCTGGTAGGCATAGCCCAGCATGAACATGTTGGTGGCGATCGAATCGCCCAGCAGCGCCGTGGCCATGCCGGTCGAATCGAGGAAATCGCAGGCATCGGCGCCCGCTGCCGCCTCGATCGACAGTTTCAGCATGTTACTGGGGAAGGCGAGGTCGGGATGGCGGGTGAACTCGCCGGTGATGGTCTGGTGGGTGTTGACCACGGCGTGCGAGGTGCCGGGTTCGAGACGGGCGAGCGCATCGGCGCTCGAACTCACGACCAGGTCGCAGCCCAGCAGCAGGTTGGCGCCGCCCGCGCCCAGCCGCACGGCGTGCAGCGCCTCGGGCGTGGCGCCCAGCCGGACGTGGCTGACGACCGCGCCGCCCTTCTGCGCCATGCCGAGCTGGTCGAGCACGGTGACGCCCTTGCCCTCCATATGCGCCGCCGTGCCCATGATGGCGCCGATGGTGACGACGCCGGTGCCGCCGATGCCGGTGATCAGCACGCCGTACGGCCTGTCGGCGAGCGACGGCAGCAGGGGCGCGGGTGGTAGCGGCGGCTTCGCCGTCACTACGTCGGCTTTCTTGCTGTCGGCTTTGCCCTTCCGGACGCCGCCGCCTTCGATCGTGACGAAGCTCGGGCAGAAGCCGTTGAGGCAGGAATAGTCCTTGTTGCAGGACGACTGGTCGATGGCGCGCTTGTTGCCGAACTCGGTCTCGACCGGCACGACGCTGAGGCAATTCGACTGGGTCGAGCAGTCGCCGCAGCCCTCGCACACCGCCTGGTTGATGAATACGCGCTTGGCCGGATCGGGGTAGGTGCCGCGCTTGCGGCGGCGGCGCTTCTCGGCGGCGCAGGTCTGGTCGTAGATCAGGACCGAGACGCCCTGCCACTCGCGCAAGCTCCTCTGCACCTCGTCGAGCTCGTCGCGGTGGTGGAACGTGACGCCGGGCGCCCATTCGGTGCCGACCGGGTATTTGTGCGGATCGTCGCTCACCAGGGCGATGCGGCGCGCGCCCTCGGCATGGACCTGCTGGCTGATCGTCCAGGGGTGGACGTTGCCGTCGTGCGGCTGGCCGCCGGTCATGGCGACGGCGTCGTTGTAGAGGATCTTGTAGGTGATGCTGGTGTTGGCGGCGATCGCCTGGCGGATCGCGAGGTAGCCCGAATGGAAGTAGGTGCCGTCGCCCAGGTTCTGGAAGACGTGCGGCATGTCGGTGAAGTGGCTGGCGCCGACCCACGTTGCGCCCTCGGCGCCCATGTGGGTGAAGGTCTTGGTGTTGCGCTCCATGCCGATGGCGAGCGTATGGCAACCGATGCCGGCCATCGCCATCGACCCGTCCGGGACCTTGGTCGAGGAGTTGTGCGGGCAGCCGGAGCAGAAATAGGGCACGCGCGCCATGCCGGATTCGTTGCGCACCTGCCGGCCGGCGCGGCGCTGCAGCCGGTCGAAGCGCTCCTTGCTATGGGCGCTGAAGGAATCGAGGCCGAAGCGCGCCACGATCGCCGACGCGATCTCGAAGGGCGTGAGCTCGCCGTCGGACTTCAGCAGCAGCTGACCGCGCTCGTCCGACTTGCCGACGATGACGGGGCGGCGGTCGGCCGGCGCGTTGAACAGTGCCTCCTTGAGCTGCTGTTCGATCAACGCTCGCTTCTCCTCGACCACCAGGATCTCGCGCTTGCCCTGGGTGAAGGCGGTCGCGCCGGCGGTCTCGAGCGGCCACACCAGGCCGACCTTGTAGACGGCCAGCCCCAGCCGCTCCGCCTCGGGATCGTCGATGCCCAGCTCGTCGAGCGCCTGGCGGACGTCGAGGTAGGACTTGCCGACCGTCATGATGCCGAAGCGCGCGTCGGGCCGGCCCATCATCAGCCGGTCGAGCTTGTTGGCGCGCCAGTAGGCGAGCGCAGCCGGCTGCTTCACCGTGATGACCCGGCGCTCCTGGCCCAGCCAATCGTCGGGCCAGCGGATATGCACGCCGTCGGTTGGCAGGACGAAGTCGGTCGGCGTGTGGAGGTCGATGCGGTGCGGGTCGACATGGACGGAGGCTGAGGAATCGACCGTCTCGCTCAGCACCTTGAAGGCAACCCACAGACCCGAGTAGCGCGACATCGCGAAGGCATGCAGGCCGAAATCGAGATATTCCTGCACGCTGGCGGGATGGATCACCGGGATGCCGGCGGCCATCAAGGCCGGCTCGCTCTGGTGCGCCGTCGTCGACGACTTGGCCATATGGTCGTCGCCGGCCAGCGCCACGATGCCGCCATGCCGCGAGGTGCCGGCATAGTTGGCGTGCTTCAGCACATCGCCCGAACGGTCGACGCCCGGCCCCTTGCCGTACCACATGCCGAACACGCCGTCGTAGCGCGCGCCGGGATAGAGGTGGATCTGCTGGGTGCCCCACAGGGCGGTGGCCGCGAGGTCTTCGTTGACGCCGGGCTGGAACTCGATGTGGTTCTTCTTGATGAAGCGCTTGGCCTGCCACAGCGCCTGGTCGAAGCCGCCCAGCGGCGAGCCGCGATAGCCGGAGATGTAGCAGCCGGTGTTGAGGCCGGCGGCGAGGTCGCGCTGACGCTGCATCATCGGCAGGCGCACCAAGGCCTGCGTGCCGGTGAGGTAAACGCGTCCGCTTTCCAGCAGGTATTTGTCGTCCAGGGTCACCGCGAGCGGCATGGCACCCTCCCTGACACTCATATAGGCACGGTAGCGACAGAATGTTGCCGCGTGCAATCTGGAACGTGCGGCCGGCGCAAAAAGACGCTTTCCCATTGCCGCGCGGTACCCGCCGGTCGCCCCGTTTCAAGGTTCCGTCCCGGAACGAAACGTTGTAAGCGTGCGGCCCCTTGTTTTTCTGCATTTCCAGTACGCAGCCCTTTGCCATGTCAGTCCTCGTCACCGGTGCCGCCGGGTTCATCGGATCGCACGTTGCCCGCGCCCTGCTGGCGCGCGGGGAGGCGGTCGTCGGGGTCGACAATTTCAGCGACTACTACGATCCCGTCCTGAAGTTCGCCCGGCTGAAACCGCTGCGCGAGGACAAGGCTTTTACCTTCCTCGAAGCCGACATCTCCGACCGCGACGCGATGCTGGCGCTGGCCGACCGCCACCGCGACCTCGATCGCATCGTCCACCTGGCGGCCCAGCCCGGCGTGCGCCATTCGCTGGTCGATCCTTATGTCTACGTTCAGACCAACGTGATGGGCCATCTGGTGATGCTGGAATTGGCCAAGCTCGTGTCCGGGCTAAAACACTTCGTCTATGCCTCGTCCTCGTCGGTCTATGGCGCCAACCGCAAGCTGCCCTTCGCGACGGCCGACCGGGTCGACCATCCGGTCTCGCTCTACGCCGCCACCAAGCGGGCCGACGAGCTTTTGAGCGAAACCTACGCTCGTTTGTTCGGTTTGAAGGCGACGGGCCTGCGCTATTTCACGGTCTATGGGCCGTGGGGCCGCCCCGACATGTCGCCCCACATCTTCGCCAAGGCGATCCACGAGGGTCGCACCATCGAGCTCAATCACCTGGGCTTCGTGAAGCGCGACTACAGCTACATCGACGACATCGTGGCCGGCACGCTGGCCGTGCTCGATAAGCCTGCCGAGGCGGCCGGCCACCGCGTCTACAATCTCGGCGCGGCCAAGAGCGAGGACATCGTGGCGGTGATCGCGCTGTTCGAAAAGGCGCTGGGCCGAGAAGCCAAGGTCGAGCTCCGGCCCGGCGATCCGTTCGACATGCAGGAGACCGCCGCCGACATCTCCGACACCACGCGGGATTTCGGCTGGACGCCCAAAGTCCCGGTGGAAGAAGGCATCCCGCTGTTTGTGCAATGGTTCAAGAGCTACAATTGTTTGTGAACCGTCCCACCGATAGTGATGGTCGATATGCCTCTCCTCGAACTCAAAAACCTGCGTCGCGCCTTCTACGGGCTCGACGTGCTGCGGGGCGTCGATCTTGCCGTGGCGGCAGGCGGCATCACCGGGCTGATCGGACCCAACGGGGCGGGCAAGACGACGTTGTTCAACGTGGTCTCGGGCCTGGTGCCGCCGGACGCGGGCTCGATCCGTTTCGACGGACAGGAGATCGCGGGGCTGGCGCCCGATGCCGTGAGCCGGCAGGGGTTGGTGCGCACCTTCCAGGTGGCGCGCGGTTTCCCCAGGCTGTCGGTGTTCCAGCACCTCATGCTCTATGGCCGCGACCAGCCGGGCGAGACCCTGTGGCAGGCGATTTTAGGCACACGGGCGGCACGCGAGCGCGAGGCGGAGCTGGCCGAGCGGGCTTGGGCGACGGCGCGGTTCCTCAGGCTCGATCACCTGATCGACAATCCCGCCACGGCGCTGTCGGGCGGCCAGAAGAAGCTTTTGGAGATCGGCCGCGCCCTGATGGCCGAACCGCGACTTGTGCTGCTCGACGAGCCGACGGCTGGCGTCAACCCGACCCTGCAGAACGAGATCGGCGAGCGGCTGCTCGAGTTGCCCAGGCGCGGCATCACCGTGCTGCTGATCGAGCACGACATGGGCTTCATCGCCCAGCTTTGCGATCCGGTGATCGTCATGGCCGAGGGCCAGGTTCTTACCCAGGGCACGTTCGACGAAGTGCGCGCCGACCATCGGGTGCGCGAAGCCTATCTCGGCCGGAGAGCGGCATGAGGGGCGCGGCATGAGCCTGCTCGAGATCGCGGGTCTCAGGGGCGGCTATGCGGCGGCCGACGAGATCGTGAAGGGCGCCGACCTTGCCGTCGCGGCAGGCGAGATCGTCGCCCTGATCGGCCCCAACGGCGCCGGGAAATCGACGCTGCTGAAGCTGGTCGCGGGCCTGCTGCGGCCGAGCGGCGGGAGCGTGCGGTTCAAGGACCGCGACATCGCTGGATGGGCGGCGCCCGACATCAGCCGCGCCGGACTTTCCTTCGTGCCGCAGGAGCGCAACGTATTCGGCGCGATGAGCGTGGCCGAGAACCTCGAGATGGGCGGCTATATCGACGGCGCGCACGCCAGGAAGCGCATGGCGGAGCTCTACCAGCGCTTTCCCATGCTGGCGGACAAGCGGCGGGCGGCGGCGCGCACCCTGAGCGGTGGCCAGCGCCAGATCCTGGCCATGGCGGTCGCGCTGATGAACGCGCCCGATCTGCTGCTGCTCGACGAGCCGACGGCGGGCCTCAGCCCGCGCGCGGCGGAGGAGCTGTTCGGCACGATCCTTGCGCTCAACCAATCGGGCGTGGCGATCCTGATGGTCGAGCAGAACGCGCTCGAGGCGCTGTCGGTCGCGGCGCGCGCCTATGTGCTGGTGCAGGGGAGACCGGAGCACGAGGGACGGGCCGCGGAGCTGGCCGCCGATCCGACGGTGCGCGATCTCTTTCTTGGCGGAAAGGCTGCGCCTATGCTCAGGCCGACGAACGAGGGAATGGGGGACGTCATATGAAAAGGATCTACATCGGCCGCCGTGCCGCGCTGGCAGGCGGTGTCGCCGCCTTTGCAAGCCCCGCCGTGCTGCGGGCGCAAACCGACCCGATCAAGCTCGCCACCCTGACGCCGCTCACCGGCGCGGGTGGCTCCTACGGGCCGACGATGGCCAAGGTCGCCGCCTCGGTGGTGGAAGAGGTCAACAAGGCGGGCGGCGTGCTGGGCCGCCGGGTCGTGCTGGTGAGCGAGGACGATCAGACCAGTCCCGAACCGGCGGTGCGTGCGGCGCGCAAGCTTATCGACGTCGACAAGGTCGTCGCCATCATGGGCACCTGGGCCTCGTCGGTGACCACGGCGGTGGCGCCGCTCTGCTGGGAAAGCAAGACCTTCTTGTGCACCGTGTCGGGCGCCGATTCGATCACGCTGTTGCCGCATCAGGGCTTCCTGATTCGTACGCAGCCCAATTCCACACTGCAGGTGACGCGGGTCGGCGAGTTCATCCTGTCGCTGGGGGCCAAGAAGGTCTTCACCATGATCCCGCAGACGCCGTTCACCCAGGCGACCTTCGATATCCTGAACGCCGTGCTGCCCAAGGGCGGCGCCACTCATCAGAGCCTGATCTACGACGACAAGAAGACGACCTACCGCACCGAGGTCGACCAGGCGCTGCGCACCAGCCCCGACGTAATCCTGGCCAACGGCTACACGCCCGACTCGATCGTGTTGTTGAAGGACATCTACCGCGCGGGCTTCAAGGGCAAGATCCTGGGCTTTGCCTACTCGATCAACCAGAAGCTCATCGACCAGATCGGCCAGCCGGAAGTGGTCGAGGGCGTCTACACCTTCGCGCCGTCGCCGGCCGAGGGCAGCACGGCCTACGAGAAGGTCAAGGCCGCGGTCGGCTCGGCCAATCCCGATCCTTACACCTGCCAGGTCTACGACCACACCAACATGGTGCTGATGAGCATGGCGTTCGCTAAGGAAGCCAGCGGTACGGCGATCAAGGACAACATCCGCAAGGTGACGCAGGGCGGCGGCAAGGCGGTCGACAATGCCGCGGACGGCATCAAGGCGATCGCGGCGGGCGAGAAGGTCGACTACACCGGCGCGTCGGGGCCCTGCGACTTCGACGACAAGGGCGATATCCTCGACTGCAAGTTCCGCTACGAGCAGATCAAGTCCGGCAAGTTCACGGTGGTGAAGATCGCGTGATCATGCGGACCGCGGGCGTCCCGCCCGCGCAAGTTCATGAGCGGGCGGGACGCCCGCGGTCCGGAAGACCATGATTGTCCTCCAGGCATTGGTGAACGGACTGGTGTCGGGCACCCTGCTGGCGGTGCCTGCCATCGGCTTCACGGCGATGTTCGCCGTGCTGCGTTTTCCCAACTTCTCGGTGTCCGGCGTGGCCACCTTGGGCGCCTTCGCCGGCTACCTGGCCTACGGCGCAGGCCTGCAGATGGCGGGATCGCTGGTCGTGGCCTTCGCGGTGGCGGGCGCGGCCGGCCTGCTGTTCGACAAGGTGGCGCATCTTCCTTTGGTCAAGCAGGGCGCGCTGCCCGCGGCCATCGCCTCGATCGCGACGGGGCTGGTGCTGGAGAACGTCGTGCGACTGGGCTTCGGCAACGAGCCGCGCGGCTACGACCGGTCGATCGCACGCGATATCTACCTGGGCGAGATCCGCGTCAGCCCGCAGCAGCTCGAGACCATGGCGCTGGCGCTCGCCCTGATGCTGGCGGTGTTCGCGGCCCTGGCGTTCACGCGTATCGGCAAGGCCATGCGCGCCTCGGCCGACAATCCCGAGTTGGCCGCGCTCAAGGGCATCCGGCCCGAGAGGGTCGCCATGATGGCGAGCTTCGTCGGCATGGGGCTGGTCGGCGTGGGCGGCATGCTGTTCGGGCTCGACAGCTCGATCGATCCGCTGACCGGCACGCGCATCCTGCTGTCGATTTTCGCCGCCGCCGTGCTGGGCGGCCTGGGCAGCGCGCCGGGTGCCGTGCTGGGCGCCTTCCTGATCGGCATCGCCGAGGAACTGTCGGTACTGGTCGTGGGCTCGCAATATCGGGCGGCGGTCGGCTTCGTTGCCATCTTGGTCGTCCTGTCGCTCCGGCCGCGCGGGCTGTTGGGGGAGAGGGCGTTTTGATGAGTCTCATGCCGGACCGCGGGCCTCCGGGCCCGCATCATGAGATGAGCGGGCCTGGAGGCCCGCGGTCCGGAAGATGCTGAGCTACCTCCTCTTCATCGCCACGGTCGGCGGCATCTACGGGCTGCTGGCGCTCAGTCTCAATCTGATCTGGGGCGGGGCAGGGATGGTCAATCTCGGCCTCGCCGGCTTCTTCGCTGTCGGCGCCTATGCCTCGGCCTTGCTGACGACGGCAGGGCACGCACCGATCGCCGTGGGCTGGCTGGCGGCGCTGGTGGCGGGCGGCGTGGCCGGCCTCGTCGTCACGCTCTCGACCACGCGGCTGCGCGAGGACTATCTCGCCATCGTCACGCTGGGCTTCGCCGAAGTGGTGCGGCTCCTGGCGGCCAACGAGATCTGGCTGACCCGCGGCAGCGACGGCATCTCGGGCATCCCTGGCCCGTGGAAGGCGGCGCTCGGCCCGGCCTTCAACGCCGTCTATTTCCTGATCGTGGTCGCAGCCCTGGCCGTCGTGTTCTTCGTGGTGCGCCGCATCGACCGCTCGCCCTACGGCCGCGCGCTGCGCGCCATCCGCGAGGACGCCCAGGTGGCGCAGGTCGCCGGCAAGCCCGTGCTGCGCTTCAAGACCGAGACCTTCGCACTGTCAGCTGCCATCGCCGGCCTGGCTGGCGCGCTCTACGGACACTTCACGTCGTACATCGCGCCCGACCTGTTCCTGCCGCTGATCACGGTCTACATCTTCCTGGCGGTGGCCTCGGGCGGCACGGGAAGGCCGGCGGGTGCGCTGGTCGGCGCCTACCTGGTGATGACGCTGCTTGAATCCTCGCGCTTCCTCGTCGAATGGATCCCAAGCGTCACGGCCGTGCAACGTGCCGCGCTCAAGGAACTTTTGATCGCTGTCGCCCTCATCCTGGTGCTGAGGCTAAAACCCTCGGGCGTCCTCCCCGAACGCATCCCGCCCGCGCCGCAGGCGCGCTAGCTCCCGCGGCCTGGAATGCGCTACCCTTGCCGCGCACGCGAGGTGAGGACCATGCCGGATCAGACCATCTACCAGCAGCCGCGGCGCCTGGGCCGCGCCGGCGAGACCGTCGTCACCAGCACCTGCGGCCACAATTGCGGCGGCCGCTGCGTGGTCAACGCCCACGTCGTCGACGACCGTATCGTAAAAATCTCGACCGACCCGGCGCGCTGGCAGCCCGAGCTGCCGCCGCTGCACGCCTGCGGCCGCGGTGTCGGGCAGATCGAGCGCGTCTACCATCCCGACCGGCTGAAATATCCGATGCGCCGCGTCGGACCGCGCAACTCGGGGCAGTTCGAGCGTATCTCGTGGGACGAGGCGCTGGACCATGTCGCCAAGGAGTTGCTGCGGATCCGCGAGACGCATGGCAATGCCGCCATCCTTGACTGCTCACGCTCGGGCAACACCTCGATGCTGCACGGCTTCGGCGTCCCGAAGCGCTTCTTCTACAAGTTCGGCGGCTGCACCGAGCTGTGGTCGAACATGTCGGCCGAGGCCGAGATCTTCGCCGTGCGCATGACCTACGGCGCCAAGGCCGACTACAAGTCCGCCGGCCGCGAGCCGACCGACTACGTGAACTCGAAGCTGATCGTGATGTGGGGCTGGAGTCCCGCCGACGGCACGTTCGGCACCGGCACGCAGCAGTATCTCAGGGAGGCGAAGAAGAAGGGCGTCCGCATCGTCTGCGTCGATCCGCGCCGCACGCGCACCAGCGCCGCGCTTGCCGGCGAACACATCTTCATCAAGCCCTCGACCGACGCCGCGGCGCTGATCGCCATGGCCCATGTCATCGTGAGCGAGGGCTTGCACGACCAGGCCTATTGCGACCGCCACGTGCTGGGCTTCGACGAGGCCCATCTGCCGGACGGCGCGCCCGCTGGCGCCTCTTACAAATCGTATCTGCTGGGCGAGAGCGACGGCGTGCCCAAGACGCCGGAATGGGCGGCGGCACTCTGCGGCGTGCCGGCCGAGACCATCCGGCGGCTCGCCATCGAATTCGCCACGACCAAGCCTGCTGCCCTGCAGTGCGGCTACGCGCCTGGCCGCACGGCGTTCGGCGAGCAGTTCCATCGCGCCGCCTACGCCTTGGCGGCGATTACCGGCAATGTCGGGATCGTCGGCGGCAACTCGGGCGTCAGCAACGGCGCCACGGGCCGCGCCGGCATCAAGAGCCTGCCGCCGGGCACCAACCCGATCAATTCGAAGGTCTCGACGCCGCTGCTGGCCGACCTTTTGGCGCGCGGCAAATCGGGCGGCTATCCGGCCGACATCAAGGCGATCTACTCGGCGGGCGGCGACCTGTTCAACCAGTGCCCCAACGCCAACAAGATGGCGGCCTCGCTGGACGGCGTGGAGCTGATCGTCGTGCAGGACCATTTCATGACGCCGACCGCGCGTCATGCCGATATCGTGCTGCCGGCGACGACCTTCTGGGAACGAAACGACGTGCACACGCCGTGGGCGGGCGCCGGGCACTACGCGATCTTCATGAAGCAGGCGATCAAGCCGATGTATGAATGCCGCAACGACATGGACATCTTCGCCGACCTGGCGGCGCGCGTCGGCATCAACGACTATGCCGAAAAGACCGAGATGGAGTGGCTGCGCGAGCTGACGCGCGAGTCGGTCGACGATTTCGACTCCTTCACCGACAAAGGCGTGGCGCGCTTCGCGCCGCCCAGGGACGCGGTCGCCTTCGCCGCGCAGATCCGCGATCCCGAGAGCAACAGGTTCACGACGCCGTCGGGCAAGATCGAGATCTACTCCCTGGCGCTGGCGGCCAATCCCAACCCCTATGGCCTCGGCCATATCCCGCCCATTCCGACCTGGATCGAGCCGGTGAAGCGCGAGGCGAGATTTCCGCTGATGCTGTGCAGCCCGAAGTCGCGGGCGCGCACCCATTCGATCCACGGCAACCAGCCGCTGCTGGCGCGGATCGACCCCGACGACGTCTGGATGAACACCGCCGACGCCAACCAACGGGGCATCGCGAACGGCGAGAGGGTCCGCGTCTTCAACGACCGCGGCTCTACCGTGCTGCCGGTGAAGGTCACCAGCCGCATCGCGCCGGGCGTCGTCTCGATCAAGGAGGGCGCCTGGGTGACGCCGGGCAGCGATGGCGCCGACACCAACGGCTGCGCCAACGTGCTGGCCGAGGACCGCTCGGCGCCGTGCGGCGCCACGACCTACAATACGAATTTGGTCGAGGTCGAGCGGGCGACCTGAGATCGGGTCGAGCGGTCTCCGCGCAAAAACCTGAGACATGAGGATATCAATGACAACGCCGTTCGACTCCTGCCTGAAAGCGCTTCGACAACCCGGACCGCCCGAGGCGCTGTTCAAGGCGGTCGACAAGGCGCTGGCCGAAACGGTCGGCCACAAGCTGTTCACGCTTCTCTATGTGGCGCCCGACGGCAAACGGGTGAAGCGGCTCTACACCAACATGCCCAAGGAATATCCCGTCGGTGGCTACAAGCCGGTGACCGAGAGCGACTGGCACAAGCTTGTGATCGGCCAGCGCCGCGCCTGGGTCGGCTACACCTACGAGGACGTCAAATGGGCGTTCTTCGATCACGAGCTGATCCGCTCGCTGGGCTGCGAATCGGCCATCAACGTGCCGGTGGTTTATGCAGGCCGCGTGCTCGGGACCATGAACCTGCTGGATGCCGCCGGACACTACAAGGAAAGCGACCCGGCGAAGATCGAGCCTTTTGCCGCCTTGTTGATCGGCCCGTTCCTCGACGCCATCGCCGCCGATCCGGGATGAGGCGCTTCATTCTCACCGGCACGCCCGGTGCGGGAAAGACGGTCCTCCTTCGGCAACTCGAGCTCGACGGCTTCGGCGTCGTGGAGGAGGCCGCGACCGACGTCATTGCGCTCGAACAGGCGCGCGGCGTCGCCGAACCCTGGACCAGGTCCTCCTTCATCGATTTGGTCGTCGACCTGCAGAGGCGCCGGCAATCGCGTGCGGCGAACGCGCCAGACGACATACAGTTCCACGACCGCTCGGCGGTGTGCACGGCCGCCCTTGCCATCTTTCTCGGCCATCCCGCCTCGACGGCCTTGTCGCACGAACTGCAACGAATCGAGCGGGAAGGGATCTATCAGAAGCGTGTATTTTTTATTCGCACGATGGGCTTCATCAAACCGACCGAGGCGCGCAGAATCAGCTTCGAGGACGCCCGGCGTTTCGAGCAGGTCCATGAAAAGACCTATCGCGACCGTGGATTCGAGATCGTGCCTATCGGGCCAGGAAGCGTGCTAGACCGAGCGGCGGCGATCCGGCGCGCACTCTAGCCACCCTACGCTGCGGGGCAGCTTCGGGTGGCGTGGGCTTACCAACTGGTGCCGGCCTCCCGAAGCTCCGCAGGAGCAAAGGGAGGCTAGCCGCGCGGCGGATGACGCCCCATATCCAGGGCCAGCAAGGAGTTTGTGAATGAACGCGATGCTGGGCGACCTGCCGACCTGGAACCTCTCCGACCTTTATTCCAGCCCGAGCGGGCCCGATCTCGACGCCGACCTGAAGCGCGCCGCCGTTGACGCCGAGTCCTTCGCCAAGGCCTACGAGGGCAGGGTGGCGGGCATGGACGGAAAGGCGCTGGGCGCGGCGGTCGCCAAATTCGAGGCGCTGAACGACTTGATGGGCCGCATCGGCTCCTATGCCTCTCTCTATTACGCGCAGGACATGGCCGATCCCGAGCGCGGCCGCTTCTCGCAGGACGTCTCCCAGGCGCTGACCGACATCGGCACCAAGCTGGTGTTCTTCCGGCTCGAGATCAACAAGCTGGACGATGGCGACCTGGCGGCCAAGCTGAAGGATCCGGCGCTGGCCAAATACGGCCCGTGGCTGCGCGACCTCCGCGTCTTTCGTCCGCATCAGCTGTCCGACGAGATGGAGAAGGCGCTGCACGAGAAGCATGTCGTCGGCCGCGCCGCCTGGTCGCGCCTGTTCGACGAGACCATCGCGCGGCTGCGCTATCCCTTCCGTAACGAGGTGCTGACCGAGCCGCAGATCCTCGACAAGCTCTCGAGCAAGGACGCCGCCGTGCGCAAGGACGCCGCCAAGTCGTTCGGCAAGGTGCAGGGCGACAATATCGGCATCTTCTCGCTGGTCACCAATACGCTCGCCAAGGACAAGGAGATCGAGGACCGCTGGCGCAAATACTCGCGTCCGCAATCATCGATGAACCTCGCCAACGTGGTCGAGGACGAGGTCGTGGATGCGCTCGCCGCGTCGGTGAAGGCCGCCTATCCGCGGCTGGCGCACCGCTACTACAAGCTCAAGGCCAAATGGTTCGGCGTCGAGAGCATGCCCTACTGGGACAGGAACGCGCCGCTGCCCGAGCATGACGACCGCACCATCCCGTGGAATGAGGCCGAGAAGATCGTACTCGACGCCTACCGCGCCTTCTCGCCCGAACTGGCCGATGTCGGCCAGAAGTTCTTCGGCACGGGCTGGATCGATGCCCCGGCGCGGCCCGGCAAGTCGCCCGGCGCCTTCGCTCATCCCACGGTGCCGTCGGCGCACCCCTACCTGCTGCTCACCTACCAGGGCAAGGTGCGTGACGTGATGACCCTGGCGCACGAGCTGGGCCACGGCGTGCACCAGGTGTTGTCGGCGCGGCAGGGTGCGCTGATGGCCGACACGCCCCTGACCTTGGCCGAGACCGCCTCGGTGTTCGGCGAGATGCTGACCTTCCAGTCGCTGCTGAAGTCCGCGCCCGACAAGCCGACGCGCAAGGCCATGCTGGCCGGCAAGGTCGAGGACATGCTGAACACGGTGGTGCGCCAGATCGCCTTCTACGATTTCGAATCGCGCCTGCACATGGCGCGGCGCCAGGGCGAGCTCACGCCCGACGCGATCGGCGAGATCTGGATGGCGGTGCAGAAGGAGAGCCTGGGTCCGGCCTTCACCTTCGATGACGAATACAGGAATTACTGGTCGTATATCGGCCACTTCATCCATTCGCCGTTCTACGTCTACGCCTATGCTTTCGGCGACTGCCTGGTGAACTCGCTCTACGCCGCCTACCAGTCCGGCCAGAAGGATTTCCAGGGCAAATACCTCGACATGCTGAAGGCGGGCGGCGTGAAGCGGCACAAGGAGCTTTTGGCGCCGTTCGGTCTCGACGCTTCGGATCCCGCCTTCTGGGACAAGGGACTGGGCGTCATCTCGGGCTTCGTCGATGAATTGGAAAAACTCTAGATGTCGTTGACACACATCCACCTCATGCTGAGGAGCGAGCGCAGCGAGCGTCTCGAAGCATGGGCCACAGGCAAGTGCGTTGCCCACCTAAGCGCGGAGGTTACTCCGCGCGACGAGACGCGACCCTGCGGGTCGCTCCTCAGGGTGAGGTGATTCGCAAATGGCAGAAAACGATGGCGATTCCCTCGGCGGCCGGCTCGGCCGCTACGCCCGGGTCGGCGCCTCCGTCGGCGGGCTGGCCGCCAAGCTGGCGGGCCAGCGCTATCTCGGCTTCACGCTCGATCGCGACAAGCACGCGGCGGAACTGAAGGTAGCGCTGGGCGGCCTGAAGGGGCCGCTGATGAAGGCGGCGCAGCTCATCTCCACCATCCCCGACGCGCTGCCGCCGGAATATGCGCGCGAGCTCGCCCAGTTGCAGGCCAATGCACCGGCCATGGGCTGGGCCTTCGTGCGCCGCCGCATGGCGAC
>DASZJU010000621.1:0-6552 GCA_035947815.1 Reyranella sp.
CTGCGCACCCGTTCGGCGAAGTGCCATACCGGCAGCCACTCCTCGAACAACTGCGCGCGGTCGGACACCAGAAGCTCGATGCGATTGGTGAGCGGCGCGGCGGCATCCACCGGGCGGTTGAGGTCGAAGGCACGGCTCACGGCCAAGTCGAACGCAGCAGCGTAGAGATCGGCAAGGCTGGTGAAGTGCTGGAAGAGCGCGCGGCTGGACACACCGGCGATGGTGGCGATGGCCGCCGAGGTCGGTTCAACGTCACCGGCCTGAATGAGGTCCAGCGTCGCCTGGATAAGGGCCTGCCGGGTTCGCAGACCGCGCACGATACGGCCATCCTGCGAACGCGACACATCAATTGGGAATCCGACAATTTTCATATTGAAACCAATAGAATAAGAATTTCTTTAATGGCGATACTTTAACATGGGTTGCAGAATTGGTAACTTGCAAAAATGCATATCTTGACTGACTCCAACCCCCGATTTTGTTGCATTTATTTTTCCAAGATAGACGCTTTTGGGGGATCTGAGGTTGCGTTGGCCCTGCAACTATCTTGGCTAAATGCTGGCCTGCCCGTCGCTTTTCCTTAATTTTTCGCATGCGTTAATCCCGGCGGCGCCAGAGCCTGTGGATTGCCGCCAAAAATACGAAAGGCCGGCCGCTTGGGGAACGACCGGCCTTCCTTAGGAGCCCGCCTGGGTGTGGGGTTATCGAAGCCTTGGGGTGTGTGGGAAGGGGGCTTCGATGAGCGGCCTGGGAAAGCCGCCGGCGGGCTATGGGGATTTTGGGGTCACGGCGCGCTGGGTAGGAAGCGCTGCCAGTTCTCTGTGGGAAAACCTTTCGGATATGAATTACAACAGCCTAGGACTGTCTCTAATGGAGACAACTTAACAAATGAGACCGACCCGCGTTACTTGCAAAACTGCATATCTGAGTTGGGCTACCCCCTGCATTTGCTAGGTTTTCTTGCATCTTTGCGACAGCAGATAGGCGAAAAAGGGGATGCAGGTTTCGCGCAAACTACCGTCTGACTTTGGCTTTCTTGTTTGATTTCAATGGTTTGATCTGTCGGCGGCGAATTGTCTCTTGCGATTGAAGTGCAATTTGACCGAAAGTTGCAGTTTGACCTGCTGTGCCGACAGAAACACTCCACAAGCGAGAGAAAAATCCCCCGCGACCTGCCATCGCGATCAGCGCTTCATGCCGGCTTCGGTCCCAATTCCATGGTAGACGAGCGACCACCCAGCCAGCACAGAACTTAAACTGGCCGTCGTCTCCGGGAGTGTTTATCCGTGCGATTCGTTTCTTCTTGTCGACCCCTGCTCGCCCTCTTCGGTTTCGCCGCGATGTTGACGGTTCTTGCCCAGCCAGCTGCAGCCGGCATGGAGGAAGCCGTCAAGGCGATGCAGGCCGGCGACTTGGCAACCGCGGAAAAAGAACTCGCGGTCCTGATAAAGGAGCGCGACCCGCGCGCGCAGTTCCTCGCCGGCCTCTACATCTACGGCAATCCCGAATCGAAGCTCTACGACGTCAACAAGGCGACGCCCCTGTTGCTCGATGCCGCCGAGCGCGGCTATGTGCCGGCGATGCTGCCGATCGCCGGCGCCTATGCCGAGGGCAAGGGTGTGCCGAAGAGCGCCTTCGATGCCTACAAGTGGATCCTCATCGCCGAACACTGGAATGCAGCGGTGGCGCCGCAGTCGGTTGACCAGGTTGTGCGCGACCTGAAGCCCGACGAGATCGAAAAGGCCAAGGCGGAAGCTTTGGCTTACACCTTCAAGACGAAATGATCGCGCTGCGGGTGGCGCTGCTCGCGGCGCTGCTCGCCGTAAGCGGCGTCGCGCATGGCCAACAGGTCGGCGCCGCCGATGTCGCGCCGGCTTTGCGCCCCGCAGTCGAGACCTATCGTGCCGGCGATCTCGCCGCCGCCGAAGCAGCTTTTCGCGCGCTCGCCTCAAGCGACGCCGATGCCGAAGCTTGGCTGGGCGCCGTCCAACTCGACCGCGGAGCCGATCGCGAAGGCCTGCGCCACATCCAGCATGCCGTCGACGCCGGCTCGAGCGAAGGCGCGCACCGGCTGGCATTGGTCTATGCCCAAGGATTGGCGGCCACGCCGCGCGACGAGAGGCGGGCGGTCGAACTCTTCGAGAAGGCTGCGGCGGCCGGCCACGTACGCGCCCAGATCAACCTCGGAATTCTCTATATGCGCGGGCAGGGCGTGCCGGCCGACCTCATCCAGGCGCGCGCCTGGCTGGAGAAAGCGGCGGCCGGCGGCGATCCCCAGGCGCTCTACACGCTGGGCCGCGCCTTGTCGGAGACCATGGGACAGGCTGTCGCCGACCCGGTGCGCGCCGCCGATCTCTATCGACGGGCCGCCGAGAAAGGCCATGCCCTCGCCGGACTGCGCTATGGCCTGGCGCTGAGCGAAGGCAACGGCGTCAAACGCGACCCTGTCGCTGCACAGCGCTGGCTGATGCAGGCGCAAGAAAGCGGCATACCCGAGGCCGCCCTGGCAATGGGCGACATGGCGGCACGCACGCCCGCGACGCGCGATAAGGCAACCAATGAGAAGATCGTCCAGTCGGCGCTGAGTTGGTATCAGGGCGCCGCCAATGCCGGCGTGCCGTCGGCGCAGTTCAAGCTCGCCAACGCCTACTTCGCCGGCGTCGGCGTGCCGCGCGATCCCGCGCAGGCGCTGGTCTGGTACGGTCGTGCCGCCCAGCAGGGATTACCGCAGGCCCAGCACGCGGTCGGCATCATGCTGATCGGCGGCGTGGCCGGCACGGCCGATCCGGTCGAGGGTTACAAGTGGCTGCTGCTCGCCGAGAAGGGCGGCCACTCGGATTCCCGCGTCGTTCGGGAAAAGGCGGCGGAGCAAATTGCCGAACCAGACCGCAAGCGCGCCGAGGCGTTGGCGCAGCGCTTTGTGCCGACGTCCGAACGTCCGACCGACGACGGATCACAAGCGCGCGTCAATCCGCCGAGGACTCCGTCCAACCGCTAGATCCGGCCCATGAGCATGCTGTCCGTCACACGACAAGCGCGCCCGGAAGTCACCCTCGCCGTGTGCCGCGGCGCCTGCCGGCTGATGCGACAGGCGGGCCATTCGGTGCTGCTCGAAGTGCCGTTGCCCGATGGCAGGCGGGCCGACATTTTCGCCGTGAGCCGCGGCGGTGAGATCACCATCGTCGAGGTGAAATCGTCGATCGAGGATTGGCGGGTCGACGTCAAATGGCCTGACTATCTCGACTGGTGCGATCAGCTCTACGTCGCCGTGCCCGTCGACTTCCCCCAGGCACTCATTCCGGCGGAGATCGGCCTGATCGTGGCCGACTCCTATGGCGGGGAGATCCTGCGCCCGTCGCCGCGCCGGCCGGTGGCGGCGGCGCGTCGCAAGTCGCTGTTGATCGACTGCGCGCGACTGGCCTCCGAACGGCTGGCCCGTCTGGAAGATCCCGACTTCGGCGATATCGCCTAACCCTCAAGTCGATTTACGCCAGCATCGCCTGGGCAACGGCATGCGCTGCCGCGCCGGCGGCACTCTGGCCGCGACTGGCCTCGGCCATGCGGATGCGCGCATAGGCCATGACGTCCGTTGGCGCGCCGATCCTTTCGATTCTGCCGTCCATCACCAGCGCCACCCGGTCGGCGATGGCGAGCGGCGCAAGCCGATGGGTGATCATGATCACCGTGCGGCCACGCGTATTGGCTTTGAGCTGGCGCAGCAGCTGTTCCTCGGTGGCGGGGTCGAGCGCGCTGGTCGCCTCGTCGAGGATCAGGATGCGCGGGTTGCGGATCAGCGCGCGGGCGATGCTGAGAAGCTGCCGTTGGCCGGTCGACAAGCCCTGGCCGCGCTCGCCCAGCACGGTGTTGTAGCCCTGCGGCAGGCGCTGGATGAAGTCATGGGCGCCGACGAACCTGGCCACCGCCACGACGCGGCCGGGATCCTTGTCGACTACGCCCATCGCGATGTTCTCGCGCACAGATCCGGTGAAGAGCTGCACATCCTGCGGCACGCAGCCGATCTGCGCGCGCAGTTGCGCCGGCGAGATATGGGCGATGTCGGTGCCGTCGACCAGCACGCGGCCGGCAGTCGGCTTGAACAATCCCTGAACGAGGTTGGCGATCGTCGTCTTGCCCGAGCCCGAGGGTCCCACGATGCCCAGGATCTCGCCGGCCGCCACCACGAGATCGGTGTCGCGCAGGATCGCCGGCGCATTGTCGTCGGCCCGGTAGGAGACGCGATCGAAAACGATATCGCCCACGAGCGCCGGCATGGGCGCGAGCTCGCCGGGTGGGCTTTCGACCGCTTCGCGCATCAGCGCGTCGATGCGCTTGAAGGCGGCGCCGACAGCCTGCAGCTGGTGCCAGGCCGCCACCAACTGGCGCATCGGCTGCAGGGCGCGCGTGGCCAGCATGTTGGCGGCGATCAGCGCGCCCACTGTCATGCGGTGATCGACGACCTCATGGACGCCGATCACCACGATCACCAGCGACGCCACGAGCTGCAAGGAACCCGAGGCGCTGGTGGCGATGTTGGCGAGGTTGTTGGCGCGGAAGCTCGTCCAGGCGGATTGCTCGACCCGCGCCTGCCAGCGCTTCTCGACCTCGGCCTCGAGCCCGAGCGCCTTGATGGTGGCGGCGTTGGCGACCGTCTCGGTCAAGGTCGAGCTTTTGGCGGCCAGCGTCTGGAAGCTCTCGTCGGCCAGCCGGCGTTGGGCGCGATGGGTCGCCAGTGACACGCCGACCAGGATGGGGATCGCCACGGTGGCGACCGTGCCCAGGGTCGCGCTGATGGCGAAGGTGGCGGCGAGGAACAGCGCCACGAAAGCGATGTCGATGGCGAGCACCGGCATCTGGCCGGTGAAGAAGCTGCGCAGCACATCGAGCTGGCGCAGTCGTTCGACGATGACGCCCGACGGCGTGCGCTCGAAATGGCGATAGGGCAGCTGCACCAGATGATGCAGGACCTCGGCGCTCATCAGCGTGTCGAGGCGCGCACCGGTGCGCGCCGAAAGCCAGCCGCGCATCACGCGCAACGCGAAGTCGAGGCCATAGGCGATCAGCATGCCCGCTGAGAGCACCAACATGACCGAGGCTCCGCCGGTCGATGGGCCGCGGCCGATCACCATGTTCAGCACCAGCATCATGAACAGCGGCGTGGCGAGGCCCAGCAGGTTGATCGCGAAAGAGGCGGCGGCGAGCTTCAGGATCACCGGCCGCACGCGCAGCCAGAGCGGCGCATACCACGCCGCGCGCCGCTCGTCGGGCCGCTGCTCGCGCATCACCAGAGCGCGCGTGCCGAGCGCCATGACCTCGTCCGTCGACAACCGCCAGGCGCGGCCCTCGACGACGTCCAGCACGACCCAGCGGCCACCTTTTCCGGTCACCACGACATGGGCCGGCTGGCCGGCCGCCACGAGGGCGAACGGCAGGGGCAGCTCGCCAAGGCGCTCCGGCGTGAGATCGAGGGCGTGCGTTTCAAGGCCAAGCCGCGCGCCTGCCGTCAGGAAGGCGCTCTCGTCGAGACCCGCTGCCGGCACCGCCGCCAGGCGGCGCACGTCGGCTTCGCTCAGCGGCCGGCCGACCTGCTGGGCAATGTAGAGCAACGCGCGCATGAGCGAGTCGATCGGGCGGCTTCTATTGCCGTCCCAAACCGAGGGTTGGAACCCGGCATTCTCTAGAGGGGCCATTTGCCCCTTTGAGACTACCTGAAATTATCGCTAAATCAATCGTTTAGAGATTGTTCCTAAAGCTTATCGTGCGCCGAAGGCCCGCTTCAGCTCGGCCGCAAGGTCGGTGCGCTCCCAGGAGAAGCCGCCATCCTTGTCGGGCTTGCGGCCGAAATGGCCGTAGGCCGCGGTACGCTTGTAGATCGGCTTGTTGAGTTGGAGCGTGCGGCGGATGTGGGTCGGCCTGAGCGGGAAGACGTCGGACAGGATCTTCTCGAGCTTGCGCTCGTCGACCTTGCCGGTGCCCTGGGTGTCGACATAGAGCGACATCGGGTCGGCGACGCCGATCGCATAGGCAACCTGGATCAGGCAGCGATCGGCCAGTCCCGCCGCCACCACGTTCTTGGCGAGGTAGCGCGCGGCATAGGCCGCCGAGCGGTCGACCTTGGTCGGGTCCTTGCCGGAGAAGGCGCCGCCGCCGTGCGGCGCGTAGCCGCCGTAGGTGTCGACGATGATCTTGCGGCCCGTGAGGCCGCAATCGCCGTCGGGGCCGCCGACGACGAAGTTGCCGGTTGGATTGACGAAGAAGTCGGCCGCCTTCTTGGGCATCCAGCCCTGGGGCAGCGACTTCGCGACATGGCCCGCGATCATCTCCTTGACCATGCCCGAGTTGTATTTCTTGCCCTTGCCGGTCGCTTCGCGGTGCTGCGTGGAGACCACGACTTTGGTGGCGCCAATGGCCTTGCCGTCGACGTAGCGCACGGTGACCTGGCTCTTGGCGTCGGGCTGCAGGTCGGCAAGCTGGCCGTTGCGGCGCTGCTCGGAGAGCACCTTGAGAATCCTGTGCGCGAAGAAAATCGGCGCGGGCATGTAGGAGCCCTTCTCG
>DASZJU010000622.1:0-1684 GCA_035947815.1 Reyranella sp.
CAGGCCGCCGCCGCCCGAGTTCACCTTGCGCGGGGCGAGGTAGCGGCTCTTGCCGGGATCGTCGAGCAGCTCGAGCTTACCGCCGGCACCCGCCTGGTAGTTGGCGGCGAAGCGCTCATGCTTGTCGGCCGGGACGTGGAAGTCGGTGTCGACCATGCCGAGCGGCTTCAGCACCTTCTCCTTGAGATAGACCTGGTAAGGCTGGCCGGAGATGACTTCGACCAGGTATCCCAGCACGTCGGTGGCGACGCTGTAATTCCACGCCTTGCCAGGCTGGGCGATCAGCGGGAAGGTCGCGAGCTTCTCGACGACCTGCTTGAGGCTGGTGTCGGCGGTGCCGAAATCGACGCCGTCCTTGGCGCGGTACAGCGCATCGACCGGGTTGCTCTCCATGAAGCCGTAGGTCAGGCCCGACGTGTGGGTCAGCAGGTCGCGGAAATTGATCTCGCGCTCGGCCGGCACTGAATCGATCTTGCCGCGGCTGCCGCCGGAATAGACCCGCGGATTGGCGAAGCCGGGAATGAATTTGGAGATCGGATCGTCGAGCTGAAAGCGGCCCTCCTCGTACAGCATCATGATCGCCGTCGAGGTGAGCGGCTTGGTCATGGAATAGATGCGGAAGATCGTATCCGGCCGCATCGGCTTGTTGCGCTCGACGTCGGCCCGGCCGCAGGTCTCGGCGAAGGCGAGTTCGCCCTTGCGCATGACGACGGCCGTCATGCCGGCCAGGCGGCCGCTATCGACCCAGCCATGCATCCATTTGCGCACGCGGTCGAGCCGCTGAGCGGAAAGGCCGACCAGTTCGGGGGCGACGAGCGGCAGGGTGTCCATGGCGATCCTCCTCGGTAGACCGCTAGAGTAGCGCAGGAAAGCACGGTCAGACACGACAGAAACGGGAGGGAGCAATGGCGAGATTGTGCGAAGGACGGGTGGCGATCGTGACAGGCGGGGCGCGCGGCGTGGGCCGCGAGCACTGCCTGATGCTGGCCGAGCATGGCGCCAAGGTGGTGGTGAACGACCTCGGCGGCGACCGCGCCGGCAAGGGCAACGACGCAGGGCCGGCCCAGCAGGTCGTGAACGAGATCAAGGCCAAGGGTGGCGAGGCGGTAGCCAACGGCGACGACGTCTCCGACTGGAACGGCGCCAAGCACATGGTCGACCAGGCGATACAGGCCTTCGGCAAGCTCGATGCCCTGGTGCTGAATGCCGGCATCCTGCGCGACCGCATGCTGGTCAACATGAGCGAGGACGAGTGGGACGCCGTCATCAAGGTGCACCTGAAAGGCACCTTCGCGCCGTCGCGCCATGCCGCGGCCTACTGGCGCGACCAGGCCAAGGCCAAAGGCGGCCCGGTCGATGCGCGCATCGTCACGACGACCTCGGTGTCGGGCATCTACGGCAATATCGGCCAGACCAACTATGGGGCGGCCAAGGCGGCCATCGCCTCGTTCACCGTCATCGCCGCGCGCGAGCTCGGGCGCTACGGCGTCACGGTCAACTCGATCTCGCCGTCGGCGCTGACGCGCATGACCGAGGACCTGCGCCAGTACACCGAGGAGGACAAGAAGCGCCGCGATCCGCGATGGGTCGCCCCGGTGTCGACCTGGCTGGTGAGCGAGCAAAGCCGCGAGATCACCGGACGCGTCTTCCAGGCCGGCAACGGCATCTTCGCCGTGGCCGAAGG
>DASZJU010000623.1:0-19901 GCA_035947815.1 Reyranella sp.
AGGGCGCGGTTCGAGGCGGCCTTGGAGGAGGTGATCGGCGCCGTCGATTTCGTGATCGTCGACACGCCGGGCAGCGACACGCACCTGTCGCGGCTTGCCCATACCTGGGCCGACACGCTGCTGACGCCGCTCAACGACAGCTTCATCGATCTCGACCTTTTGGCCCGCGTCGATCCCGACACACTTAAGATCGTCCGCCCGTCGATCTATGCCGAGGCGGTCTGGAAGCAGCGTCAGCTCCGCGCCGTCCAGGGCGGCCGGCCGGTCGATTGGGTGGTGATGCGCAATCGTCTGTCGTCGCTGGCGGCGCGCAACAAGCGCGATATGGGCACCGTCCTCTCGGCGCTGGCCAGGCGCATCGGCTTTCGCGTCGCCGCGGGCTTGAGCGAACGCGTGATCTACAAGGAGCTGTTCCTGAACGGATTGACCTTGCTCGATCTCAAGCGGGGCAGCGGCGGACCATCGCTGACGCTCAGCCACGTCGCGGCGCGGCAGGAGGTGCGCGACCTTGTGGCTGCGCTCAATCTGCCGCGACCAGGTGCTGCCGCGCCAGCGGCCGCGCCCGCGACAGCACCAGCCATGCCAGACCCGCAAGCTGCAGGATGAACAGTATCCCGAACGCCCAGGTGTAGCCGTCCGACGCATAGCCGGTAGCGGTCTTGGGCCACAGATCGACGATTTTTCCGATCGCCCACTGCCCGGCGAAGATCACGCTGAACACCACGAGGTTGCTGCTGGTGCTGACCCGGCCGGCATAGCGGGCGGGGAACGACGACACCATCAGCGGCATGTACTGGATCGGGCAGGCGCCCAAAAAGCCGAACAGCGGCCAGGCCACGGCGGGATGGAGCGCCGGCAGGAACGCCAGCCAGCCGCAGACCAGCGCGAACAGGAAGCTGGTGATGCCAGCCGTACCGAATTCGCTGATGCCGATCCGGCGGAAGGCGCCCGAGATCACGCCGCTCAGCGCGAAGCCCAAAGTCATGACCGCCGTGGTGGTGAGCTGGATGTCGGCCCGCTCCTCGGCGGCGATGCCGCCGACGTCGCGCAGCCAGGGGCCGATCCACAGCGTGATGCAGCCGATGAAGGCGAGCTGCTGAACGGACATCAGCGGCTGGATGCGCCAGTAGAAGCCGTCGGTCAGCACAATGCCGGTGATGCGAAACTGCTCGCCGAGCGTGCCCTTCGACGCCGTCGCCGAACGCTCGGGCACGACCGCCAACAGGATCGCTGACGTAGCGAGGCAGAGACCGGCCAGCCAGAAGAACAGACCTTGCCAGCTCATGACCGACAGCGACCATTGCACGGGCAGCGTGGCGGCCATCGAGCCCAGCCCGCCTGCCATCATGTGCAAGCCGGTGATCACTCCCCAGCGTTGCGGCGGATACCAGAGTGTGATGGCCTTGATGGCCGCCATCAGCCCGCCGGCGAAGCCCAGCCCGATCAGCGCGCGGGCCAGGATCAATTCGCCGAGCGAGAGGCTCAAGCCAAACAAGGCCGAACCCAACGCCGCCATGGCCAGCAGCACCGCCTGCACGCGGCGCGGTCCGTAGCGGTCGAGCATGACGCCCAGCACCGGCTGGCAGCCGGCGAAGAACAGGAAGAAGGCGGAAGTCAGCAGCCCGAGGTCGCCCGCGGTGATGCCGATGTCCCGTTCGAGATAGGGAAAGATCACCGCGTTCACGCCGCGGAAGATGTAGCACAGGAAATAGGCGAACGCGAACGGCAGGAAGACCCGCAGGAACAGCGTGGCGAAGGTCGCGGCGTTTCCGGTCATGCTTGCATTGGCGCTGAGCGCGCCGCGCACGATATTTCACATGCCGGAGGGGGTCAAAGGCTACTTCGGCAGCGCGACGATGTTGGCCGAGAGCGGAGCGCCTTCGATCCACCGTTCGACAAGGCCGGTGGCGTCGGAGAAAACGAAGATCTCGTACTCGAGTGAACGCAGCAGCGCGAGCATCTCGTCCGTGCTCGTTGCCTGCTTGCGCAGCGCGTCTTGGTTGGCCTCGATCAGCAGCGCCGGTCGCGCGATCTTCAAGAGCTGGCGGCCGCCAGCGAGCACCTTCGTCTCGGCGCCTTCGACGTCGATCTTGATCACGTCCACTTTGCCAAGCGACAGGCGCTCAGCAAGCATATCCAGGGTCTCGACCGGGACCCGCTCGGAGCCGATGGCCGCGACGCCCTTGTGGGCAAAGCCGCCGAGCGTGTTGTGCCCGCCATGCAACGCCGGTGCGATCTGCAGCTGCGCGTACCCGGCTTCGGCCGCCAGCGCGGCCGGCACAACCGTCACGTTCCTCAGCCGATTCAGCGCCAGATTGCGTTCGAGGTTTCGGCGCTCCCGCGAGCTCGGTTCGACCGAAACCACGCGTCCGCGCGAGCCGACGCGGCGGGCCGCGAACAGGGTGTACAGCCCGTCATTGGCGCCGACATCGATGACGATCATGCCGCGGCGCAGCATCCGATCGAGAAAGGCAAATTCGTTGGGCTCGAAGGAGCCGGCGACGTAGAGGCAGAGGCTGAGATCGTTGCCGAGCGTCACCTCGACCCTGGTCCCGGCAAGCCAGGGCAGGACAAGTGGGACGCTGAGCTTGTTCCGGAGCGCAAACCGCCAAAGCACGCCCCGACGCGTTGCCATCCAGCGGTGCTCGACGAAATATTCGCGGGCAAAGGTCCAGCCGGGGAAGGCCTGCAACGAAGGCCTGCGCCCGGCCAGGCAGCGGGCAAACAATCGGCCCAGGGTCGGCCGCTCGGCCAGCAGGCGCGGACCCATCTCGTCGAGCCAGATGGCGAGCTTGCGACGACGCTTCACCCGCCACCTGCCGAATTTTGTCGTGCGGGCGACGTCAGACATGTGCAGGCATTGTTGTCGGCGGAATTCGACGCCGACAAGGCGAAAACCGCCTATATTGACTGCAGGAGGGAAGGCGCGTGGCTCGGAAGACGGATTTGACGCCGCAGCAGTCGACCGCAGGCGATGTCGATCGCTTTGTGCGCGAACTCGGCGAAATGTCGCCGCGCGCGCCGGGCACGAGAGGACGCCTGCTGTTCGCCATGGACGCCACAGCCAGTCGCGAACCGACCTGGGACCTCGCGTCATCCTTGCAAGGCGAGATGTTCGTTGCCGCCAGCCACAGCGGCGGCCTCGACATTCGTCTGGCATTCTATCGCGGCTTCGACGAGTTCAAGGTCAGCCGCTGGACCTCGGATGGCCGCGAACTCGCGCGCCTGATGAGCGCGGTGCGCTGCCTGGCCGGGCGCACGCAGATCGGCCGTCTGCTGCGCTATGCCGTCGAGCAGCGGCGCGAGAGCCGGATCGACGCCGTGGTCTTCGTCGGCGACTGCTGCGAGGAGGACGTCGATGCGGTGGGCCACGAGGCGGGTCAGCTCGGTCTGCTCGGTCTGCCGGTGTTCGTCTTCCAGGAAGGCGAGGACCGCGTCGCCTCGCGGTTGTTTCCGCAGATCGCCAAGCTGACGCGCGGCGCCTATTGCAAGTTCGACCGCTCGAGCCCCGAGCAGCTCAAGCGGCTGCTCGGCGCGGTCGCCGCCTATGCCGCGGGCGGACGCGCCGCGCTGCTGAAATATGGCAAGGAGCAGGGCGGCGCCGCGGCGCTGCTGACCAACCAGATGAAGTGACGATGGCGGTTCAGGGTGGGGATCGGCGCGCGGCCTGCGCCCGGCCGACTAGGCGCCGAGCAGGCGCGCGGTCCATCGCCCCGGCAGAATCTGGCCGAACCACACAGCCGCCTTGGTGCCGATGGGGAAGGCGATGCGCGCGTGGTTACGCGCCAGACCGCGCCGGATGATGGCGGAGGCGCGCGCGGCGGTCATCAGGAAGGGCATGGGGAAGGGCGCTTGCGCCGTCATGCGGCTCACCACGAAGCCTGGGCAGACGACGCTGACGCCAATACCGTCCTTCTTCAGCACGTAGCGGATGCTCTCGCCCCACACCCGGACGGCGGCCTTGCTGGCGTTGTACGACGCCGAGTAGGGCAGCCCGATGAAGCTCGCGAGCGAGGCGACGACGGCGATCTGGCCGCGCTTGCGGGCGATCATGCGGGAGAGCAGCGGCTCGACGGTGTTCAGCACGCCGCCGACATTGACGTCGAGCGTTCGGCGGATAACCGAGAAATCGTCGAGCGAGGAATTATCCTTGTCGATCGAGATGCCGGCATTGGCGACCACAAGATCGACCGGATGGCTGTCGTCGAAGGCGGTGAGCCAGGCGGCGAACGTCTCACGGTCGATGACGTCCACGGTGTCGGCGACGACCGTGGCGCCCTTGGTGCGACACGCGGTGGCAACCGCCTCGAGGCGGCCCGTGTCACGGCCGGTCAGCGCGAGTGACACACCGGGTCGGGCATAGTCGAGCGCCAGCGCCTCGCCGATGCCGCTCGAGGCGCCAGTGATGACGATGCTTGAGAACTTCTTCATGGGATAACCTTCCGGCGGAGCGCGTTGTATGCGCTGGGGGCCGATACTAGAGTGCCTCGCCGCGGCGCGGCCAGTGAAGTGCAGTGGAGTTAGATTATTGATCGCAAGCATGACGGGATACGCTCGGGCGCAGGGATCGAATGAACGGCGGCGCTGGGTTTGGGAGGCCCGCAGCGTCAACGGCCGCAACCTCGAGATCCGCTGTCGGGTGCCGCCAGGCTTCGACCGTCTGGAAAATCCGGCGCGCAATGCCGTCGGTGCCCAGCTGAAGCGCGGCAACGTCTCGCTCACGCTCACCATCACCAGCGAGCAGCAGGGCAAGCCGCTGCGCATCAACCGTGCGCTGCTGGCCGAGCTCGCCGTCCTTGTCGAGGAGGTGCGCAAGGGCACCGGCGCGGCGGCGCCGACGGCCGATGGGCTGCTGCGTGTGCGTGGCGTCATCGAAGAGGAGAACGAGGGCGCGGAAACCGAAGAGGCGATGGCCGCGCTGGACCGAGCCCTCTCGACCACGCTGGGCGAGGTCCTGAAGGCCCTGTCCGCTGCACGCGCGGCCGAAGGCAAGGCGCTGGCCCGGGTGATAGACGGCCACATCGTCGAGATCGAAAGCCTGTGCAAGCGCGCGGCCGAGCGGGCGGCGGCGCAGATCGGCACGTTGCGCGCTCGCTTCGACAGCCAGCTCACCGAACTGCTGGAACGCGCGCCGCCGCTTTCGGAGGAGCGTTTCGCCCAGGAGGTGGCGCTGTTGGTCGGCAAGGCCGACGTGCGCGAGGAGCTCGACCGCCTGGCGGCCCACATCGCCCAGGCGCGGACCTTGCTCGCCGAGGCGCGGCCGGACAATCCAGTGGGACGGAAGTTCGATTTCCTCTGCCAGGAATTCAACCGTGAGGCCAATACGCTCTGCTCGAAGTCGGCTGATATCGAGCTCACGCGGATCGGCATCGATCTGAAGGGCGCCGTCGAGCGCATGCGGGAGCAGGTTCAGAATGTCGAATGACGCCGAGGCGCCGGCGATCCAGCGGCGCGGCCTGATGCTGGTGCTGTCCTCGCCCTCGGGCGCGGGCAAGACGACCTTGTCGCGCCAGCTCCTGGAGAACGATTCTCAAATCCAGCTCAGCGTTTCCTTCACCACGCGCGAAAAGCGACCGGGGGAGAGAGACGGGGTCGACTACAAGTTCATCGACACCGCAAGCTTCCGCGGCATGATCGAGCGCGGCGAATTCCTCGAACATGCCCGGGTGTTCGATCACTATTACGGTACGCCGGGTGCGCCGGTCGAGGCGGCGCTGACCGCCGGCCGCGACATGCTGTTCGACATAGACTGGCAGGGCACGCAGCAGCTCAAGGAAAAGGGCCGCGAGGATCTGGTCACCGTGTTCATCCTACCGCCCTCGACGCGCGACCTCGAGAAGCGGCTGATCACGCGAGCCCAGGACTCGCCCGAGATCGTCGCCCGGCGCATGGCCAAGGCGGCCGACGAAATGAGCCATTGGGCGGAGTACGACTATGCCGTCATCAACCGCGACATCGCCACCAGCCTCACCCAGCTCAAATCGATCCTGACGGCGGAGCGGCTGAGGCGCGAGCGGCAGTTTGGCCTGGCGGAGTTCGTCAAGGCGCTGCGCGAGGGGCGCTGAGCGGCTGGCCGACGCCGGTCTGGCCTTGCGAGCGCAGGACAAGCTGCGAGGCCGCGTAGGGCCGGCCTGAAAACTCGGCGATCAGCCGGTCGCTCGCCGTCTCGATCGCGTCCTCCAGCCGGCGCATGAACGCCTGCTTGTCGAGGCCGGTCTCGATGGCGGGCAGGAACTCGATGGCGGCACGTCCTGGCTTCTTCCGCCAGTCGCGGCGGTTCCACAGCAGGCCCAGCGAGGTCGCGACCGGCGTCACCGGCAGGCCGAGATCGCGATAAAGGTAATAGATGCCGGAGCGGTAGCGTTCGCGCTCGCCGGGCTCCATCAGGTTGCCCTCGGGGTAGATCGCGATGTGGCGGCCACTGTCATGGGCGCGCTTGGCGAATTGGGCGAGATGCTCGCGTTCCCTGTCGCCGCCACAGGCATCGACGCGGATCATCTGCAGGCGATAGAGGATCGCGCCGATCACCGGATAGCGGAACAGCTCCTGCATGGCAACGAAGGCGATGCCCGGAATGTTGGCTGCCAGAAAGATGCCGTCGCTCTCGCTCTGGTGCTTGTTGGCGAGCAGGGCGGGGCCCGCAGCAGGGATATTATCCCGGCCGCGGATCTCAACCTTCATGCCGCCGATCCAGCGGGCGCTCCAGACGATGGTGCGAGCCCAGGAGTGGAGCAGGCCGCGCAATATCACCGGCGTCGGGATCGGCACCAGGATGACGCCGACGACCGCGGCCAGCAGGGTGAAGCCGTAAAAGAAGAGGTTGAAAGCCAGCGAGCGGATCATGGAAAGAACAATAGTGAGTGTTCACTCATATTGTCAATGGGTGACGTTGGCCGCATTCTACGTAAAGTTGTGCATCCATGTCTTCAAACGCCTTCTCTCCCGTGAGCTTCGCGGCTCCCGTCCTGGATCGCCATCGCGAGAAATGGCGCGAGGCGCCACGCGGCAGTGATACCGACGGACGCGTATTTTCCTCCGACCTCCTCGCCCTCCCGGACGAGGCCTTCCTTGCCTCCTGGGATGCCATGGCGGCTCGCCGCGTCTCAGGGGAGACCGGTTGGCTGGGGTTGCTTTACAGCGACACATTTCGCGCCCGACGGATCCTCGAACTCGGATCGGGCCTGGGATTCGACGGCATCGGCTTTGCCCAACAGGGCGCAGCCTGGACTTTCGCCGATATCGTTGCCGACAATCTGGCCGTCATTCGACGCGTGGCCACCCTCAAGGGGCTGACGCAGGTCGCCTTTCACCTGATCGGCGACGATCTCTCGTTCGCGGCCCTGCCGGTTGGCTTCGACGCCATCTGGGCGTTTGGTTCGATCCATCACGTGCCGTTCGATATCGCTCGACGCGAAGCGCTGGCGGCGTTGGAGCGTCTGAAGCCTGGCGGCCGCTGGATGGAGCTCGTCTACCCGCGCGAGAGGTGGCTGCGCGAAGGAGCGCTGCCTTTCGAGGAATGGGGTCGGCTGACGGACGGCGAGCGCACCCCATGGGTCGAGTGGCACGACATAGAGAAGGTAAGGCGGCGGCTTTTTCCGGCGCCCTTTCGCACACTGCTTGATTTCGAGTTCTGCTCCCACAACTACCGCTGGTTCGACCTTGAATATGCCGCCGAGCGACCGTTCCGTCTGGCCGACTTCGACGTGGCGGCGTTGTCGCGCTCGTGCAGCCTGCTGGAGGGGCCGATCACGATCCATACCGGCGCGTCGCGCCGGCCTGCCTGGACTCGCGGCTGGTCGTTTGCATGCCCCTCGGGTCTGTTCGGGCCGGCGGTGACCGTCGACCTCTCGGCGCCTCTGCGTCGACTGGGCGCTGCCGATGGATGGGCCGTCGACCTGGAGATCGCCATCTCTCGCGGTACAATCGGTGCCGGTTTGACTGGCGTCGGCGGCATCTACCTTCCGGCCGCCGAAGCGGTCATCGATGCCGGACCGGATACTCGCCTAGTCAGCCTGCGTTCGGTGGGCGCCGGCGCGCCGTCGAGCCTCGTTTTCCGCAACCTCCGCGCCGGCGATGCCGGCCGCTTTGCCGTGCGTTCGGCCAGCCTGCGAGTGGCGAACTAGACTAGGCGTCCAGTGAGGGCAAAGCTTCGCTCAACCGCACGAAATCTGCCACTGTCAGTTCCTCCGCCCGCGCGGTGGGCGACAGGCCCAGCCTCGTCAGAACCGCTGTGGGATCGTCGAAAACGCTGCCAAGAGCACCGCGCAGCATCTTGCGGCGCTGGCCGAAAGCGGCGGCGGTGACCCTCTCCAACGGCCCCAAATCAGCCAACCGACGGTCGGCGGAGCGCGGCCGCAGCCGCACGACCGACGAGGTGACCTTGGGCGGGGGGACGAATGCCGAGGGCGCGACGTCGAACAGGCGCTGCACGGTACAGACATGCTGGGCCAGCACGGAGAGCCGGCCGTAGTCCTTGCTGCGTGGCAGGGCCGCCAGCCGGTCGGCCACCTCCTTCTGGAACATCAACACCATGTCGGCGACATCGTCCGCCTGGTGCAGCCAACGGACCAGCAGAGCCGTCGAGACGTTGTAGGGCAAGTTGGCGACGATCCGGCGGGGTGAGGGCCCCAAATCCGCCAGGGAGGCCTGAAGAGCGTCGGCCCGGACCACCTGCAGACGCCCGGCTGCCGCCCGGACCAGCTCCTCGAGGGAAGCGACGGCCCTGGCGTCGACTTCGATGGCGACCACGTGGCGGGCGCCCTCCAGGAGCAGGGCGCGCGTGAGGCCCCCCGGGCCGGGACCGACCTCGATCACGGTTCCCTCGGTGAGCGGCGCCGCGGCGCGCGCGATGCGCCGGGTCAGGTTGAGGTCGAGCAGGAAATGCTGGCCGAGGCGCTTGCGCGCATCAAGACCGTGAGCGGCGATGGTCTCGCGCAGCGGCGGCAGCCGGGCGAGCTCGTCCATCTCGGCCTTGGCGGTCAGGTGTGACGGCGGCGGGCCACATCGTCCGCCATCCGTAGCGCGGCGATGAGGCTCGCTGGATCGGCACGGCCGGTGCCGGCAATGTCGAGCGCCGTGCCATGGTCCGGCGAGGTCCGCACGAAGGGCAAGCCCAGGGTCACGTTGACCCCGCCGGCAAAATCCACGGTCTTGATCGGGATCAGGGCCTGGTCGTGATACATGCAGAGCGCCGCGTCATAGGTCGCACGGGCGGCGGCATGGAACAGCGTGTCGGCCGGCGTCGGGCCGCGCGCATCGATGCCGTCGCGCTTCAGCACTTCGATCGCAGGCGCGATCACCCGAGCCTCTTCGTCGCCCATCGAGCCCTGTTCACCGGCATGCGGGTTGAGACCGGCCACGGCAAGCCGCGGGCGCTCGATACCGAACAGCGACTTGAGGCCGGCCGCGGCGAGGCGACCCGCCCGAACGATCTTGACGCTGTCAAGGGTGCGAACCGCCTCGGCCAGAGCGAGGTGGATGGTGACCGGCACGACGCGCAACTCTGGGCAGGCGAGCATCATGGCGACGTCGACCCCGCCCGCCAGCTCGGCGAGATACTCGGTATGTCCAGGATGTTGGAAACCGGCGTCCTGGAGGGTCTTCTTCTGGATGGGATTGGTCACCATCCCGGCGATCTCGCCGGCAAGCGCCAATCTGGCGCCGCGCTCGATGGCCTCTAGGGTGGCCGGCGCATTGGTCGGATCCGGGTGGCCGGGCCGCACGGGTCCGCGCAGCCGCACCGACAGCACGGGCAACGCCGTCTCGAAGACAGCGCTGGCGTCAGCCGGCCGCGCGATCTGGCGCACCGGGATATCGAGGCCGAGCTTGTCGGCGAGGGCGGCCAGACGAACGGCGTCGTCGAGGACGAAGAAGGGCCGCGCGCCGCGTTGGCGCATCGACCAGGCTTTGAGGCTGAGTTCGCCGCCGATACCGGCCGGCTCGCCCATCGTCACGGCGAGCGGCGCGGCCGCCGTCATGGCTGCTTGAGGTCGATGGTCGCCTGGCGCCGCAGATCACGCATGTAGCGTCGGCCAGCCGATTCGAGTTTCTGCAGCAGGATCTGCTGGGAAATGACCTCGCGGGCCGGCAGGCCTTCGCCGCCGACCTTGCCGCACAGAGACACGACCTGCAGCCCCTCGGCGACCCGGAACGGCCCCGCCGTGCCACCCACATTCAGCTTGGGAATCTCCTCGAACATCTGGCGGTTGGCCGCGAGATCGCCCACCCGAAGGCCCTGCAGATCGCCCGAGGTGGCCCCCTTGAGGTCATGCGCCCTAGCGTGAAGGTCGCTGCAGTTCCGGACGCCGACCAGCGCCTTTTGGGCATCGGCGGTCGCCCGGGCGACTTCGTCCGCCGAGGCGTTGGTCGGCAGGGGCAAGGTCATCTGCGTCAGGTTGAGACGCATGTCATCGGGCCGAGTCGCCGCGAACTGCCGGCGGTCAATGACGTACAGGATATGCCAGCCGGCGCTGCTGCGGATGGGCTCCGAGTACTGCTTGACGGGAAGCTTCTCCATGGCGGCATCGAGGGAAGCATCGAGCGACCCGGGCAGGACCCAACCGAGTTCACCGCCTGCCTGGGCGGTCGCCCCCTGGGAGAATTGCTGGGCAACGGCGCCAAACGGCGCCCCGCGCTTGAGCTGCTCGATGATGCGGTCGGCACTGCGCTTGGCCTCGTCGGCGAGGCTAGCCTGGTCGACTGGCACGAAAATCTCGGCCACGCGCGATTCGGTTTTGCCGACGTTCGTCCGCATCCGGCTCAGCGCGTCATCGATCTCGGCTTCCGAAACGTCGACCTGGGGCCTCACTTTGCGGCGGATGATCTTGTTCCAGGCGATCTGCGCCTCGATCTGCTGGATCGCGATCTCGAAGGGCACGCCGACGCTCTGCAGGTACTGCTTGAACTGGCCGTGCATCATGCCAGCGGAGCGTTCGATGTCGCTGAACCGCTGCTGTAGCTCGCCGTCGGTGGCCTTGAGCCCCAGCCGCTTGGCGTCCTGGATCTGCAGCCGCTCGTCGACCATCTGGCGCAGCATCTGGGCGGCCATCCGCTGGCGCAGCTCCGGACTGTCCTGCAGACCGGTGGTGCGGATGGCGAACAATACCCTTTGCGACAGGTCGAAATCGGTGATGGCATCGTCATTGACCCGCGCGACCACGCGCAGCCCTTCAGCCGATGCGAGAGCCGGCGACAGTACGACAACGATGGCGAAGAGAGTGCGGAGGAACAGCGCGGACATTGAACCGGCAAGTTGACGGAGGGGGAGGCATTATATTCCGCGACAGTTCTGCTGCAACGGACTGCGCGGGATAGAACCGGACTATGGCAAGATGCGGGCGCGCTTGACGCTCGGCAGCCGGTAGTTTAGCCGAACACGGCACACAGAGCAGGCACAAGAGGGGCAACGATCCACAGAATGACCACCGCGCGCCGCTCGATCAGCGCCTCCAGCGCATGGGACCGGATTTGCTCCGGGGTGGGCTATCACCTCGACAATCTTGGCCGCTGGCTGATCGTGAACGCTCCGGCGATCGGGTCGACATACGCGGCGTTCCTGGCGCCCGGCATCCCGCGGCTGAAACCGAGGCCCGGCTGGATGTTCGCGCAGGAGTACTATGAACAACGCCGCTGGCTGGCCTGCCGGCGCGGTGCCTTGTGGGAGGCCGCCCGCGAGAAGGACCTCGCGGTGCCGATCACCGTGCGGTGGCACGGCAGCACCACGGTCGACCTGACCTTGGGCAACGACAACAGCCTTTGCCTCTATGTCTGCGGCTCGTTCGAGCCCAACGAATTCGCTTTCCTGGATCGCGTGCTCCGACCCGGCATGGTGTTCGTCGATGTCGGCGCCAATGACGGATATTACACGCTTTTTGCGGCCCGCCGCGTCGGACCGTCGGGCCGGGTGGTGGCGGCCGAACCGAGCTCGCGCGAGCGCGCGCACCTGCAGCGCAACCTCGGACGCAACGGTCTCGACAATGTGTCGGTCGTGCCGGCCGCCATCGGGGCGGCCGCCGGGCTCGCCGACCTCCATCTGGCGCACGGTGTGCATGCCGGCCACAATACGCTCGGCAGCTTCGCCCATGACGACGTGGTACGCGCCAGTCTGGAGCGCGTGCCTATCGAGCCGCTCGACGCAGTGATCGCCCGGCTCGGCCTGGCCAGGGTCGACTTCGTCAAGATCGACGTCGAAGGTGCTGAAGCCAGTGTCATTGCCGGCGCGACGACGGTGCTGAGCGCGATGCGGCCGCTAATGCTGATCGAGGTCAACGACAAGGCGCTGCGCGCGCAAGGCAACTGTGCCGACACCCTCATCGCGACTTTGCGCGACGACCTGCGCTACGAGATATTCGTCTTTTCGCCCGTGACCGGCCTGCTCGAACGGCCGACCGACGGTGACCCGCTCTCTGCCAACGTCGTGGCCATCCCTGGCGAGCGGGTCGCCGACACGATCACAGCGGCCTAAGCCATCAGCCAAAGGCTCCTTCGCGAATGGCAGCACGACTGAAGCCGGCGGCGGCCGCTCTTCTCGGTTGGGCAACCGACGCGGCGCTTCCCACCTTGTACCACGTCGTCTGCGCGATCGATGAACTCAGTCAGTTCGCGACCGGTTCCTCCGACCCTTCGGTCTGACCGTCGCTACGAGCGACGGCCTCGTTCTAGCTTGGCATTTCCCTGGTCGCGCTGCGACACGATGGGATTCTGGATCGGCCACCAGATGTTCAGCGTCGGATCACTCCACAAAAGGGTGAACTGGCCGGCCCGGTCGTATTCCGTGCTTTGCTTGTAGTGAAAAATCGCGCGCTCGCTCATGACAACATGCCCGTTGCCGAAATTCGGCGGCACGAGCACCTGCAGGTGGTTGGTATCGGACAGCGTAAACGAGGCCCACTCGCGGTATTGCGATGAATTCGGATCGTTGTTCACCACGACCATGTAGAAGCTTCCCTGCAGGCAGGAGATCAGCTTCCAGGTCTTGGTATCGCCGTGGATGCCGCGCAGCACGTGACGGTGCGATATGGAAATGTCGTCCTGGACGAAATCGATGGGAATGCCCGCGGTGAAGTAGGCATTGCGATTGTAAGTCTCGATGTAGTGACCGCGGAAATCCTCGAACACCGTCGGCGGCTTGATCAACAGCACCGATTCGAGCTTTGTCGGAAATACTTCCATCTCCGCTACTCCTTCACGGCGCGCTTGCGCGCACCGGCGAATATGTCCGATGGGACCGCCGCTTGCCCCGTGCCGAGCAGTTCTTCCTTGCGGTAGACGATCGTCGAGCCCGTGAAATCGACCGAAACGGGAACGGTGATGAGATGCGACAACGCTTCGCGAACGGCCGCTTGCCGATCCGGGGGAACCACGAACACCATGAAGCCGGTACCGCCGGCGCCGAGCAGCTTGCCGCCGAGCGCGCCGGCGCGCCGGGCGTCGTCGTAGATGCGGTCGATCGTCGTTGTGCTCGTGCCGTCGGCCAGGCGTCTCTTCAGCTTCCAGCTTTCGTGCAGGAGCTCGCCAAAATCCGCCAGTCGTCCGGCGTGAAGCATCTCGACAGCGACGTCGACCATCTCGTGCATGCGGCGCATATGTGCGGCATTGGCTTCGAGGTTGTTGATCAGCTTCTTGGCGAATTCCGACGAAATCCGACTGCTGCCCGTGTAGAAGAGCATCAGCCATTTCTCGAAATCGCCGCGCTGGGTATCGCTGAGGCCCAGCGGCGTCACCGAGAACGAATCATCGGGCGAGAACTTGATGACGTTCATGCCGCCGTAGGCGCTGGCGATCTGGTCCTGGCATCCGACGCTTTCCTTGAGCTTGTTCTGCTCGAGGTCCATCGCGCTCTTGGCGAGGGCATGGGCGTCGAGGCTCTCGCCGCGCATCGCGTTCAAGACGTTGATCAGGCCGACGGCGAAGGCCGAGCTCGAGCCGATCCCGGAGCGCGCCGGCAAATCGCCCTGGTGAAAAAGCTCGATGCCCTGCGTGTCGTCGAAACCGAGGGTCTGCAGCCCGGCCCGCACGGCAGGGTGCAGGATCTCGGAAATCGCTCCGACCGCCTCGATGTGGGACCAGATGATGCGATGACGGATGCCGAAGAAAGGCGGCAGGAAGCCGGTCCCTATGTAGCAATGTTTGTCGATGGCCATTGACAGCACGGCGCCGCCGTGCCGCCGATACCACGCCGGATAATCCGTGCCGCCGCCGAAGAACGAGACGCGGTACGGCGTTCGGGAAATCGCCATGAGCATCTGAGTGTCATCAACCTTTCTGGGTATTGCCGGTCAACGGGTGAGGAAACGGTCCCCCTCCGTTGCCACGCGATCCCGCCAATAGTCCAGCAGGTCACGCAAGGTCTTGTCGTAGGGGATCTCGGGTTTCCAGCCGGTGTGCGCCTGGAATTTCGCGATATTCGGCACCTGCAGATCGGCGTCGATCGGGCGCAGGCGATCGGGATCGACTTCAACACGGATGTCCGCCTTGCACGGCGAGAAGGAGATCAGCGTGTCGAGGATGTCCTTCACCGTGCAGGAATGATTGCCGCCGATGTTGTAGTAGGCACCCGGCGTCGGGTTGACGGTGACCAGCATGTAGTAGGCGCGCACGGCGTCGCGCACGTCGGCGACCGTCCGCAGTGATTGCAGATTGCCGACCTTGACCACGGGAGGAATGCGATTGTGCTCGATCATCGCGATCTGCTTGGCGAAGGTCGACTCGGCAAAGACGTCGCCGCGCCGCGGCCCTGTATGGGTGAACATCCGCGTCGTCATGACCGTCATGCCATAGGCTTCGGCATAGAAACGTCCGACGAGATCGGTGCCGACCTTGGAGATGGCATAAGGCGATGCCGGATGGAACGTGCACTCCTCGTCGATCGGCAGCTTCTCCTTGGGCACCCGGCCGAACACCTCGGACGACGCGCAGACATGGATGATCGCCTTGGGCGCGTGCTGCTTCAGCGCATCGAGGACGCGCACCGTGCCCTGCACGTTGGTGTCCATGGTGTCGAGCGGGGCGTCGAAGCTGGTGCGCGGAAAGCTCTGGGCGGCGAGATGGAAGACATAGTCCGGCTTGGCGTTGGCCACGACGTTCTGGATCGACATCGTGTCGCGCAGGTCGCCATACAGCAGAGAAACACGGTCGCCGGCGTTGATCCGCCAAGCAATGCTGGCGAGATTGTCGAGCGGGCTGCGCCAACGGCACATGCCCACGATGTCCCAGTCCGTGCGCTCCAGCAGGAACTCGGCCAGATGCGAGCCGACCATTCCCGTGATGCCTGTAATGAGGGCGCGCCGAGCAGCCATCGTTCGACTATCCTACCATCCTATGTCGCGGTTTACTTAGTGGAGGCGAGGGCAAAAGGCCACCTTAACTCGTCGGTTGCAATACCGGCCTCAGGACCTTGCCGTTGCCTTGCGAGTCGGAGGTCTCTATGGTCCGACCCACCTCAAAAACAACGACAGTAACGATGATTCTTGCCCGCGAGCCCCTGCCTAAAACGACGGCGGTACAATTGTTCAAGAGCCTCTTTCTGGCTCGGCGTTCGGAAGAGTACATCGTCAAGCATTACCCCGAAAACCAGATGCGGACCCCGATGCACATGTCGATGGGCCAGGAGTTCGTGCCCGTCGGCGTTTGTGCGGCGCTGGACGGCAAGGCCGATGTCTTCGCCTCGTACCGCAGTCACGCCGCGTTCCTGGCGCAGACGCACGACACCGACCGGTTTTTCTCGGAGCTTTACGGCCGCACCTCCGGCACCGGCGAAGGCAAGGGCGGCTCGATGCATCTGGCTGCCCCCGATCAGGGACACATGCTGTCGAGCGGTGTGGTCGCCACGCAGATTCCCGTCGCGGTCGGAGCGGCTTTCGCCAACCTGCGGCTGGGCACAGGGCGCACGTCGGTGGCCTTCTTCGGCGACGGTGCGGCGGACGCCGGCGTCTTCTGGGAAAGCCTCAACTCCGCCGCCCTGTTCCGGCTGCCCGTGATGTTCGTCTGCGAAGACAACGGCTACGCGGTCGACACGCCGCGCGAGGCACGCCAGGCGTCGCGCTCCCTTGGCGAGGCCGTCAGACCTTTCGGCGCCGACACGTACGAGGACGACAGCGGCGATGTCGAGAGCGTTTATTCCCTGGCGAAGGAAGCAGCCGCGAAGGCCCACTGCGACCGCCGCCCGGCATTCCTCAACATCAAGTGCTGCCGATACCTCGAGCATGTCGGCATCGGCACCGATTGGAACTGGGGGTATCGCGATCAGGCGACCGTCGAGCGCGACTGGATCAGCCGCGACGCCTTGAAAATGCAACGGGCGCGGCTGGCAAGCCATCAGATGAGTGAAAGCGCGATCGCCGCGATGGAAGAGGAGATCGACAAGGCCATCCGCGCGAGCGTGCAGCGAGCCATGGAAGCGCCGATCCCTGCGCCGGACCGACTCCATGCAGGTGTGTTTCATGAGAAAGCTTGATTACAGCGGCGCCATCCGAGAGGCGATGTCGCAGGAGATGGAGCGCGACCCCCGGGTCTTCGTCTACGGCATCGGTGTTCCTACCTGGTCCAAGATCTTCAATACGACGCGGGGGCTGGTCGAGAAGTTCGGCAAGGAGCGCTGCTTCGACACGCCGATTTCCGAGGATGCAATGACGGGCTTCGGGCTCGGCGCGGCGATCCGCGGGCTACGGCCGATCCATGTCCACATCCGCGTCGATTTCATGATTTTGGCGACCAACCAGCTTCTCAACATGGTGTCGAACTACACCTATTCGACGGGTGGCAAGCTCAAGGTGCCGCTGGTCGTGCGCGCCGTGATCGGGCGTGGTTGGGGGCAGGGAGCGCAGCATTCGAAGAGCCTGTTCTCGAACTTCACCCACATTCCCGGGCTGAAGGTCATTGCACCGACGACGCCGTCCGACATGAAGGGCATGCTGACCGCAGCCATCCGCGACGACAATCCCGTCATCTGCTTCGAGCACCGCTGGCTCTACTGGGCCGAGGAGGACGTGCCCGAAGAGCCGTACGAGATTCCGCTCGGCGTCGGTCGCATCCTGCGGCCGGGGAAAGACGTCACCATCGTCGGCCTGTCGTGGATGAACGTCGAGGCCCGCCTGGCGGCGGACATCCTGCAAAAGCGCGGCGTGTCGGTCGAGATCATCGATCCGCGCACCCTGGCGCCGCTCGACGAGAATCTGATCATCGAGTCGGTCAAGCGAACGGGCCGCTGCATCATTGCCGACTGCGACTGGGTCGACAGCGGCTTCAGCGCCGAGCTGTCGGCACGCATCAACGAAAAATGCTTTGGTAGGCTGAAGGCACCGGTCAAGCGCATCGGTTTTGCCCACACGCCTTGTCCGACGGTGCGCGAACTCGAAAACGAGTTCTACCCGAACGCCAAGACGATCGTGCATGCCGTCGAGGACATGCTCGGGTTGGAAGCCGCCAATCTCGACGGCGAGGATTTCTTCAGCCACGAACGCCGCTTCCGCGGGCCGTTCTAGGCCGGCGCACGAAATGGATTTCGGCCTTTCCGGAAAGTTCGCCCTGGTGACCGGCGGCAGCCACGGCATCGGCCTGGCATCGGCCAAGCAATTGGCGGCCCAGGGCTGCAACGTCGCCATCTGCTCACGTTCCCAGGAGCGCCTGGACGCGGCGAAGGAGGAGCTGAAGGCCTATGGCGTGCGGATCCTGGCGGTTGCGGCCGACGTCCTGGAAGCGGGTGCCGCCGATCGCGTGATGGACATCATCGATCGCGAATGGGGTGAACTGCACATCCTGATCAACAACGTCGGCGGCGGCGGGCGCTGGGGCAAGGACAGCGTCGAAGAGACCGAGCTTCTGGTCTGGAGCGAGGTTTACGAAAAGAACGCCATGGCCGCCGTGCGCTTCACCCGGCGCGCCCTGCCACATATGCGCCGCTGCAAGTGGGGGCGCGTGGTGACCATCACCTCGATCTACGGCGGCAAGGAAGGCGGCGGACGGCCCTGGTTCACCATGGCGAAGGCTGCCGAAACGGGCCTGATGAAGTCGCTCTCCGCCATGGCCTACCTCGTGCGCGAGGGCATCACGTTCAATTCCGTGGCGCCGGGCGGCGTCGATATCGCCGGCACCGGCTTCGACGATGAAAAGCGGCGCGATCCGGCAGCGTTCGAGCGCATGATCGATGCGGAATATCCGCTGGGCCGGCTGGGCACGCCGGAAGAGGTAGCGGCCGTGGTGGCGTTCCTGTGCTCTGTGCAGGCGAGCCTCGTGAATGGTGCCAATATCACGGTGGATGGCGGCCAGAGTCGCAGTTTCTGAGCGACACGATGAGCGATTGCCAGATCGTGCGGCCTCCTTTAGCAGTCGGCAGCCATGCCAAGGGTAACTGCCGGGGGAGCGTCTGCCTGTGAAGGATGAAGCGATTTATCGCCGGCTGTTCCGGACGGCACTGCTGATCAGGCTGGTCGAGGAACGGATCATCGCGCTCTATCCGTCCGACAAGATCCAGAGCCCGGTCCATCTGTCGATCGGCCAGGAGGTGGTCGCGGCTGGCGTTTGCGACGGACTGCGCCCCGACGATCTCGTGTTCGCGACCTATCGCTCGCATGGCTTCTACATCGCCAAGGGCGGACGGCTGGATGCCATGTTCGCAGAGCTGTACGGACGCAAGGGCGGCATTTCGGGTGGCAAGGCGGGCTCGATGCACCTTACGGCGCCTGAGGTCGGGCTGATGGGCTCGTCTGCCGTGGTGGCAAGCACGATCCCGCATGCAGTGGGCGCCGCGCTCAGCTTCAAGCGGCGCGGCGTGGATCGTCTCGCGGTGGCGGTCTTCGGCGATGGCGCGACCGAAGAGGGCGTCTATCACGAAAGCCTGAATTTCGCCGCGCTCATGAAAGTGCCGGTGCTGTTCCTCTGCGAAGACAATGGCCTCGCCGTCCACAGTCATCGTCCGGTCCGCCAGGCCTATCGCCTGGCCGAGCACGCCGCTTCGTTCGGCATCGCGAGCCGGCGGGTCGAAGCGGGCTGGGACATGCTGGCGGTTCGGCAGGCTACGCTCGAGGCCGCGGCGCGGGTACGGGCCGGCGAACCGTTCGTGCTGGAGATCGTCACCTCGCGCTACAAGGAGCATGTCGGCGTCGGCGAGGATTTCCATTTCAACTATCGCAGGAAGGATGGCGTCGACGCCTGGAAAGGCCGCGATCCGCTCATCGTCGATGCCAAGTTGGCCGATGCGCTTAGGCCGGAACTCGAACGCGAGATCGCCGCGGCCGTCGCTTTCGCCGAAGCCAGCCCCGCACCCGGCCGGGCCGAGCTGCTGACGGACGTCATCTAGTGTTGCGAGTGTAGGAACAATGAGTGTCGCCACAGCCAAACCGGTGTCGCAGGGCGCGCGCGTCCTGTCCTATGCGGGCGCGCTGCTCGAAACCATGGATGCTGCCCTGGCGGGTCACTCCAATGCTTTCATCATGGGGCAGGGTGTCGACGACTTTAAGGGCATCTTCGGTTCGACGACGGGACTCGCCGAGAAATACGGGGCCGCCCGCGTATTCGACGTGCCGCTGATGGAAGAGGGGATGACCGGCGTTGCGATTGGGGCGGCGTTGGTCGGTGATTACCCGATCACAACGCACATCCGCGCCGACTTCTCTTTCCTGGCCATGAATCAGATCATCAATCTGGCCGCCAAGTACCGCTACATGTTCGGTGGGCTCATGAGCTGCCCGATGCTGATCCGCATCGTCGTCGGCCGCAGCTGGGGGCAAGGTGCCCAGCATTCGCAGAGCCCCCAGGCGACCTTCGCGCACTATCCGGGATTGACCGTGGTCATGCCGTCGAGCAGCCAGGCGATCCTGGACATGTATCCGGCGATCATCAATCGACACCCCGGACCGGTGATCAGCATCGAGCACCGGCTGCTCTACAATCTCGATTTCACCGTG
>DASZJU010000624.1:0-19701 GCA_035947815.1 Reyranella sp.
CGACGCCAGAACGGCCCACCGGGATGCACGAGGAGAACGAGGAGCCGGCCGTCCTCGCGGCGGTAGAGAAGAATGCCGGCGCTTTCCGTCGCCATGCGCGGCCTCCGGTGCGGCCTAGTCGCGTCGCCAATCCGGAAAAGCCAGGGCGCGCCAGCCGCTGCGATCGAATTTCTGCCAGTTTCCTTCGGGCTGGGCGAGGCGGTCGGCAATGGCATAGACCGCCGCCGGATGATGCCCCAGGCCGCAATGGCTGCCATAGACCTCGATGTTCTCGCTCGCCAGGCCGTCCTGGTTGAGACAGGTCTGCCAGGCGCAGATGCCGTCGCTGCGGCTGAAGATCGAGGTGGTCGGCACGGGCGGCGCCTCGACCAGCGTGTCGAGCAGTTCCTGATCGTCGACCTTGCTGCCCGACACCATCTCGTAGGCGCGCCACGCGTTGGTCGATTTCGGCGAACCGGCGAACGGGCTGCCGAGACTGATCATGCAACGCACCTTGTCGGGCGCGAGCTTGGCGAGCTGGCGCGCATAAAGGCCGCCCAGGCTCCAGCCGACGAGGCTGATCTTGCGTCGATCGTAGCGCTCGAACAGTTCGTCGATGCGGGCCACCATGTCGCGCTCGAGGCTGCCGCGCAGGCCCAAGTTGCGGCCCTGCTTCCAGCCGTGCGCGCGGTAACCGTGCGAATCGAGGAAGCTGCGCAAGGGCCGCGTGCTCGAATCGTCGGCCAAAAGGCCCGGCAGGACGAGGACGGGATGGCCATCGCCGCGCGGCGTGACCGAAAGCCAGGGACGCAGCAGCCAGAAAGCGCCGAACTCAGGCATGGCGCGGCCTTCGAGCAGCATCAGCGTCGTCGACGGAGGAGGAAGGGCAGCCAGGGTGGCGGACATGATTTTCCTTTTAACGCTACGCAGTCGGAACGAGGGTTAACGGTTGCACTGCAACATGGCTGCATGTCCAGCTCTGCCCGTGCTGTGGCGTTGCGTCGCCGCCACGCACGGCCGGTTACCGCACAGACTGTGCGTCAATCGTAGTTGACCCGAAGCCTTTCGGCGAAAGCGCCGCGCTTGCTCAGCCTGCCGGCAGGACCGGGCGCCCGCCGCAGGTTCGGCCGCTTGAGCAGCGGCTTCAGCATCAGGGGCAGCAGAGCCTTGTTCATCTGGGTGCCGAAGCAGGCATGCAGCCCATAGCCGAAATGAATGTATTCATGATCCAGTCGCCGCGGATTGAAGGATTGCGGATCGGGCAGCCGCCTCTTGTCCATCATGGCCGAGCTGAAGGCAGTGAGGACCGTGGCGCCTTCGGGCACCGATGTGGCGCGCGACGTTCCAGCAGCGATCATGCTGGCCCGTGTGGCGACGCGCGGCAGGGCCGGTCCCAGGGGATCGAAACGCATGGCTTCGAAGACGTAACCGGCCAGCAGCGCATCGTCGTCGGCAAGCGCCGCTTGTTGCGCACCGACCAGCGCGTCGGGACGGCGCAGCAACTGCTCGAGCGCTTGAGGCACCACCATGGGCGGTTGCGGCGGGCCGCCGACGACGAAGCTCATCAGCGCGACGCGGACCCAGTCGTCCGTGAAACGGGCATCGCCTGCTGCCTGCGCCGCGAGGCAGCGGCCGACGACGTCGTCCTGCTTCTGCCCCGACGCACGGCGCGCTTCCATGACGCTCTGGACATGGGCGCGCAGACGGGGCGCAAGAACATCGACCTCGAAGCGCAGCGCCGGATCGTTGGCCGAATCGACGAACTGAAATTCGAACAGTCGCGTCGCCCAGACGCGCAGATCCTCGCCGGGCGGATTGGGGATGCCGAAATAGGATCCCAGCACCTCGAAGGTGACCCGTCGCACCAGCTGATCGACGACCTCCAATTCGCCCTTTGCGTCGACCACGATCTGCTCGGCGAGGTGATTGACTGCAGGAACGAGGCGCTGGGCAATGTCGTCCGACCGCACGACCGTCCTCAGCGCGGCGGTGTCTTCGCGATAGGTCGGCGTGTCGTCCATGCCGAGGATAAAGGGAAACCCGCCGGTGATGATGCGGACCTTGGCGTCCCACGGAACGCGAAACGCCTGGTCGTTGAGGAACACCTCGCGGACGTCGTCGTAGCGCGTCACCAGGACAGTGTTGCGGAAACGTACGATGGGGCACACGGCCCGTAGCAGACGGAAGGCGAGGGGAATGAGTTTCGGCAGCCAGGCCATCAGCCAGGCCTTCAGGCCGGTGGCGGCCGGCCGCAGAGGGTCCTGGGGCACAGGCGCGGTCGTGGTGATGCTCATAGGCTTGCCAGGTATTTCAAGGCGGGGAGGCTGGGCAGGAAGAAATACTCGCCACCAGCCGACTGGATGAAGGTCGCGACGTCGACGATCCGGCGCAACGGCTGCTCGCCGATGGTGAAGCCGCCTTTCGGTCCGACCAGCGGATCGGTCTCGTCGTAGAGCGTCGCGAAGTTCTTGTTCAGGATCCAGGTCTGCTGGACGAACTCGAACTGGCGGGCGATGTCGGCGTTGAGGCAGATGAAAAGCAGGCCCCGCTCCGCGCCGTCGTCGTCTTGACGGTCCTTGGGCGGAGGGCCGAATTTGCGGCCGCGGCGCAGGATCCGGTGGTTGTTGGCGGCGTCGAGCAGGGTCTGCGCCGCCGCCGGATGATCCTTGGCCAGGCCGTCGCGCGGATTGGACCGGCGCACATGCGAGCCCATCGGACAGCCTTGGCCGTAGCGATCGTCCTTTATGTAGCCGAAGGCGTTGTCCGGGAGATTGTCCGGACCCGGTGGGCGCTTGCCGGCCGGGCACAGCATATCGCCGTCGAGGCTGCGGCCAACGACACGTTCGGCCAGCCATTCGGCCGTGACGTACGTCGCGCTCGGGTCGTGGGCGCGAATCCTTTGGGCGTTTTCCTCGAGGGATTTCCAGAACTCCCCGACATATTGCCGCAGCTCGCGCACCACCATGTAGCTGCCGTTGAGGCCCAGGTTGAGGAAGCCCTCGGGGGCGCCTTGCGGTTTCAGATCGTGCTGGCGTCCGTCGTCCAGCACCAACGGGCCAGGCGACTTTTCGGCATGGGCATTGGTATGGCCCAGCAGGATCTCGCCCAGAGGCACGCCATGCCAGGGATCGCGCGGGGCGGACTTGCCGTTGACAACGACCGTTCCGACCTCGCCGCTGTCCGGGGTGTCGAACGGAATCGGCTGCGACAGGCCGTCGGCAAAGCCGAAATGCTCGCGGGGAACGTTTTTTTTCTTGTCGAGGTGCAGATCGAGCGCGAGGCGGTGGACGATTTTGACATTGTGAGGCGCCAGCGCCGCCGCGACTTCGTCGGCCCACGCTTGAACCTTGTCGACGTCCTGGTGATAGAGCAGCAGCAGCGCATGCACGGTCACGGGCGTGGTCACCTGACGCGGCGCTTCGCGCGCCGGCGCCGTCTTGCCGCCTGGCAGGCGCACGATCGCCGGTGGGCGATCGTCCTTCACGGGCGCGTTGCCGCTCCACAGCGGCCCGCCGTCGATGACGGTATCCTGCCACTTGCCCTTGATCCTGTCGCCGAGGCGGCGCAGCCGGTCCTCCTGGTACATGCCTTCACGGAACGGCGCCGAGAAGCTCGCCAGCGTGTTCGCGTCCAGACCCGATTTCTGCAGGCCCGTCCAGCTGAAGGCGATGGACGCGGCCCTTTCGTCCTTGCCGTCGCTGTCGGTGATGGGCGCGACCATGGTGAGGACCTGCAGCCAGGCGCCCTTCCCCGCGGGAGCGGCGGCGGGTGGGTCAGGCCAGTCGCACATGAGGAACAACGCCTGGGCCGACGGCAGATCGCCAAATCCACTGACGACGATTCCCTGCGTCTGCGCGTCATGGGGCGGCGCGAGCTTCCAGCTTGGCGGCTGGTTCGACGGTTGAGCGGATGGTTGACTGGGAGGTCGACCGGTCACAGATCCCGCGCCCATGCGGCTGCCTCCTGCTCGCTCAACGTTTGTTTCCGCAGGCCGTCGGCGATGCGGGTATTGCGCTCGATCTGGTCGACCGTGAGATCCCGGTAGGCGCTGTACCAGAAGCGGCTCACCGCCATCGAATGGCGCGCCCAGGCCTTGAACTTGCGGCCGTGGCTCGCGCCATCGAGCACCAGGAAGCGGGTCGGCGGGAAACCGACGCCGCTGCCCCAGGCCAGCGTCAGCCCGCCATGCGCCTTCTCGATGAAGTCGTCGAGGTAGCTTTCCCAGCTGAGATCGAAGTTGCTGAAGAACATCAGGCGGCTGGCGTTGTTCACGAAGGCCCAATGGGCGAAATGAACCGTGCGCATGCTGCCGAGATAGCCATCCGTCGCGACGACCCGCAACACCAGGCCGAGGCCAAGATGTCCGGCACGGAACAGCGCCATGCGCAGGATGCCGGGCTTCACCAAAACGACGCTGCCCATGTGGTTCTGCGGGATCCAGTCCTCTCGGCGCGCCATCTCGGCCAGCAGGTGCTCGTCGACCGGCGGTGCGTCCTGGGAAGGGTCGCTCCGTTCAAGCACGCGCAGCCACAACACGATCGCCGGCGCGGTGAAGATGACGATGCCTACCACGCCGAGCCCGACGACCTTCGCGGCCAGGCACGCAGCTTCATGGACGGTCCAGCCGGTGATCCTGAGGCCGACGAAGCCTATCGAAAAGGCGATGATCATGTAGAGGGCGAAAACGGCCACCGCCGCGACGAACAGAATTGCCTTGTTGCCGGTGGACATCCTGGCGATCGTCAGGCCGCCCGAGCGGGTCGGGACCCCCTCGCCAGGCAAAGCCTCCCGCGTCCGCCACAGCGCGAAAAGCATCCCTGCCCCCGCGAGCGCCACCACGAGGAACCAAAGCACCGGCATGAGCGGCGCCAGGGCCATGCCGGGAATCGAGAGACAAAGCAGGACGACGAAGACGAAGCCAAAGAGCCGCCCCAGATCGTCCGCCCGATCGAGCCAGGAAATCCGTGCCGGAGCCTTCGTCGCGAGCCACGGAAACTTGCCCAGCAGTTCGGCCCGCAGCTTCTGGTGAATCTGTCCAGCCACAATACCGCGATAGGGATTGAGTGCCGTTGGACTGGCTTGAGCCAGCGCGCGTCTGGTCGCACGGAACAGGGCGCGTTCCTTGAGGATACGGTCCCGCCCGAGGCCGCGGTTACCCTGGTGAAAGACACTGGGACGGCGCGTCCTCTTCTCGAAGTAAGGGGCGAGCGGACAGCGCGATCCGCGCCTGGTGACGGCGTCATGGAGCGGTCCGTCGCGATCGTCGGGACGCTTGCAACAGCGCAGCATCGGCCGAAGCCTGGCCTCAAACGCCGCCTCCATCTGGGCCCAGAAGGGCCCCGGCGGTCCGTCGAAATTCGCCTCGATCACGAAGATCGGATCAAAGGCAGAACTCTCGAACACCGACATCGACATGAAGTGCAGCGAAGGCACCCGCTTCTTCAGCTCGCTGTACCACCATTCCGCAGTCCCTGACGGTTCCTGAGCAGCCTTGAAATCCTCGACGAGCTGCGCCAGCAGCTTGGCGCTCTGCGGCTCCACGTCCAAGACAACGGACAGGATCGTCTGCCGCATTTCACGCCCCCCGATTGAGATGCAATTTTGACGAGCAATGCGCGGCAGTCAATCTCTCTCTTGAGCGGCCAACGTGCGATCTGCGGGGGATTCCTATATGAGCCGTTACCAATCGGAAACTTGATCGCGGACGCCGCAGCGCCATTTTGGCGGCAAGAGGTAATCCCATGATCGAACTCAGACCTTTCGACAAGTTGGGCAAGTCCAACCACGGTTGGCTCAACGCCAACTTCCATTTCAGCTTCGCCGAATATCGCGATCCCAAGCGCGTGCATTGGGGGGCGCTGCGCGTATGGAACAACGACCGCATCGCGCCCAACTCGGGCTTCCCGCCGCATCCCCACCGCGACATGGAGATCGTGACCTACGTCATCAAAGGCGCGATCACGCATCAGGACCATCTTGGCAACCAGGGCCGCACCGAGGCGGGCCAGATCCAGGTGATGAGCGCGGGCAACGGCATCCAGCACGCCGAGTACAACAAGGAGAACGCCGAGACCGAGCTGTTCCAGATCTGGATCCTGCCCAACAAGGAGGGCGTGCCGGCGCGCTGGGAGACGGTGCAGTTTCCCGCCGACGCGCGCGACGGCAAGCTGGCGCCGCTGGCCTCGGGTCGCGGCCACGAAGGCGCGATCCCGCTTTACGCCGACGGCGCGCTCTATGCCGGCACGCTCAAGGCCGGCCAGACGATCCGCCAGAAGCTCGACGGCAAGCCCGCCTATCTCGTGCCGGCCAAAGGCAAGATCGAGGTTTTAGGCAGCAACGGCCAGCCGGTCATCGCCAACGCCCGCGATGGCGTGGCGGTGGTCGACCAGGACGATATCGAGATCAAGGCCATCGAAGACGCTGAAATCGTGCTGGTCGAAACCGACAAGTTGAACTGACGCGGCGTTTCGTGCTCTTCCTCCTTCATTCTCCTCTCCCCCGCTAGGGGGAGAGGCTGGGTGAGGGGTGCGCACGGCTTTCTGGTCCCCCTCACCTAACCTCTCCCCCAAGGGGGAGTGGAATATGAGGATGAAGGTCACAGAAGGGGGACGTCCATGGCCTACAAGGGCTTCGATCTCAGCGGCAAGGTGTCGCTGATCACCGGCGGCAATGGCGGCATCGGCTTCGGCATGGCCGATGCGCTGGCCGAAGCCGGCGCCGACGTCTGCATCTGGGGCACCAACCCCAAGAAGAACGACGCCGCTGCAGAGAAGCTCAGGCGCCACGGCCGCAAGGTCCACACCCAGATCGTCGATGTCGGCGAGGAGAAGCAGGTCCAGGCCGCCTTTGCCGAGACCCTGAAGGTGATGGGCCATGTCGACAATTGCGTCGCCAACTCCGGCGTCTCGGGCCGCGGCAAGGGCTCAATCCTGGAGATGGACTACGAAGAATGGCGCCGCGTGATGCGGGTCAATCTCGACGGCGTGTTCTTCACTTTCCGCGCCGCCTCCAAGCACATGGTCGAGCGCGGCAAGGGCGGCTCGCTGGTGGCGATGGCCAGCACCGCGGCCATCGAGGGCGCGGCCCGCTCGAGCCACTACGGCGCCAGCAAAGGCGGTGTCACTGCCATGGTGCGCGCGCTGGCCGTCGAACTGGCGCGCTACAAGATCACCGCCAATTCGATCCTGCCGGGCTGGATCGAGACCGAGATGACCGCCAACGCCTTCGGCAACGAGAAGTTCGCCGGCAACGTGATGCCGCGCATTCCGGAACGGCGCTGGGGTGTCGGCGCCGACTTCGGGCCGATTGCCGTCTATCTGGCGAGCGGCGCCACCGGCTATACGACGGGGCGCGACTTCGTCATCGATGGCGGCTATACCTTGTTCTAGTCCGAAGCATCTCGGGGAGACGGAGAAATGATGAAGAAGTTTGCGGCCTGCCTGGCCATTGCCCTGATGACGGTGGCCGTGTCGGCTTCCGCGCAGACCGCCGCGAAGCCCGCGGCAGCGACTGCAGCGCCGGCGCCCAAGGCAGCTACCGGCGAGGACCGCTATATCGGCTACTACTATCCCAAGCCGACCGCGACCGAGACCTTCGAATCGAGCATGCAGATGATCGCCGGCACCGAGCGGGCCCAGCGCATCCAGTTCGTGACCGTGGTGTCGCAGGGCACGATCCAGTCGGCCTATCGCGTGCCCTATGCCGTGTTCGCCAAGGGCGAGAAGGCTGACCGCCTGATCATCGTCGGCCTGCAGCAGGGCGAGCTCAACACGATCTATCGCATGCGCGCGCTGCTCGCCAACATGACGACCATGTCGCGCCTGTCGCCGTTCTTCCAGGAGCGCACGGTGGCCGAGGACGCCACCTTCTTCGACCTGCTGAAGCTGCTGGGCTTCCGCGAGCTCACCATCACCGACGGCGAGAAGACGACGCTTCAGGTGACGATCAAGTAGCTGCCCGTCATCCCGACCGGAGCGAAGCGGAGTGGAGGGACCTCCTCTTCATCGACCACATGAACAGGTCCCTCCACTTCGCCTCGCTACGCGCTCGGCTGCGGTCGGGATGACGGGGGAGTTACGCAACCGCCGCCTCGACTTCGCGATGGTACCAGCCCAGCGCCTTCTCGAACTTGCCGAAGGTCTGCCGGCTGTTGGCGCCGGTCGGGAAGTTGCGCTGGATCGACTCGCCGATCGCGAAGTCCTCGCTGAGGGCGATGGCAAAGAGGTCGACATTGGCCTTCCAGTAGCTCTCCGGCTTCTTGGCCTTTTCCTCCGGACTGACCAGCACGGAGAAATGCATCACCGATTCGTCGGGCGAGACCGGGAAGCTGGTGAACACGCCGCAATGGTCCTGGGTGTAGGTCAGCACCGTGTTAGGGAAGAGCTGATAGAGCACGATGGCGTGGTCGAGGATGCGCCACGTCTCCTTGGGCTGGCCCTCGAGTTCGGTGAGGGTGCGCTTGGCAGCCGCCATGCGGAGGTGGCGGTCCATCCGCTCGTAGGTCGCGATATTGTCGAGGAACAGCGGATAGACGGTGCCGGGATGGAGATAGCGGAAGTGGTAGAGCTCGAGAAAGGTGTCGATCACCAGCTTCCAGTTCATGCGCGGCCGGATCGGCTCGGAACTGTGCAGCTCCCAGTCCTGCATGTTCCAGCCTGACAGGTCGACCTGCAGCGGCCCGAGATAGGAATCGATGTCGAGACTGGCATCCTCGCCTTGTTCGAGCGCTGTCGGCACGACCCAGACTAGGCCGTACTTCTCGGCGACCTTGAGGCGGCGCAGGCCGTACTGGCTGCGATCGACATCGCCGAACGCCGCGCCGTCGGTGATGCCGACCAGACGTCCGGTGAGGTCGTAGCTCCAGCCGTGATAGGGGCAGACAAAGGCGCGCTTGTTCGAGCCGCAGGGTTTCACCTCGACGCTGGCGCTGCGGTGGCGGCAGACATTGAGGAAGGCGCGCAGCGTGCCGTCGGTGCCGCGCACCACCAGGATGGGCTGGCCGGTGTCGTTGTGCACGACGAAGTCGCCGGCTTTGCGCAGCTGGCCCGAGAAGGCGACCATGATCGGATGCCGCCGGAACAGCAGCGAAACTTCGCGCTGGTAGCGCGCCGGGTCGTAGTACTCCTCGACGGAGGTGTGGCTGACGCCAGGCCCGTCGTCGCGTGTGTTGGTGCGCACCATGGTGAGCATGCGTTCGAGATAGGCCACCTGGTCGGAGGATCGCATCGCCTGCTCCCCTGCTAGATCGCGTTCATGCCGCCGTCGATCACCAGCTCGGTGCCGGTGACGAAGCGTGACTCATCGGAAATCAGATAGAGGATGCCATAAGCGATGTCCTCGGGCGCGCCAAAATCGCCGATCGGGATACGTCGCCGCGCGCGTTCGCGCGCCTTGTCGTTGGGCATGACGGCATTGCCCATGGGCGTCAGAATGACGCCAGGATGGACCGAATTGCACCGCACCTTGTAGCCCTTGCGCGCGCAATCGATCGCCACCGTCTTGGTGAATTGCCGCACCGCACCCTTGCTGGCGCCATAGGCGGAAAGGTCCGGCGTGCCGAGGAAGGCTGCCAGGGAAGAGAGATTCACGATCGAGCCGCCGCCTGATTGCCTAAGCGCCGGCACGCCGTACTTGCAGCCCAGGAACACGCCTTCGACGTTGACCGCGAGCATGCGGCGCCACTGTTCGAGCGTCTCAGTTTCGAAGGTCGCCGGAAAAGGCCCCGAGATTCCGGCGTTGTTGACGAGGCCATTCAGCCGTCCCTCGCGCGCCAGGATATCGTCGATCAGGCGCTTCCAGTCGGCTTCGCGCGATGTGTCATGCTCGTCGAAACGGGCGTTGCCGCCAATCTGCTGGACGGTTTCCAGGCCCCCGGCACGGTTGATGTCGGTAACGATCACCGTCGCGCCTTCGGCGGCGAGCAGCTTTGCCGTGGCACGGCCGATGCCCGATCCGGCGCCCGTGACGAGCACGACCTTGCCTGCAACCCGGCTCATGCGATCCTTCCCCAATCTTTCTTGAGGCGAGGCTAGAAGCGGCGCAGGCTTGCGGCAAGCACGGAGGAACGCAATGGCCCGCACTCTGGAATTCTATTACGACTACGGCAGCCCCTATTCCTATCTGGCCGACACCCAGGTCGAGGCGATCGCCAAGCGCGCTGGTGCTGTTCTGGTGCGCAAGCCGATGCTGCTGGGCGGCGTGTTCAAGGCGACCGGCAATGCCTCGCCGATGGCGGTGGAACAGAAGTCGAAATGGAGCAGCTTCGACCTGCCGATGTGGGCCAAGCACTACGGCGTGCCGTTCAAGCGCAATCCGTTCTTTCCGGTGAACACGCTCGCTTTGATGCGCGGCGCCGCGGCGGCACAGATCGACGGCACCTTCGAGCGCTACCATCCGGCCGTCTACAAGGCGATGTGGGTCGACGGCCGCAACCTCAACGACATGGCCGAAGTGGCGGCGGTGCTGGGCGAAGCCGGCCTCGACGCCCGCAAGACCGGCAACCGCATCCAGGAGCAGGACGTCAAGGACCGGCTGAAGGCGACGACGGACGAAGCGGTCGGGCGCGGCGTGTTCGGCGCCCCGACGAGCTTCGTGGACGACATGATGTTCTTCGGCAACGACCGTCTGCCCTTCGTCGAGATGGCGTTGAAAGGAGATCTCAAATGACCAGGCTCGGCGCATTGCTCGCGACCGGCGCGCTGTTCGCCGCGACTCCGTCCTTTGCGCAAACCGTCGGCAATTGCGCGCACGGCGGCGGCGCCAACCAGCCGCAGGCGGTGTGGGTGCTGTTCGATCTCGGCAGTGCCCAGGTGCGCGGCGACAACAAGAACAAGATCGCGGAAGCCGCCGTTACCGCCAAGGCGCGGCAAGTCACCTCGATCTGCGTGATCGGCCATACCGACAAGCTGGGCGACAAGGCTCTGAATGAGCAGTTGGCGCGCGCCCGCTCGAATGCCGTCGCTGCCGAGCTGGTCAGTGCCGGCATCCCGGCCAAGGACATCGTCATTGCCGCCGACCCCGAGGCGTTCGGCAACCTAAGCCTGGGCAATCTCGATGCCCAGCAGAAGGATCGCAAGGTGACGATCCTGTTTTCGCGTTAACGCGCTGTCATCTCGATCACCGCCTTGCCGACGACCTTGCGGTCGATCAGCACACGGAAGGCGTCGGCCGCGCGTTCCATCGGGAAGCGGTGCGAGATGTGCGGGCGCATGACGCCGAGCGCAGCCAGACGCGGCAGTTCGTCGGCATAATCCTGGCCGAGCTCGGGCGACAGGCGCCGCACGGTCTCGCCGGCGCGCACGCCCAGGATCGACAGGCCCTTGATCAGCACATGGTTGGACATGATTTTGGTCGGACCGCCTGACGTGAATCCCACGACCAGCAGCCGCGCCCCGTAGGCCGCTGCGCGCAGGGACTTCTCCAGGACCTCGCCGCCCACCGGATCGTAGATCACGTCGGCGCCATCGCCGTCGGTCATGGCCTTCACGACCGCGACGAAATCGGCGGTGCGGTAGTTCACCACCAGATCGGCGCCGTTCTCGCTGACGACGGCGAGCCGGGCATCGTCGCTGCCGGTGGCGATCACCCGCGCGCCGAGATGCTTGCCGAGTTGCACGGCGGCCAAGCCGACGCCGCCCGATGCGCCGTGCACCAGCAACACTTCGCGCGGCTTGAGCTGCGCGCGATGAACCAGCGAATGGTAAGCGGTCGTCGCGCCGACGCGGAACGCGGCGCCCTCGGCGTCTGACCAGCCCGACGGCAGGCGCATCAGGTTGCCGCTGGTCGGCACCCGCACATATTCGGCGAAGGCGCCGGGTCGCACGCCAAAGATCACCTTGTCGCCGACGCGCCAGTTCTTCACGTCGGCGCCTGCGGCCGAGATCGTGCCCGCGCCTTCCATTCCGGGAATGAACGGCAGCTCCGGCTGGTGCTGGTAGCCTGCCGACAGCATCAGGACGTCGGGGAAATTGACCGAGGCGGCGCCCACTTTGATCAGAACATCGGACGCGCCGATTTCAGGGATCGGCCGCTCCTCGATCTTCAGGACCGATGGATCGCCCAGGCGATCGCAGACGACGGCGCGCATTCAGTCCCTCATGTCATCCTGAGCGTAGCGAAGGATCTCATGCCGATTGCAAGCGGCGATGAGGTCCTTCGCTACGCTCAGGACGACAGGGATCACTAATCCAGCTCGAAGGCGTTCTTGTAGTCGAGTTTTAGCGCCGGATCCTGGTCTTCCTTGCGGAGGAAGCAGTTGCCGGCCACCAGCACCTCGATCTCGCTCCCCATGAAGCAGCGGAAGGCGTCCTCGGGTGTGCACACGATCGGCTCGCCGCGCACGTTGAACGAGGTGTTCACCAGCACCGAGCAGCCGGTCTTGGCCTTGAACGACTCGAGGAGGTCGTGGAAAGCCGGGTTGGTTTCCTTGTGCACGGTCTGGACGCGCGCCGAGTAGTCGACATGGGTCACGGCGGGAATGTCGGAGCGCGGCACGTTCAGCTTGTCGATGCCGAACAGAGCTTCCTCGGCCTCGCTCATGGCGCGGCGACGGCTTTCGACCACCGGCGCCACCATCAGCATGTAGGGGCTGTCGCCCTGGATGTCGAAATAGTCCGTCACGTCCTCGCGCAGCACCGCCGGCGCGAAAGGCCGGAACGATTCGCGGTACTTGACCTTGAGGTTGAGCGTCTTCTGCATCGAGGGCGAACGCGCATCGCCCAGGATCGAACGGGCGCCGAGCGAGCGCGGCCCGAACTCCATGCGGCCCTGCATCCAGCCGATCGCCTTTGAATCGGCCAGCGCCTGCGCCGTCTGCTCGATCGTCTGCGCGCGCGTGAGCACGGTGAACTTGGCGCCGGCCGTCGTCAGACGTTGCGCGATCTCGTCGTCGGAATATTCCGGACCGAGGTAGCTGCCGGCCATGCCGTCGAGATGGCCGTTGAGCCGGCGCGACTGGCCGAGATAGCCGTGATAGGCCGCATATGCCGCGCCGACCGCGCCCCCGGCATCGCCCGCCGCCGGCTGCACCCAGATGCCGTCGAACAGGTTCTCGCGTAAAAGCTTGCCGTTGGCGACGCAGTTCAGCGCCACACCGCCGGCCAGGCAGATGTTCTTCGCCCCGGTCTCCTTCTTCACCGAGCGCGCGAGGCGCAGCACGATCTCCTCGGTGACGGCCTGCACCGAGGCCGCCAGGTCCATGTGGTGCTGGGTCAAAAGCTCTTCGGGCTTGCGCGCCTTGCCGCCGAACAGCGCGCCGAACTTCTCGTTCGTCATGCGCAGCCCGGTGCAATAGTCGAAGTAGGTCTGGTCGAGCCGGAAGGTGCCGTCCTCCTTGAGGTCGACGATGTTGGCGAGGATCGTGTCCTTGAACTTGGGCTCGCCATAGGGCGCCAGGCCCATGACCTTGTACTCGCCGGAATTGACCTTGAAGCCCGTGTAGTAGGTGAAGGCCGAATAGAGCAGTCCCAGGGAATGGGGAAAGTGCAGCTCCTTCAGCATCTCGAGCTTGTTGCCCTGACCCCAGCCCAGCGACGTGGTCGCCCATTCGCCGACGCCGTCCATGCACAGCACGGCGGCCTGTTCGTACGGTGAGGGAAAGAAGGCCGAGGCGGCGTGGCTCTGGTGATGCTCGCCGAACAGCAGGCGCTTCTGCCAATCGAAGTCGGGTTGCCAGCGCTTCATCTCGTCGCGCAGCAGCGTCTTCTGGAACAGCTTCTCCTTCAGCCACAACGGCATGGCCATGCGGAACGAGTTGAAGCCGCGCGGCGCGTAGGCGAGGTAGGTCTCGAGCAGACGCTCGAACTTCAGGAACGGCTTGTCGTAGAAAGCGACGTAGTCGACGTCGGCCAGCTTGATGCCGGCCGCGTCCAGGCAGTACTGCACGGCGTTCTGCGGGAAGCCCGAATCGTGCTTCTTGCGGGTGAAGCGCTCCTCCTGCGCGGCGCCGACGAGATGGCCGTCCTCGATCAGCGCCGCCGCGCTGTCATGGTAGAAAGCCGAGATCCCGAGTACGCGCATGGAACGGCAGCGCTCCCTTTAGAACAGCGTGTAGATGAACGGCGCGATGGCCGAGCCCTTGGTCAGCACGATCAGGCCGCCGAAGATCACCATCATGATCAGGATCGGCAACAGCCAGAACTTCTTGCGTTCGCGCATGAAGGCCCAGAGTTCGACGATGATGGAGCCCATTGGCCGGTGCCTTTCGAATTCGGAATTGGCGGAGTCAGAATTGGTTACGCATCGATTGCGGCGGCGGCCCTGGCGGCGTGCGATCGATCCAGTAGCTCTTGGCCGCCGGATCGAGCCTGAGGCGCAGGAAGTCCTTGCCCATGGCGCGCATGACGAGACCGATCGGCATGATGGTCACGAAGAACAGCAGCCCCAGCACGATGGGGTTCATGACCTTGTAGAGCAGCAGGCCGAACTTCAGCCACAGCCTGTTGAGCGGGTTCAGAACCTTCGGGAAGGTGAAGGCGACGACCAGGAAGACGACCGCCAGCGGCAGGGTCCAATGCCAGCCGGTATGGCCGCGCCACCACGACAGCGCGCTGACGAGGGCGAAGAAGCCGGCGAAGACCAGGCCAAAACCGCGATCACTGCCGGCTTTGACGTGCTCTTGCCGCGAATAGTCCTCATGAAGCTGGCTGGTCGCCATTTGCCGATGGTGCCTGGTCAGAAAGCCGTCTCTTGCGGGCTCTTAAGTCACTGATCGCAAACGCCAAGTCAATTGGCGACCGCCTGAAAAACCTACCCGGCCGCGATGGCGTCGAAGCCGTACGCGAACAGTGCCGTCAGCGTCCGGCGCCAGACTGCGGTGGCGCGCTCGAAGCTCAGCCCGTCGCGACGCCGTAGCACGATCCAGGCTTCCAGCGACAAGGCGGCCCCGATGGCGTCGGCCAGTTCCTCGCGAGCCGGCTCGCCCAGCGTGGCGAACTCCGGGGCGAACACCTCAAAAGTGGCCTGCCGCAGTTCGTTCTTCGACGCAAGGCCGCGCTCGGTAAGAGCCGGATGATTGACGAACTGCCCGGCGGCGACGCGCAACGGCACGATCTTGTCGAAGACCTGCGCCAAGTTGTCGACCACCGTGGCAATGCGATCGGAGAGGGGCCGGCTGCTGGAAGTCAACGGCGGCACCACCAGGTCACTGCGGACGCTGTCCACGACAGTTACGAAAAGTGACTCTACGTCGCCGAAATGCTGGAAAACCGACCGTACCGAGACGTCGGCCCGCTTGGCGACCGCGACCACCGTCGGCGCCGTGCTGGTCTCGGCGATCATCTCCTTGGCGGCGGCGATGATCTTGCGGCGCGTCTCGGCTGCGCGTCGATTGCGTCCGTCGGAACGGCCCGTTTCGACCATTTGTACCTCACTTGAGTGTGCCACTGCGCTGCCGCGCGGCAGAACCGCTGCTTCGCTCATTTGCGTATTCCTATCCGGTGTAACGGCGCACGGTGGCCAATAGCCGACCCGTCGCCTATGGAGGGCGTCAAATAAGGGCCGACTAGGGCAGGAACAAGGTAAACACCGTCGCACCACCATGAATACGAGCCATGCAAAAAACCCCCTCGCCGTGCTGTGGGACTTTGGCGGGGTCATCCTCAGCAGCCCCTTCGAGGCCTTCAATCGCTACGAGGCGGAGGCCGGGCTTCCCAAAGATTTCATCCGCAGCCTCAATGCGCGCAATCCGGACGCCAATGCCTGGGCAAAGATGGAACGAAGCGAGGTCTCCCTCGAAGGTTTCGTCACCCTGTTCGAAGAGGAAGCGCGCCAGCAGGGCCATAGCCTGGACGGCTGGAGAATTTTGCAGTCACTAAGCGGCGACATTCGGCCGCAGATGGTCGAGGCGCTGCGCCGCTGCAGGGTGGCGTTCCGCGTCGCCTGCATCACCAACAACATGAAATCCGGCGAAGGTCCGGGCATGGCACGCAGCGCCGACAAGGCGAAAGCCGTCGCCGAAATCATGACGCTGTTCGAGCATGTCGTGGAATCGAGCAAGCTCGGCTGGCGCAAGCCCGACCCGCGCATCTATCGCCATGCCTGCGAACTTTTGGGCGTGCCGCCCGAGCGCTGCGTCTATCTCGACGATCTCGGCGTCAACCTCAAGCCGGCGCGTGCCATGGGCATGCGCACCATAAAAGTCGGCGACCCCGACGCGGCGATCGACGAACTGCAAGAGATGGTGGGAATCCCGTTGCGTGCGTGAAGAGGGGAAGGCTGACCGATGAGCTGGCAACCCGAGATCGACGAACTGCGGCGACGCGAGGAGATGGCGCGCCGCATGGGCGGGCCCGACAAGATCAAGCGCCAGCATGACGGCGGCAAGCTCACGGTGCGCGAGCGCATCGAGCGCCTGCTCGATCCGGGCTCGTTCCACGAGATCGGCGCCATCGCCGGCAAGGCGCAATATGACGCGCAGGGCCAGCTCACCGACTTCATGGCGTCCAACTTCGTGATGGGCCGCGGCCGCATCGACGGCCGCACGGTGGCGGTCGGCGGCGACGACTTCACGGTTCGCGGCGGCGCGGCCGACGCCTCGATCTGGGAAAAGCAGATGCTGTCGGAGCAGATGGCGGGCGAGCTCGGCATCCCCATGGTGCGCCTGGTCGACGGCACCGGCGGCGGCGGATCGGTCAAGACCTACGAAACAAGCGGCTTCACCTACGTGCCGCGCAATCCGGCGTGGGAGCACGTCGTCGACAATCTCGCCAAGGTACCGGTGGTGGCGCTGGGACTGGGCTCGGTCGCCGGCCTCGGCTCGGCACGCCTGGTGACGTCGCACTATTCGCTGATGGTGAAGGGCATCTCGCAGATGTTCGTGGCCGGCCCGCCGGTGGTGGCGCGGCTCGGCGAGAATGTCACCAAGGAAGAGCTGGGCGGCACCGAGATCCACGCCAAGAACGGTGCGGTCGACGACGAGGTCGAGAGCGAAGACGAAGCCTTTGCGCGGACCCGGCGCTTTCTCTCCTACTTGCCCTCCTCGATCGACGGGCTCGGCGAGCGGGCGCCCAGCAACGACGATGCCGGCCGCCGCGACGCCTCCCTGCTCGACGCCATCCCGCGCGACCGCCGCAAGGTCTATCGCATCCGGCCGATCGTCGAAGCCTCCGTCGATCGCGGCTCGTTCTTCGAGATCGGCAAGCAATGGGGCCGCTCGGTCGTCACCGGCCTGGCGCGGCTCGACGGCTGGCCGGTCGCGGTGCTGGCGAGCGATCCCTTCGTCTATGGCGGCGGCTGGACGGCCGATGCCTCGCACAAGGTCATCCGCTTCGTCGACTTCGCCGAGACCTTTCATTTGCCGGTCGTGCATTTCGTCGACATCCCGGGCTTCGTGATCGGCGTTACGGCTGAGAAGGCCGGCACCATCCGCCACGGCGCGCGCGCCCTGGCGGCGATCTATCAATCGAAGGCGCCATGGTGCTCGATCCTGATGCGGAAATCGTTCGGCGTGGCGGGTGCGGCGCACCAGAACTGGCAGAAGTACAATTTCCGTTACGCCTGGCCCTCGGGCGACTGGGGCTCGCTGCCGCTCGAGGGCGGCATCGAGGCCGCCTACAAGGCCGAGCTCGCCGCGTCACCCGATCCGGCCGCCCACCTTGCCGCCATCGAGGCGCGGCTCAACAAGGTGCGCTCGCCGTTCCGCACCGCCGAGCGTTTCGGTGTCGAGGAAATCATCGATCCGCGCGACACGCGGCCGCTGCTCTGCGAGTTCGCCAACCTTGCTGCACCGATGCGCAAGCCCGGCCCGCGCAGCTTCGGCTATCGGCCGTAAAGAGGGCGTCCGTGAAGCGCGCGGCGCGACCGATCACCGCCAAGTACCTGCAGAACGCCGCTGCGTTCTATCTCGAGCGCTACCCCAGCACGGCCGAAGGCCTGCGCCGCGTGCTGAACCGCCGCGTGCGAAAAGCCGAGATGCTGGAGGCGCCGGTGATGGACAACGTCAAGCAGGCGATCGAGGCCGTGGTCGCCAAGTTCGTGGCCGCCGGCGTGATCGACGACAAGGCCTTCGCCCAGACCAAGGCGCGCGCTTTGCACCGACGCGGCACGTCGACCAGGCTCACCCGTCGCAAGCTGCAAATCGCCGGCGTCGACGGCGACACGCTCGACCAGGCGATGGTGGCCCTGGACGTCGAACTCGATACCGATCCCGGCCAGCGCGAGCGGCGGGCCGCGGCGGCGCTGGCGCGACGGCGGCGGCTCGGCCCTTACCGGCTGCCCAAGGATCGCAAGGACAACCGGGCGCGCGACCTGGCGGCGATGGCCCGCGCCGGCTTCGCCTACGACGTTGCCAAAAAGGTGATCGATGCGCCCAGCCCCGATGCACTGGACGAGCCGTGACGGCAAAGCCATGGTTCGAGCATGAGCATCACGATCTGGCACAACCCGCGCTGCAGCAAGTCGCGGCAGACCCTCGAGCTCCTGCGCCGCAAGGGAATAGAACCCGCGATCCGCGAGTATCTCAAGCAGCCGCCGAGCAAGGCCGAGGTCGAAAAGCTGATCGACCTTTTAGGCGGCGATGCGAAGGATCTGATTCGAGATGGCGAACCGGAGTTCAAGACGCTCGGCAAGAAGAAGGCCGATCTCGGCAAAGCGGAGATCGCCAAGGTGATCGCCGCGCATCCGGTCCTGTTGCAACGGCCTATCGTAGTAGCAGGCAAGCGCGCCGCCATCGGCCGGCCGCCCGAAGCGGTGTTGCCGCTTCTGAGATAGCGTCATGGTCGGACGGGTTCGCCTCTGGTCGGCCTACATCCTCTTCTTCTATGTCGTCACGCATCTGCTCAATCATGCGCTCGGCCTGATCTCGCTGCGCGTGCTCGAAGTCGGCCGGACGGGGTTCGTCTTCATCTGGCATAACCCGGTGGGCCAGACCGTTCTCTACGGCGCCCTGTTCACCCACTTCTTCCTGGCCTTGTGGTCGCTCTATCGCCGCCGCGCGCTCAGACTCTCGCACTGGGAGTGGACGCAATTGGTGTTGGGCGCGCTGATCATTCCCTTGGGCGCGATCCACGTCGTCGGCACACGCCTGGCCCACGAACTCTACGGCGTCGAGGCGGGCTATCCCTGGGTCCTGGGATCGCTGGTGGTCAGCGACTGGATATCCATCGCCCGCCAGTTCCTGCTGCCCCTGGTCGTCTGGCTGCATGCCTGCATCGGCCTGCATTTCGCGTGGCGCCTGAGATCCTGGTACCCCGCCTGGCTGCCGGCGCTCTATGCCGTCGCACTGCTCGTCCCCGTCGCCGGCATCGTCGGTGCGGCGATCGCCTTGCGCGACGTCGCCGATCTTGCCCAGCAGCCGGGCTTCCTCGAAAACCTGTTTGTCCACGAGCATGCGCCGCCACCGGCCGATATCGCCAACCTCTACGCCATTTCGCGCAACCTCCAGATCGGGGCGCTCGCCCTGCTGGTTGGCGTTCTGGGCGCGCGGCCGCTGCGCGACTTCTGGGAACGGCGCGCCGGCGTCGTGCGTCTCGATTACGGCGAGCGCCGTAGCACGAGCCAGCCCGCCGGGCTCACGATCCTGGAAATGAGCCGCCTCGCGGGCATCCCTCATGCGTCGGTGTGCGGCGGGCGCGGCCGCTGCTCGACCTGCCGGGTCCGCATCGGCGGCGAGGATCGCGCCCGGTTGCCGCTGGCCTCGCCGGAAGAACTGAAAGTGCTGACGCGGGTTGGCGCGCCCGCCAATGTGCGGCTCGCCTGTCAGCTCCGCCCGCCGCCCGGCCACTACCG
>DASZJU010000625.1:0-5921 GCA_035947815.1 Reyranella sp.
GATGGCATAGCTCACCGTATGGAAGATCGGCCCGGAATGCGTGGCGCAGCAGCAGAAGTAGGTCGCCGCCAGCACGATGAATTGCGGTGAGCGCAATGCCTGGCCGGCCGTCATGCCGGGATCGGCGGCGCCGGGCAGCGGTCCTACCGCGCCATCGCCGGCCGGCACCGCCGGCGCCCGGCGCACCAGCAGCGACGTCGGCACCAGGACCACCCAGGCCACGATGGCAATCACGAGCTGGGCGGTGCGCCAGTCATAGGTCGTGATCAGCCAGCCTGCGAAAGGCGAGACGGTCATCGGCGCCATGCCCATGCCGGCCGAGACCAGCGAGACGGCGAGGCTGCGGTTCTTCTCGAACCAGCCGGTCACCGTGGCCATGGTCGGCGCGAAGACGGCGCCGGCGGCGCCGCCGACCACGATGCCGTAGATGAGCTGGAATTCGATTAGGCTGGTGGCATGGCTCGCTAGCGTCAATCCGAGCCCCAGCAGGAGCCCGCCGGCGAGCACGACGATGCGCGGTCCGAAGCGGTCGGTGAGCGCGCCCCAGCCGAAAGAGGCGAAGCCCATCGTCACGAACACGATCGTCATGGCGCTCGATATGCCGGTGCGCGACCAGCCCGTCGCCTCCGACATCGGCGCCAGGAAGACCGCCAGCGAAAACACTGTGCCGATGGCGACGCATCCCATCAGCGCACCGGCCGCGACCACGACCCAACCGTAATAGAGTTTCATGGGGGTTCCTCACAGGGTTGGGATAATACTTAACCGATCGGTTTAGTGATTGCAACATAGCATTCATTCTCTCTAGACGATCGGTACGGTCGAAAGGATTCCGGCCGGAGGCAATTTTTCCGTCGTCCCTCCTCTTGAGCGGCGGGCGATCATCAGGCATCGACATCAGGCGCTTTTCCCCGGGAGACCGATATGGCTGATGGCAAGGGACGGACGGCTCTCATCACCGGCGCGACCGACGGCGTCGGCCGCGTGGTGGCGCGCGAGCTTGCGAAGCAGGGCTGGCGCGTGCTGGTCCATGGCCGCGATCGCCCGCGCGGTGAAGCGCTGGTGCGCGAGATCGAACAGGCGGGCGGCAGCGCCACCTTCCTGGCCGCCGATCTGGCATCGCTGGCCGAGGTGCGCCGCCTGGCCGACGAGGTCAAGAAGCAGACCGACCGGCTCGACCTCCTGATCAACAATGCCGGCATCGGCAGCGTCGGCAGTGCGCCCGGCCGGCAGACCAGCGCCGACGGTCACGAGCTGCGCTTCGCCGTGAACTATCTCGCGGGCTTCCTGCTGACCCATCGGCTGCTATCGCTTCTCAAGGCAAGCGCGCCGGCGCGCATCGTCAATGTCGCCTCGGCCGGCCAACAGGCGATCGACTTCTCCGACGTCATGCTGACCCGCGGTTACAGCGGCGGTGGCGCCTATCGCCAGAGCAAGCTGGCGCAGATCCTGTTCACCGTCGATCTCGCCCAGGAGCTCGAAGGATCGGGCGTGATCGCCAATACGCTGCATCCCTCGACCTACATGAACACGACCATGGTCCGTCAGTCGGGCACCACGCCGATCAGCACGGTCGAGGACGGCGCGGCAGCGATCCTCCAGCTCGCGGTCTCGCCCGCCCTCGACGGCAAGAGCGGGCTCTACTTCAATGTGCTGCGCGAATCGCGCGCCGACCCGCAGGCCTATGACGCCGAAGCGCGGCGCCGGCTGCGCGCACTCAGCCTGAAGCTCGTTGGACTCGAGGGGTGAAGCCGTCTTGATCGTCACGACCTTTCCCCGCGCCGTCCGCATCATCGAGCACACGACGATCCCCTTGAAGGACGGCACGACGCTCGCCGCCCGCATCTGGCTGCCCGAGGACGCCGAGCAGAATCCGGTACCCGCGATCCTGGAATATCTGCCCTACCGCAAGCGCGACGGCACCTATGAGCGCGATGCGCTCACCTATCCGTGGCTGGCCGGTCACGGCTATGCCGGCGTGCGGGTCGATATCCGCGGCAGCGGCGAATCCGACGGCCTGTTGTCCGACGAGTACGCCCAACAGGAGCAGGACGACGCCATCGAGATCATCGCCTGGCTGGCCAACCAGCCGTGGTGCAGCGGCGCGGTCGGCATGATGGGGATCTCGTGGGGCGGCTTCAACGGGCTGCAGGTCGCGGCGCGCCGGCCGCCGGCGCTCAAGGCCATCGTCGCGATCTGCTCGACCGACGATCGCTACGCCGACGACGTGCACTACATGGGCGGCGCCAAGCTGAACGCGGGTTTCGGCTGGGCGTCGTTCTTCTTCGGCGCGATGTGCCACCCGCCCGATCCCGCGCTGGTCGGTGATCGCTGGCGGGCGATGTGGCTGGAGCGTCTGGCGAACGTGCCGCTGTTCCTGGAAATCTGGACCCGGCACCAGCGCCGCGACGCCTATTGGCGGCACGGCTCGGTGTGCGAGGACTACGCGGCGATTCAGTGTCCGGTGTACGCGGTCGGCGGCTGGACCGACGGCTACACCAACGCCATTCCGCGCCTCCTCGAACGGCTCACGGTCCCGCGCAAGGGTCTGATCGGACCGTGGGCTCATGCCTATCCGCATTTCGCGCTGCCCGGCCCGCAGGTCGGCTTCCTGCAGGACATGCTGCGCTGGTGGGATCACTGGCTGAAGGGTGAAAAGACCGGCGTCATGGACGAACCGATGGTGCGCGCCTGGATGACCGACAGCGTGACGCCCGCACCCTATCACGAGACATTGCCGGGACGCTGGGTGGCCGAGCCGTCCTGGCCACCGCCCGGGAGGAAATCCCATCGCCTGTTCCTGACCGATGACGGGCTGCGCGCCGAGCGCGCGCCTCTGGCGGCGCGCGCGGTGTGCTCGTCGCAAACGGTCGGCAAGGATTCCGGGAGCTGGTGTCCGTTCGGGCGCGGCGCCGATCAGGCCGGCGATCAGCGCGCCGACGATGCGCACTCGCTGGTGTTCGAGACGCCGCCGCTCGACGAGGCGATCGAGATCCTGGGGGCGGCGGTCCTCACCCTTGAGGTCGCGTCCGACAGGCCGATCGCTAACCTTGCGGCCCGGCTGTGCGATGTGCATCCGTCGGCCGAGTCGCTGCGCGTGAGCTTTGGCGTCCAGAACCTCACGCATCGCGACGGCCACGAAAAGCCCGAGCCGCTGGTGCCAGGACAGCGCTACCAGATCCGTCTTCAGCTCAACGATGCCGGCGTGGTGTTTCCGGCCGGCCACCGGATCAGGCTGGCACTCTCCACCGCTTATTGGCCGATGATCTGGCCGGCGCCCGAGACAGCGACGCTCTCGATCTTCGGCGGCACGCTCGATCTGCCAGTACGCCCAACCCAGGCCGCGGACGCCGCATTGCCGCCGCTGCCCGGTCCGGAGACGGCAACGCCTGAGCGGCCCACGGTGATCCGTCCGGGCCTCGTGCGCATCGACCGCCTCGGCCTCGAATTGGCCACCGAGGGCAAGTTCGCGTTCGACATCACGGACGATGATCCGCTGAGCGCCACGGCCGAGATGCAGCGCACCGAGACGATCCAGCGCGACGCCTGGCAAGTTCGCATCGAGACCCGGATGCGGCTGTCCTGCACGCGCGACGCCTTCCTGCTGCGGGCATCGCTGCGCGCCTGGGAAGGCGCCAGCGAAGTCTGTCACCGCGAATGGGACCGCTCTATCCCGCGCGATCTCGTGTGATATCCCGGGGATCGATCGTCGTTGGCGCAGACGCCGCTCTTCGATTGATCTCCTCCAGCAACGCCTTGGTTTCCTTCAAGTCGGGCGTGTCGAAGCCTTCGGTAAACCAGCCGAAAACCGGCGCCAGAAGATCGCGCGCCTCGCGGAGCTTGCCCTGTCGCAGCCACAGCCGCGCCAAGCCTCTCGCCGCCCGCAGCTCGACCGACTTGCCCCCCAATCGGCAGGCGATCGCTCGCGCTTCCTCGTAGAGCCGCTCCGTCTCCGCGAGGTCGGGCGCGGGCCTGCTCGCTGCGAGGTCGCCGCTCGACCGCAGCAAGCCGCCGACCCACAGCTGCTCGCCGCGATGCGTGATGACCGCCCGGGCCTGGACCAGGGTCGCCTCAGCCCGGTCGAAATGTCCGGCGCGCCGTTCCTGGTCGGCCAGCGCCACCAGGAAAGGACCCGTCATCACGCCGGCCAGCGACCGGTAGACGTCCGTCGCCGCGCGCATCTCGGCCAGGCCTTCCTCCGGCGCGCCGAGCAGGGCGCGCGCCCAGCCGCGCAGCACGCGGCCTGCCACCCGGTAGACCGCGAGCTCATGCTCGCTGCCCAGCGTCACCAGCCGCTCGGCGGTTTCGAGCGCCGCCGGCGCGTCGCGTCGCATCATGTGCACGAAGCTCGCCAGCCACAGTGCATGGGCGACGCTCGGTGCGTGGCCGAGATCGTTGGCGAAGGCGATGCCGCGGTGCAGGCTCGCCACCGCCCGGTCGGGATAGCCCATGATCCAGAGCGCGATGGCGTCATGCCCGCAGCCGCACGCTGCCGGGTCGTGGCCGCCATAGATCACGGCGTGCCGGCCATGTTTCTCGCGATCGTAAAGCGCCAGGCCCTTGCTCACGTGTTCGTGGGTGGCGGCGGGGTCGCCGAGCCACAGCGTCGTCACCCAGGCGGCATGGTGCGCCTGCAGGCGCAACCCGGGATCGTTGATCTGCTCGGCTGCGCGGAACAGCTCTTTGACGATGTCGGTCACCGACTTGTCGTTGAGCGGCCCCTGGGCCGTCGTCATCCAGCGACCCCAGGCCGCCGCGAACAGGGCGCGATCGTCGCCCAAGCGCTCGGCCAATGCCTGGGCGCGGAGGTAAGCGGCTTCGCCGTGCGCGCTCGAGAAGCCCTCGTTGGCCATCAGTGACGGCCCGAGCGCCAGCTGCAGCGCCAGCTCGAGCTCCAGCCGGCTGGGTGTTTCCGCGACAGGGACCAACGCGTCTATCCCGCGCTGGAGATGGGCGATGGCCTCGATGTTGGCCGATCGTCCCGCCTCGCGCCGCCCGGCATCGAGCCAGTAGGACGCCGCGCGCTCGGGTTGGCCCGCCTCGGCGAAATGATGAGCCAGGATTTCCGGCTCGCCGTCGCCGGTTTCGCGCAGCCGCTTTTCGAGCGCCGCAGCAAGGCGTTCGTGCAGCGCCTGGCGCGGGCCGCGCAGCAGCGTCGAGTAAGCCGTGTCCTGCACCAGGGCGTGCTTGAACTGGTAGGAGGCGGCCGGTGGGGTGCCGATCTGAAACACCAGGCCGGCGGCGACGAGTTGGTCGAGATAGGCCCGCGTCTCGGCCTCGCCGCCGGGCGCTGCGGCGGCGACCAGGGTATAGGAAAAGTCGCGGCCGATTGCGCTCGCGGTCTGCGCCACCTCGCGCGCCGCCGGCCCCAACCGGTCGAGCCGCGCCATCAGCGACGCCTGCAGGCTGACGGGCACGGCGAGCCTGGCGCCGCCTGATGCGCCGCTCGGGACCGCGGCAGCGCCCGGCGGCGTCGTGCCGCCGGCCTCGAGCACGGCCTTGGTCACTTCTTCGAGGAAGAGCGGCACACCGTCGGTACGCTCGAGGATCTCGTCCAGCGTGTCGGGCACCAGCGGGGCGGCGCCGGCGAGCGCGCGCACCAAGGCCTCGGCATCGCGTCGTCCGAGCCGCGGCAGGACCAATGTCGAGACGCGCGGCCGGTCCGTCCAGTTGGGCTGGAATTCGGGTCGGGACGTCGCGATCAGCAGCCCCGGCATATGGTCGAGGCGCGCGATGACACGGTCGAGCAGCTCGCCCGAGCTGGGATCCATCCAGTGAAGATCCTCGAACATCGCCAGCACCGGCCGGCGCCGCGTGAGGTCTTCGAACAGCCGCACCAGGGCGTCGAGCATCCTCTCCTTGCGGCTCTCCGGCGTCAGCTCCTGGGCCCATCGCGCCTCGAGGCCGGGCACCGACAGCAG
>DASZJU010000626.1:0-8060 GCA_035947815.1 Reyranella sp.
TATGTTTCAAGTGTTCCGCAAGGAAGTGGAATGGGCCGGCCGCAAGCTCGTGCTCGAGACCGGCAAGATCGCGCGCCAGGCCGATGGCGCGGTGCTGGCGACCTACGGCGGCACCACGGTGCTGGCCGCCGTCGTGTTCGAAAAGAAGCCGAAGCCCGGCCTCGATTTCTTCCCGCTCACCGTGAACTACCAGGAGAAGGCGTTCGCCGCCGGCAAGATCCCGGGCGGTTTCTTCAAGCGTGAAGGCCGGCCCTCCGAGAAGGAGGTTTTGACCTCGCGCCTGATCGACCGTCCGATCCGTCCGCTGTTTCACGAAAGCTATCGCAACGAGACTCTGGTCGTGGCGACGACGCTGGCGCACGACCTGGAGAATGATCCGGATATCGTGGCGATGATCGCGACGTCAGCGGCGCTCACGATCAGCGGCGTGCCGTTCATGGGCCCGATCGCCGGTGCCCGCGTCGGCTACCTCGACGGCAAGTTCGTCGTCAATCCGACCCTCGACCAGATCGAGCAGAGCACGCTCGACATCGTCGTCGCCGGCACCAAGGAAGGCGTGCTGATGGTCGAGTCCGAGGCCAAGGAACTGCCCGAGGACGTCATGCTGAATGCCGTGATGGAGGGCCATCGTTCCTTCCAGCCGGTGATCGACGCCATCATCCAGCTCGCCGAGCATTGCGCCAAGGACCCGCTGCCGCTCACCGATCCGTCGGAGGCGTCCAAGACCGTGGCGGCCAGGCTCAAGTCCGACATGCGCGGTAAACTGGTCGAGGCCTATGCCGAGACCCAGAAGCTTGCCCGCCAGACCAAGGTCGGCGAGGTGAAAGCCGAAGCCAAAAAGCTGTTCGAGGGCAACGAGGAGGCGCTCGCCGCCTTCGGCGAGCAGTTCGGCAACCTCGAAGCCGACGTCGTGCGCAACGCCATCCTCGACACCGGCAAGCGCATCGACGGCCGCGACACCAAGACGGTTCGTCCGATCGTGGCCGAGGTCGGTGTGCTGCCGCGCGCCCACGGCTCGTCGCTGTTCACCCGCGGCGAGACGCAGGCCCTGGTCGTGGCCACGCTCGGTACCGGGCAGGACGAACAGATCATCGATGCGCTCGAGGGCGAGTACCGTGAGCACTTCATGCTGCACTACAACTTCCCTCCCTACTCGGTGGGTGAAGTGCGGCGCATGGGCTCGCCGGGCCGCCGCGAGATCGGCCACGGCAAGCTTGCCTGGCGCGCGCTGCGGCCGATGCTGCCCAGCAAGGAGAAATTCCCCTACACGATCCGCATCGTGTCGGAGATCACCGAGAGCAACGGCTCGTCGTCGATGGCCTCGGTGTGCGGCGGCTCGCTGGCGCTGATGGATTCCGGCGTGCCGATGGACCGGCCGGTGGCCGGCATCGCCATGGGCCTGATCAAGGAAGGCGACCGCTTCGCGGTGCTGTCCGACATCCTGGGCGATGAGGATCACCTGGGCGACATGGACTTCAAGGTCGCCGGCACCGAGAAGGGCATCACCTCGCTGCAGATGGACATCAAGATCACCTCGATCACCGAGGAGATCATGAAGGTGGCACTCGGGCAGGCCAAGGATGGCCGCCTGCACATCCTGGGCGAGATGGCCAAGGGTCTGGGCGGGGCGCGCGAATCGGTCAGCCAGAACGCGCCGCGCATCACCCAGTTCACGATCCCGAAGGATAAGATCCGCGAAGTCATCGGCACCGGCGGCAAGGTGATCCGCGAGATCACCGAGACCACCGGCACCAAGATCGACATCGAGGATGACGGTACGATCAAGGTCGCGGCGGTCGACGCCAAAGCGGGTCAGGCCGCCATCGACTGGATCAAGGGCATCGTCGCCGAGCCGGAAGTCGGCGTGATCTATACCGGCAAGGTCGTGAAGACCGTCGAGTTCGGCGCCTTCGTGAACTTTTTAGGCGCACGCGATGGTTTGGTGCATATCTCGGAACTGGCGCCGCGCCGCGTCGCCAAAGTGGGCGACGTGGTCAAGGAAGGCGACCAGGTGAAGGTCAAGGTCCTGGGCGTCGACGATCGCGGCAAGGTGCGGCTCAGCATGAAGGCGGTCGACCAGCAGACCGGCGAGGATATCTCGCAGCAGCCGCGCGAAGCGGCCGCTGACGCGCCGGCAGCCGAGTAGGTCACCGAACGGTAACGAGAACGGCGGCCATCAGGCCGCCGTTTTTGTTGGTAGACTTGGCCGGCATGAACCCATCCCGCCGAGCCCTGATCGTCGCCACCGGCGCAAGCCTGCTGCCGCTCCGGTCGAGTCTTGCCGCAGGGCTGGTCGCCACGCCGCAGCAGACCGAAGGGCCGTTCTATCCGACGTCCTTCCCGGCCGACATGGACAACGATCTGGTCCAGGTGCGCGGCCAGGCGGCTCAGGCGATGGGAACGGTGCTCCATCTCGAGGGCCGCGTGCTCGATCTCAATGGCCGGCCGGTCGAGGGCGCGCTGGTCGAGATCTGGCAGTGCGATGCGCAGGGCCTCTACGATCATCCACGCCAGCCTGGTCGTGAGCGGCGCGATTCGGCTTTCCAGGGCTACGGCCGCCTGCTGGTGAAGGCCGACGGCAACTACAGCTTCCGCACACTGAAGCCGGTCGCCTATCCCGGCCGCGCGCCGCACATCCACTTCAAGGTCGCGACGGCATCGGGCGGCCTGCTGACCAGCCAGTTCTATATCGCCGGCGAGCCTGGCAATGAGCGCGACGGCGTTTTTCGCGGGGCCGTCCGTGATCCGCGCCAGCGCGAGCGCGTCGAGATGCGCCTGGCCCTCGCGCCCGGCCTCGAAGCCGGTGCGCTCGCGACGACAATGGATATCGTCGTCGCCTGAAGTCGGAAATTACTCGCCGTTTTGGCCGTTGGCGCCGGCCGGCGGCATGCCGATGGCGTGATAGCCGGCATCGACATAGTGCACGGTGCCGGTGACGCCCGCGCTGAGATCGGACAGCAAATAGAGCGCCGCGCCGCCCACGTCGGTGAGCTCGATATTGCGGCGCAGCGGCGAGGCCTCGCGCGACACGCGGTAGACGTAGCGGGCGCTGCCGATCACCGCCCCGGCCAGGGTGCGCATCGGCCCCGGCGAAAGGGCGTTGACCCGCACGCCCTGCGGGCCGAGGTCGGCCGCCAGATAACGCACGCTCGCTTCGAGAGCGGCCTTGGCCACGCCCATGACGTTGTACGACGGCATCACGCGCACGGCGCCCTCGTAGGTCAGCGTGATCAGGCTGCCGCCTTCGGTCATCAGCGGCAGCGCGCGGCGGGCGATCTCGGTGAACGAATAGCAGGAGATGGTGAGGCTGCGCTGGAAGTTGGCTTTGGTCGTGTCGACGTAGCGGCCCTTGAGCTCCTCCTTGTCAGAGAAGGCGATGGCATGAACCACGAAATCGAGCCGACCCCAGTCCTGCTTCAGGCGGGCGAACAGGCGATCGAGGCTTTCCTCGTTCTCGACGTCGGCTTCCTCGACGATGCTGGATCCGAGCTTCTCGACCATCGGCAGCACGCGCTTGCCGAACGCCGCCCCTTGATAGGTGAAGGCCATCTCGGCGCCCGCGGCGTGCAGGGCCTGGGCGATGCCCCAGGCGATCGAGCGCTCATTGGCCACGCCCATGATCAACCCGCGCTTGCCGGCCATCACCTTGGGCACTTCCGGCAGGCTCATGGCCTTGGAAGGCGTGTGGCCGGCCGGCGCGGTCGTTGCCGGACCGCCGCCGGACGCGTCGGGGGCGACGGAGAGGGGACGATCGTCGGGCATGTTCCCCCTCAGTGGTTGTAGCGCGAGAACACCAGGCAGGCGTTGGTGCCGCCGAAACCGAAGCTGTTCGACATCACGGTTTCCAGGCCGGCATTGTCGATGCGCTGGCGCGCGATCGGATAGTCGCCGACGCCGGGATCGAGATTCTCGACATTGGCCGAGGCCGCGACGAAATCCTCTTTCAGCATCAGCAGAGAGTAGACCGCCTCGTGGGCGCCGGTAGCGCCCTGGCTATGGCCGGTCAGGGACTTGGTCGAGCTGACGGAAGGCAGCTTGTTGTTGCCGAAGGCCGCGCGGATGGCGTCGAGCTCGGTGATGTCGCCCACCGGCGTGGAGGTGCCGTGGGTGTTGATGTAATCGACGGGCGCATTGCGCCGCGCCGCGCCCGGGAAGCCGTCCATGGCGAGCTTCATGCAGCGCACTGCACCCTCGCCGGACGGCGCCACCATGTCGGCGCCGTCGGAGGTGGCGCCGTAGCCGATGATCTCGGCGTAGATCTTGGCGCCACGCGCCTTGGCGACTTCGAGGTCCTCGAGCACCAAAATGCCGCCACCGCCGGAGATCACGAAGCCGTCGCGATCCTTGTCGTAGGCGCGGCTCGCCCGCTCAGGCGTCTCGTTGTACTTGGACGACATGGCGCCCATGGCGTCGAACAGCACCGATAGGGTCCAGTCGAGCTCCTCGCCGCCCCCCGCGAACATGCGGTCGGTCTTGCCGAGCTGGATGCATTCGACGGCGTTGCCGATGCAGTGGGCCGAGGTCGAGCAGGCCGAGCTGATCGAATAGCTGAGCCCCTTGATCTTGTAGGCGGTGGCGAGGTTGGCCGAGACCGTGCTCGACATGGCCTTCGGCACCATGAACGGCCCAACCCTTTTGGGCCCCTTCTCCTTGGTGATCAGGGCCGCCTGCACGATCGCGCCGGTGGTCGGCCCGCCGGAGCCCGCGACCACGCCGGTCCGCTCGTTCGAGATCTCGGCATCGCTGAGGCCCGCGTCGGCGATCGCCTCCTTCATGGCGAGGTAGGCAAAGGCCGCGCCATCGCCCATGAAACGGCGCAGCCGGCGGTCGACCAGCTCGTCGACGTTCATCTTGAGCGTGCCCGCGACCTGGCTGCGGAAACCGAGGTCGCGGTACTGGGGGACGAACTCGATGCCGGACTTGCCGTCGCGCAGCGACCGCGTCACCTCCACGGCATTGTTGCCGATCGAGGAGACGACGCCCAGGCCGGTGACGACGACGCGCTTCATGTCAGCCGGCCGCCGCGGCGACGGCCGCATCCTGGACCAGCCCGACCCTCAAGCCGCTGACTTCGTAGATCTGCTGGCCGTCGGCATGGACGACGCCATCGGCGATGCCCAGCACGAGCTTGCGCAGCATTACGCGCTTGAGGTGGACATGGTAGGTGAGCTTGCGCACCGTTGGCACCACCATGCCGGTGAACTTGACCTCGCCGACGCCCAGCGCCCGGCCGCGGCCCGGCGCCTTCATCCAGCCCAGGAAGAAGCCCAGAAGCTGCCACAGCGCGTCGAGCGGCAGGCAGCCCGGCATCACGGGATCGCCCTTGAAATGGCAGGCGAAGAACCAGAGGTCGGGCTTCACGTCGAGTTCGGCCACGACCTCGCCCTTGCCGTAGCGGCCGCCCTTGTCGTCGATCTTGACGATGCGATCGAACATCAGCATGGGCGGTAACGGCAGCTGCGCGTTCCCCGGCCCGAACAGGCGCCCTTTGGCGCATTCGATCAGGTCCTCGAAGGTATAACTGTGCTTCTGCTCGCTCACCTTTCACCGTCCCGCGGGCCATCCGAAACTGGATTCGGCGGCAGAATAGGGATGCCCGACGCCCAGCGCAAACCGGCGAATCGGGCCGACAGGGCCTTTTCACGAGCCTTCCTACTCCTTACATATGGACCCTGCGATGCCCGGAACCAGCCCCGATTTCACCACCCGCCTGCGTGCGGCCGGCTTGCGTCCGACCCGCCAGCGGGTGGCGTTGGCGCGCCTGCTGTTCGAAGGCGAGCATCGCCATGTCACGGCGGAAGGTCTGCATGCCGAAGTCCGCGGGACGCGCCTGCCGGTTTCGCTGGCCACGGTCTACAACGCCCTCAACCAGTTCCGCGATGCCGGCCTGCTGCGTGAAGTCGTGGTCGCGCCCGGCCGGTCCTATTTCGACACCAACACCGGCCACCACCATCATTTCTTTGTCGAACCGGACGGCGAATTGCACGACTTCCCGTCCGACAAGGTGACCATCGCCGGGCTGCCCGCTCCGCCCAAGGGCACGCGGCTGTCCCGCGTCGATGTGATCGTACGGGTGCGCCGCTAGCGCCGTTTGCTGCGAATCGTTTGCAGTTTTTAGAACTGTTCTAAACAACTTGACGCGACCGCGAGGGCTACCCAATATCTTTTTGCCAGATCGGTCGAGGGGCCGATCGCGCAGCATGAAGGGATGAAGACTCATGGCAGACCTCAAGGGATCCAAGACCGAGGACAATCTGAAGGCAGCGTTCGCGGGCGAGAGCCAGGCCAACCGCCGGTATCTCTATTTCGCGCAAAAGGCCGACGTCGAAGGCTACAACGACGTCGCCGCCGTATTTCGCTCGACCGCCGAGGGCGAGACCGGCCACGCGCACGGCCATCTCGAATTCCTCGAAGTGAGCGGCGACCCGGCGACCGGTCTGCCGATCGGCCCGACGGGCTCCAACCTCAAGGCCGCGATCGCGGGCGAGACGCACGAATATACCGACATGTATCCGGGCATGGCCCGCACAGCGCGCGAGGAAGGTTTTGCCGAAGTCGCCGACTGGTTCGAGACGCTGGCCAAGGCGGAAAAGAGCCACGCCGGCCGCTTCCAGAAGGCGCTCGACACAATGGCCTGAGCCTTTCAGGCTTTGCGAAGGGGACCCGCTTGGGTCCCCTTTTTCGTCCGACCCGGCCTCAACGAAACGGCACCGACATGCGCGAAGGCAGCCTGGAAGCCCCCGTCCGCCACGTCCTGGATTGGCAGAACCCGTGGTTCTGGGACGAAAAGGCGCTCGAAGCGGAGATGGAGCGGATTTTTCACATCTGCCATGGCTGCCGGCGCTGCTTCAACCTGTGCGATTCCTTTCCGCGGCTGTTCGACCTGATCGACAACGGCCCGACCGGCGAAGTCGACGGCGTGAAGAAGGAGGACTACGCCCAGGTCGAAGAGGCCTGCACGCTGTGCGACATGTGCTTTATGACCAAGTGCCCCTATGTGCCGCCGCACGAATGGGCGGTCGATTTCCCGCATCTCATGCTGCGCCATCGCGCGGTGCAGGCGCGCAAGAACGGCATCGGCTTCGTCGACAGTGAGCTCGCCGATACCGACCGCACCGGCCGACTGGGCACGTTCGCCGCCGGCCTCGCCAACTGGGCGACCGACGAAACCAACACGTTGACGCGCCCCGCCATCGAGCGGTTTGCCGGCATCCACCATGGCGCCCGTCTGCCGCGCTACGACGGCGAGACTTTCGAAATCCGGGCCGCGCGGGAGGGCGCGCAGATCAACGAAGCCGCGCCCGCCTTCGGCAAGCGCAAGGCCGTGCTCTACGCCACCTGCTTCGTGAACTTCAACAACACCGATATCGGCGCGGCCGCGCGCGCGGTGCTGGCCCGCAACGGCGTCGAGACCGAGGTGGTTCATCCCGCCTGCTGCGGCATGCCCAAGCTCGAGCTGGGCGATATCGAAGCAGTGGCGGCCGCCGCGCGACAGGTGACGGCGGCGCTGCTGCCATGGGTCGACGAGGGCTACGACGTGATCGCGCTCACGCCGTCCTGCGCCCTCATGCTCAAGTTCGAATGGCCGCTCATCCTGCCCAAGGATCCCGCGGTGGAGCGCCTGTCGCAGGCGACCTTCGACGTCTCGGAGTATGTCGTCGATATCGCCAAAAAGGACGGGTTGGCGCCCGGCCTCGAGCCGATCGAAGGCGGCGTCAGCGTGCATCTTGCCTGTCATGCCCGCGCGCAGAACATGGGCGCCAAGGCGGCCGAGATGCTGCGGTTTCTGCCGGACTCCGAGATCGCGGTCATCGAGCGCTGCTCGGGACATGGGGGATCATGGGGCGCTATGAGAGAGAACTTCGACGTGGCCCTAAAAGTGGGTAAGCCCGTGGCGCGCCAGGCGGTCAAGAACGCCAAGGCCTTCCTCGCCTCGGAATGCCCGCTCGCCGCGACGCACATCCTGCAAGGCATGGAGGCGCTCGACGGCGAGGCGGCCGCGCCGGCCGAGGCCTTCCATCCGATCGAGCTGATGGCACGTGCCTATGGTCTCGGCGGCG
>DASZJU010000627.1:0-7178 GCA_035947815.1 Reyranella sp.
ATGATGGATGACGAGGGCGATGCCAGGCTCCAGGCGACCTATGGCGACAACTACCCGCGCCTCGCCCTGGTGAAGAACAAGTACGATCCGACCAATCTGTTCCGGGTGAACCAGAACATCAGGCCGTCGGTCGCCTGACGATCGCGGGCTTCTCCGCGGAAACGGCTGCTGGTCGGCGCCGCCGAGGCGCACGCCGCGAGGCGGCTGGTTGACACCCGCGTGGATGGCTCCATACTCGTAACAAAGCCGTTGCTGCTCTTGGTTTCGCGCCGCTGACTTGAGCGGCGCGGCACGACCAACACGACCTAAAAACGATCCGAAGGAAACGTCTCTGAAACGGGAGGGGTTCCAATGGCATCGAATCGCAAGAACGCGCATCGCGCGCGGCCGGTGAGCCGGCGTCGCTTTCTCGAAGACGCGGGTAGTGTCGCCGCCCTCGGCGCTGCAACTGCCGCACTGGCTCCCTTCGCCCAACCGGCGATGGCGCAGACCGACCTGCGTAAGCAGATCCTGGGGATCCCCGGCGTTGACAAGGGATCGCCGACGGACGCGGATTGGCAGAAGGTGGGCGAGCTGTGCCTCGGCGCCACCAAGGCCAATGTCACGGCGGGCGAGTTCAAGGGCGTCGAGCTCAGCTTCATGGGCCTCAACAATCAGAACCTGCACAACCTGCTGTTTCGCGGCTTCCTGAAGCCGTGGGAGACCTATACCGGCGCCAAGATCTCCTGGATCGACCTGGCGCAGGCCGACTACAACCCGCGCCTGCAGCAGGCGATCGCGACCGGCACGGTCGATTTCGACGTGCTCGAGATGGGCGCGCCCTTCGAAGGCGATGTCTGCGGCAAGGGACTGGCCTCGGAAATGCCCGACTGGGTGAAGAAGCAGGTCGAGATCGACGACTACGTCGACTACCTAAAGCCGCCGGTCGGCACCTGGACCGGCAAGACCTATCGCGTCACCATCGACGGCGATTGCCACAACTTCAACTACCGCACCGACGTCTTCTCCGATCCGGCGCTTGCCAAGGCTTGGAAAGCAGCGGGCGGCCAGGGCGAATGGGCCGTGCCCAAGACCTGGCAGCAGGTCCAGGCGGTGACCAAGTTCCTCAAGGGCAAGAAGATCGGCGGCAAGGACGCATGGGGATATCTCGATGCGCCTAAGCCGTGGGGCGGATTTGGCTTCTACTTCCTCGGCAGCCGGGCCACCGCCTATGCCAAGCATCCCGACGACAAGGCGTGGCTCTTCGACATCGACACGATGAAGCCGCGCATCAACAACCCCGCCTGGGTGCGCGCCATCCAGGACGTGGTCGACGCACTTCCCGCCGAGCCGCCCGATCAGCTCAACGCCGATCCCGGGACCGCCGCCTTCCAGCAGTTCCTGGCCGGCACGGGCTCGATGCTGTCGTGGTGGGGAGACGTCGGATCGATGGCGCGCACCAGCGATACCTCGGTCATCGGCAAGATCGTCGCCTTCGACATCCTTCCCGGCTCCGACGACGTCTACAACGCCAAGACGGGCGCCTGGGACAAGCTCTCGAGCGGCCCCAACTACGCGCCCAACTGTGCCTATCTCGGCTGGGGCATCTACGTGATGGCCCGGGTCAACGGCGACGCCAAGAAGCACAAGGCGGCTTGGAGCGCGGCGGCACATCTCGGCGGCAAGGACCTCTCGCTGTGGACCGTGATGTATCCGTCCGGATTCCAGGTCTATCGCACCAGCCATTCCAACGTCGACGAGTGGGTCGCCGCCGGCTACCCGAGGGAATACATCAGCTCCTACCTGAAGTCCCAGTTCGGCTCCTACAACCATCCGAACCGGGCGGTCGAGCCGCGCATCCCCGGCATCTTCCAGTATTACAGCGTCGCCGAGGACGAGCTGGCCAAGGTGTTCGCCGGCAGGCTCGACGCCAAGACCGGGGCCGACAACATCGCGAAGGCGTGGGAGGGCATCACCGACAGGCTGGGCCGCGCCAACCAGATCGCGCTCTACAAGGCGTCGCTGGGCTCATAGGACCGTTGCGGAGCCCGCACGTCGCGAACGAAAGCCGAGAGCGAGGGGCATGGCGTCAACCGGGCTTTCGTCGCCGCTGACGGGCGAACGGCAATTGCCGATGACGGCACGCCGCGCCTCGCCCGGACGCAGGAACGCGGGGCGCTGGCTCATCGTCGCGAGCTCCTGCGCCTTCGGGCTCGTCGTTCTCGCCCAGGCTCTGCGCGGAGCGGGGATCATCGAGCTCGGTTTCGACGATTGGCGTCCCACGCTCTATGCCTATGTTGCCTGGGGCATCGCGTTGGGCGCGGGCCTCGTAATGACCAAGGGCGAGCGCGGCCATCAGCTCCTGTTCCTGCTGCCGGCGCTCCTCTTCACCGTCGCGGTGGTGATCTTCCCGACATTCTTCGGGCTCTACATCGCCTTCACCGACTGGAACCTGAGCTCGGTGAGCGGCCGCGCCTTCAACGGCCTCGACAATATCCGGACGCTCATGCGCGATGCGTTCTTCTGGAATGCGCTCGGCAACATGGTCTGGTACGTGCTGGCCGTGCTCGTGCAGTACGCGATCGCTTTCGCGCTTGCCTTGCTGCTAAATGCCGAGATCAGGGCACGCAAGTTTTTCCGGGTCGCCTTTCTGCTGCCCTTCATGCTGAGCCCTGTCGCCGTGAGCTGGATGATCGGCAAGTCGATCATGGAATATCGCTTCGGCCCTGCCGCCGCGCTGGCGCGGTTCCTCGGCTGGGACAGCCCCGCCTTCTTTGCTTCCCCGTGGCTCGCCCGCTCGAGCATCATGGCGATGGACGCCTGGGTCTGGATCCCGTTCATCATGATCCTGCTGCTCGCCGGGCTGCAGGCGCTGCCTCACGAAGTGGCGGAGGCCGCGAAGGTCGACGGTGCGAGCCCGTGGCAGACGTTCTGGAAGATCACCTTCCCGCTCATGCTGCCGGTCAGCGTCACCGCCGTCATTCTCCGAATCATCTTCGAGCTGAAGCTCGCCGACATCGTCATCAACGTCACCGCGGGCGGTCCTGGCGGCGCGACCGACACGGTATCGAGCTTCATCTATCGCGAGTATCGCGACCGCTCGAACGTCGGATACGGCACCATGCTCGCCGAGTTCTACCTGGTAATCATCATCGTGTTCGTGACCGGCCTGCTCGCCGTCGCGAACCGCTGGATGCGGAGATTCACGTGACGCTAGCCCTTCCAGAGGTCCGGAGGACCCGCCGCAAGGGCGTGTCGAGCCGCGCGCTCATTTACGCTCTGCTGCTGGTGTGGACCTTCATTTCGTTGTTTCCCATCTATTGGACGGTCACGACGTCGTTCAAGACGGCGGTCGATGTCACACAGGGCCATTTGATCCCCTGGGTGGATTTCGAGCCTGACTGGAGAGGATGGCGCTCGCTCGGGCTGTCACCGGACAGGATCGGCGAGGTCTCGACGGCGCGACAGGAATTCCTGCTGCGCTTCACCAACAGCATCACGGCTTCGGTCGGCGCCTCGCTGCTGGCCATCGCGATCGGCTCGCTCGCGGCGTACGGCCTCAGCCGTTTCAGGTACAGGCTGGGGCCCTGGCGGAACGACGACATCTCCTTCTTCTTCCTGTCGCAACTGATCCTGCCGCCAGTGGCGCTCGCGCTGCCTTTCCTCGTTCTCTACAAGGGTCTGGCCATGCTGGACACCAAGCTCGGCCTCATCGTGGTCTATACGCTGATGGTGCTGCCGATCGTCATCTGGATCATGCGTGACCAGTTCAACGCCATTCCCCTGGAGCTCGAACAGGCGGCGCAAGTTGACGGCGCCTCGCTCTGGGGCGCCTTCACGCGCATCGTGCTGCCGATCGCGTTGCCGGGAATGGTCGCGGCGTTCATCCTCTCGGTCGTGCTCTGCTGGAACGAATATTTTTTTGCCGCTTTGTTGACGAGCACGGATGCCAAGACGCTGCCCGTCATGGTGGCGAGCCAAACCGGATCGCAAGGGATCGACTGGTGGTCGATGGCGGCGCTGTCGACCGCGGCGATTGCGCCGCTGGTGCTGATCGGCATCTTCCTCGAGCGCTACATCGTGAAGGGCCTGACAGCGGGCGCCATCAAGTAGACAGCGACAGGGCCAGGCTATTCCGCATCGGGCGGGATGACGCCCTTCTTGAAGACGAAGCACCCATAGAAGCGGCGCTCCCCGGTCTGGATCACGCAATAGGATTTCCGCGCCAACTGATAGAAGGCAAACCGCTCGACCGAGCCCATCGGCGAGGGGCGGCGCTGGGCGGCGTCGATTTCGGCCTGAACCTCGGCCTGGACCGTGGGCACATCGCCGGGCTTGTCGACGACCTCCATGCGCAGCGCAGGCTCTTCGACGAAGGAATCGAGCGGCAACAGCGAAAGAATTGCGCGGGCCGCACGGCCGGCGGTGACGCCATCGATTCGCAGCAGGCGCCCGAGCGCGGTCTGCCGGGCCACCGAATCGGCCGGGAAATTCATGTCGCAGAGGACGAGATCGTCGCCGTGACCCATCGCCCGGAGGGCATAGAGGACGTCCGCGTTGAGCAGTGGATCGATTGATTTCAGCATGGCGCGCTCCCCGGCGTGCCGTAGATGCGGCGTTCGCCGGTCTGCACGATGGCGTAGGCGGCCTCCGCCGCCGCATGGAAGGCATGGCGCTCGAGGCTCGCGGCCGGCTTGGCGCCGTGCTTGGCCAGCACCGCATTCATTTCGGCCTGGACCGGCGGCAGCGCGTCCGCCTCGCCCACGACCTGCATGACGGCGCAAGGGTCGGGGACGAACGTGTCGATCGGAAACACCGACAGCACGGCCTGCAGGGCGCGCGGCATGTCGATGCCGGGCAGCTCGATCAGGCGGCGCCTGCGCGTGGCCGGATCGTTGGCGTCCACCAGCGCGAGGCGATCGCCATGGCCCATCGCGGCCAGCGCGTGCAGCGGGTCGGGGCTGGGCACGGGGTCGAGGCCGAGCAGCATGTTTCCTCCGGCTTTGGGCGAGCGTAGCATTCAATCCTGGGCCCTTGAATCGCGAATGTCTTCCCGGCACACGATGACGGTGTGCCGGCGACGCAGTAGTCTTTTGGGCTTTCTCAACGTTCCAGGGTTTCGACCAGCCACAGGGATCTGGAGAAGCAGCCATGAGCGGACAGGGAACGGTGCTGGTGACCGGCGGGTCGGGCTTCATCGGCAGCTGGTGCGTGATCGGGCTGTTGCAGCAAGGCTATACCGTGCGCACGACCGTGCGAAGTCTCGGTCGCGAGAGCGCCGTCCGCGCCGCGATCGGCAAGGTGGTGGATCCGCAGGATCGCCTGAGTTTCCACGCCGCCGAGCTCACGACAGACGCCGGTTGGGACGCGGCCGCGAGCGGCTGCGACTACGTTCTCCATGTCGCGTCGCCGGTTGCCGTGTCCGAGCCGAAGAACCCCGACGAGCTCATCGTTCCCGCCCGCGACGGCACCCGACGAGCCGTGGGTGCCGCCCTTGAAGCCGGTGTGAAGCGCGTGGTCCTTACCTCATCCGTGGCGGCGGCCAGCCCGCGGGCCGGCTCGCGCGAGAGCGTCAGCGACGAAACGGTGTGGACGGATCTCGACGATCCCACGGTAAGTGCCTACGCCCGCTCCAAGACCTTGGCCGAGCGTGCCGCCTGGGATCTGATTGATGCCTCGGGCGGTGCCACGACGCTCGCCACCGTGAATCCCTCCGTGGTGCTCGGGCCGGTCCTCAGTCGCGACTTTTCCGAGTCCGTCCAGGCCGTGCAGCGCCTGCTGTCCGGCCGGGTACCCGGCCTGCCGCGACTGGGCTTCAGCTTCGTCGATGTGCGCGACGTCGCCGACCTGCACATCCGTGCGATGACCGCGCCGGAGGCGGCGGGCCAGCGCTTCATCGCGGCCGGGGACTTTGCGTGGATGGCCGATCTGGCGGCCCTGCTGCAGGCCCGCCTTGGCGACGCGGCCCGCAAGGTCCCGACGCGCAGGGTCCCGGACCTGGTCGTCAGGCTTGCGGCGCTGTTCGACAGAAGCCTGGCGGGCGTGGCGCCGCGCCTCGGTGAAAAGCGCGCGTTCACCTCGGCGAAGGCGCAGAAAGTGCTCGGCTGGCGGCCACGTTCGTTGGAAGAAACCGTCCTGGACTGCGCCAGGAGCCTGATCGCTATCGGCGCGGTCTGAAGGGCAGGCGCTGCGTCGGCTTCGCGGGTGTCAATCCGTCGGCGCGCGGCAAGGGCCGCCGTCGCAGATCAAGCTGGCGGCGTCATCGCCCCGGTCATCATCGCGACCGCGTCGGCCATCGAATACGCTTTCGGATCGATGACGGTGAGGCGTTTTCCGAGACGGTGGATGTGGATCCGATCGGCAACTTCGAAGACCTGGGGCATGTTGTGGCTGATGAGGACGATGGGCAGGCCGCGCTTTTTTACATCGAGGATGAGTTCCAGAACGCGCCGGGATTCCTTGACGCCGAGCGCGGCCGTCGGCTCGTCCATGATGACGACGCGGCTGCCGAAGGCCGCGGCGCGCGCGACGGCAATGCCTTGCCGCTGTCCGCCCGAGAGCGTCTCGACCGGCTGGTTGATGTTCTGGATCGTGAGAAGACCGAGTTCGGAGAGTTTCTGCCGCGCGTCCCTCTGCATCCCGGCGCGGTCGAGCTTGCGCAAAACACTGCCGGCGAAGCCCGCTACGCGCCGCTCGCGCCCGAGAAAGAGATTGTCGGCGATGCTGAGCGCGGGCGAGAGTGCCAGGTCCTGATAGACCGTCTCGATGCCGGCCAACCTTGCATCCTGCGGCGAGCGGAAGCGGATCGGCTGCCCCGCCAGGAGGATCTCGCCGGCATCGGGAACGATGGCGCCGGTGAGCGCCTTGATGAGTGTCGTCTTGCCCGCTCCATTGTCGCCAATGACGGCAAGGACCTCGCCGGGATAGAGCTCAAAGTCGCTGCCATCGAGCGCTGTCACCCGACCGTATCGCTTGACCAGGCCGCGCGCCTCCAGGACGGGGTTTGGCTGCGGGCTCATGCCGCGATCTTCCGCAGCCACTGGTCGATGGCGACCGCGACGATGCTGAGGAACCCGACGGCAAAATCCTGCCACAGCACGTCGACGCCGGAGAGAGCCAGACCATTGCGGAAGACGCCGACGATGAGCGCCCCCAGCAGTGTACCGAAGATCGAGCCTCGACCGCCGAACAGGCTGGTG
>DASZJU010000628.1:0-4742 GCA_035947815.1 Reyranella sp.
GCCGGGGACGTCCGCCGGCGCATGGAGTTCGGCTTGGAGTGCGCGTGGGCGCAGGGCACGGTCGCCGTCCGCACGCACCTCGATTCGCTGGCGCCCCAGGCCGAGATTTCCTGGCCTGTCTTCCAGGCGCTGCGCGATGCCTGGGCCGGACGCATCGAGCTCCAGGCGACCAGCCTCATGCCGATGGACGCCTTTGCCGAACCGCAGGGCGCGCGGCTCGCCGATATCGTGGCCGATGCCGGCGGCATTCTGGGCTGCGTCACCCGCCTGAGCGGTGGCGGGCACGAGGCGCTGCCTCAGGAATTCCGCGAACTGCTGGAGCTCCTCTTTCGGCTGGCGATGGATCGCGGCCTCGACATGGACCTGCATGTCGACGAAAGCGGCGATTTGGGCGCCAAGGCCCTGATCGAGATCGCGCACATGGCGGAGCGGCTGGGCTTCAAGGGCCGGCTGCAATGCGGCCATTGCTGTTCGCTGGCCGTGCAGCCCGACGAATTCGTGGCCGACACCCTGCGCGCCGTCGCCCATGCCGGCATCGCCATTGTCAGCCTGCCGATGTGCAACATGTACCTGCAGGGCCGCACGGCGGGGCGCACGCCACGCTGGCGCGGCATCACCCTGCTGCACGAGTTGCGCGGCGAAGGCATCGACGTGTCGATCGCCTCGGACAATTGCCGCGATCCGTTCTATGCCTTCGGCGATCACGACATGCTCGAAGTCATGACCCAGGCCACGCGCATCGCCCATCTCGACCATCCGTTCGGCGATTGGCCGATGTCGTTCACGGCGGTGCCGGCCGACGTGATGGGGCTTGCGGATCACGGGCGCCTGAAGGTGGGCGCGCCGGCCGATCTGGTGCTGCTGTCGGCCCGCTTCATGTCGGAGATGCTGTCGCGCAGCCAGGCCGATCGCATCGTGCTGCGCGGCGGCCGGGCCATCGACACCTCCCTGCCCGACTATCGCGAGCTCGACGGGCTTTTGGGCGCTCCAGCGTGATCCCAGCCGCCGATCCCGCCTTTCGCGCCGCGCTCGACGGGCTGGAGCTGGTCGATCATCCCGTCCAGCTGCGCCTGCGCAGCCGCGACTTCTACTGGTATTCGCCGATCCTAAAGGCTGAACTCGACGGCAAGGCGGCCGATCTCATCGTGGTGCCGCGCACGGTCGACGAGGTCGTGCGCGTCGCGGCCGCCTGCGCCAGCTTCGGCGTCCCGCTGGTGGTGCGTGGCGGCGCCACCGGCAATTACGGCCAGATGGTGCCTTTGCAGGGCGGCGTGCTGCTCGACATGGCGCGGCTGGATCGCACGCTCTGGATCGAGCACGGCCGCGGCCGCTTCGAGGCCGGCGTGCGCCTGGGCGACGCGGACGTGCTTTGCCAGAAGCAGGGCTGGGAACTGCGCATGTTCCCGTCGACGCGCCGGCAGGCGACCGTCGGCGGCTATGTCTGCGGCGGCGCCGCCGGCGTGGGCTCGATCCGCTACGGCCAGCTGCGCGATGCGGGCTCGGTGCTGGCCTTGAAGGTCGTCACCTGCGAGCCCGTGCCGCGGCTGATCGAGTTGCGCGGCGCCGATATCGGCAAGGCGCTGCACGCCTACGGCACCACTTGCATCGTCGTCGAGGTCGAGCTTGCCCTGGCGCCCGCCTATCCCTGGGTCGAGATGGTGGCGGCATTCGACGAGTTCGCCCCAGCCGCGCATTTCGCCCAGGCGCTGGGCGAGTCGGACGGCATCTTCCTCAAGCTCGACAGTCTCATGGCGTGGCCCCTACCGCGCTATTTCCGCGGCCTGGAGGAAGAAACGCTGCCCGAGGGCCGTCACATCGTCATGATCATGGTGGCGGCCGGCAACGCGGGTTCGGTGCGCGACCTCATTCGCGAGCGTGGTGGCGCGATCACGCTCGAACGGCGCTACGTGGAAGATCGAGCCATCACGCCGCTCTACGAGTACACCTGGAACCACACGACCTTGCAGGCGCTGAAGATCGACAAGACCGTCACCTACCTGCAGACCATCTTTCCGCTGGGCGCCAACGTCGAAGCCCTGATCGCCTCGCACAAAATGTTCGGCGAGGAGGTCATGGCGCACGCCGAATTCCAGCGGCGCCAGGGCCGCACCAACTGCTCTTCCCTGCAGGTCGTGCGCTACCGCGACGAGGCGCGGCTGTGGGAAATCGTGCGCGGAATGGAGACGCTCGGCATCCGGCTTTCCAACCCCCACAGCTACATCCTGGAGGACAAGGGCGCGCGCGTGCTGTCGGCCGACCTGCAGCTCGCCTTCAAGCGCGAGGCCGATCCGCAGGGCCTGCTCAATCCCGGGAAGATGAGTCGATGGACGGCGGCATGAAGGCCATCGACTGGCAAGCCGTCGCGGCCGATCTGGCGCCGATCGAGTGCATCACCGACCGCGCGTTGGTGCGCCAGAAGAGTCGTGATTTCTTCTGGTATTCACCGGTGCTGAACGAGCGGCTGAAGGGCGTGCGCGGCGATCTTTTAGTCTGCCCGACCAGCGAGGACGAGGTCGTGCGCACCCTCGCCTATTGCCACGCTCGCCGCATTCCGGTGACGCCGCGGGGCGCCGGCACCGGCAATTACGGCCAGGCGATGCCGCTTGAGGGCGGCGTTGTGCTCGATCTCGGCCGCCTCGACCGCTTCCTGTCGCTGAAGGACGGGGTCGCGCGCGTGCAGGCCGGCCTCAAGCTGATGGATCTCGAAGCTAAAAGCCTGCCGCAGGGCTGGGAGCTGCGCTTCCATCCGTCGACCCGGCGCACGGCGACCATCGGCGGCTTCATCGCCGGCGGCTCGGGCGGCGTGGGCTCGATCCAGTTCGGCGGCCTGCGCAGCCGCGGCAATGTCCTGGGGCTGCGCGTGATCACGATGGAAGAAAAGCCGCGCGTCCTGGAGTTGCGCGGCGAGGAGGTCATGCAGGCCATCCACGCCTACGGCACCAACGGCATCATCACCGAACTCGAAATCCCGCTGGCGCGCGCCTGGCCGTGGCACGAGGCGGTCGTGGCCTTCGACGATATCGGCCGCGCCTCGGCCTTCGGCAACGCGCTGGGCGAAGCCGACGGCATCACCAAGAAGCTGATCTCCGTCTTCGACTGGGGCGCGGCGCAGTATTTCAAGCCGCTGCTAACCCATCTACCGGCTGGACAGGCGGTGGCCCTCTGCCTGATCGCCGATCCCTCGCGCGAGGCGTTCGCCCTGCTGGCCAACGACAGCAGTGGCAGGATCGTGTTCGAGCGCGCGGCCGCCGGCGACGCCGAAGACATTCCACCGCTCTATGAGTTCACCTGGAACCACACGACGTTGTGGGCCCTGAAGGCCGACCGCACGATCACCTACCTGCAGTGCCTGTTCGACGGGCCGGATTATCTCGACAAGATCGCCCGCGCGGTCGCCATCTTCGGCGACGAAACGCCGATGCATCTGGAGTTCACCCGCGTCGAGGGCCACGTCGCCGCCTTCGGTCTCCAGCTCGTGCGCTTCACGAGCGAGCAACGACTCTACGAGATCATTGCCTGGCTGGAGGCGGCGGGTTGCCCGGTGGCCGATCCCCATACCTTCATCCTCGAGGATGGCGGCATGAAAACCATCGACGAGGCGCAACTCGCCTTCAAACGGCAGAACGACCCGCTCGGCTTGCTGAACCCCGGAAAGATGAAGGCTTTTAGGGCGACCTGCCTAATTCATGGGCAGGGCTAAATTCTCATCAAAGCTGGCGCAAAGTCCCCTTCGAATGGCACGCTTCACGCACGGCTAAAACGCCAGGAGATACGATGCTCGTCACCCAGCAGAAGGTCCTGCGCCGCTTTTGGTACCCGGTCATTCCGGCGGACCGGCTGACCGACGCGCCGGCGCCCTTCACCCTGCTCGGCACGAAGCTGGTGCTGTTCCGCGATGCCGCCGGCAAGGCCTCGGCGCTGATCGACCGTTGCTGCCATCGCACCGCCAGGTTGAGCCAAGGCTGGCTCGATAGCGGCAACATCGTCTGCCCCTATCATGGCTGGACCTACGCCGGCGACGGGCGCTGCGTGCGCATCCCGCAGCGGCCGGGCGGCGATCCCGGCAAGGGCATCGCCGTCGAGGCTTTCCGCTGCAGCGAACGCCATGGCGTGGTGTGGGTGGCACTCGAGGAGCCGTTGGGAGACATCCCCGACCTGCCCGAGTACGACGATCCAGCCTATCGCCGCGTCTTCGAGTTCTACGAGCCGTGGCAGGCGCCGGGGCTGCGCATCATGGAGAACAGTTTCGACAACGCCCATTTCGCCTTCGTGCACAAGGCAAGCTTCGGCACTGTCGACGAGCCCGAACCGGTGCAGCCACGATTGGAGCCGCATCCGGCGGGCTTCGTCATGTACGCTGACGTGCCGGTGAAGAACCCCGACATCCAGAAAGCCAACCTCGGCATCGCGTCGGACCGCACTATCCGGCAGTACGAGAAGACCTGGTGGATGCCCTTCTCGCGCAAGATGAAGGTGACCTATCCCAACGGCCTGGTGCACATCATCATGACCCTGACGGCGCCGATCGACGACCGCCAATCGCAGGTCATCCAGTTCCTGCTGCGCAGCGACAGCGAAGCCGATGCGCCGGCGGAGAACCTGATCAAGTTCGACCGCCAGGTCACGCACGAGGACATGACCATCCTGGCGGCCTGCGACGACGACGTGCCGCTGTCGCTGGTTGGCGAGTTGCACATGCCGACAGATCGGCCCGGCCTGGAAATGCGCCGCATGCTGGCGAA
>DASZJU010000629.1:0-2498 GCA_035947815.1 Reyranella sp.
ACTCAAGCGCACGCACGGCGCCGTGGTCAATATAGCGTCGATCAACTCCTTCACGGCGCCTGCCGGCAGCGGCGTCTATCCCGTGTCCAAGGGCGCCATCGCCCAGTTCACGCGGGCGCTGGCCACCGAGCTCGCGCCCGATGGCGTGCGGGTGAACGCCATCGCGCCCGGCATCATCGCCACCGCCATGGCCGAGCCGACGATCGCCGATCCAAAACGGCTGGAAGCCTTCCTGACGCATGTCCCCATGAAGCGCGTCGGCCAGCCCGAGGAGCTTGTGGGCCCGGTGGTGTTCCTCTGCTCGGATGCCGCGAGCTATGTGACCGGCGCCATCCTTGCCGTCGATGGAGGCTTTCTTGCCGTCTGAAAAGGCATCGGTGCCCGCGTCGATAATCGTTCGCCTGGCCACCGTCGAGGACGTCGAGCTGCTGCACCGCTTCGCGGTCGATCTCTCGACCTACGAGGACGAGCCCGACGCCGTCACCTCGACGCCGCAGACCCTGGCGCGCGACGGCTTTGGCAAGGATCCGAAGTTCGCCGCCCTAATCGCCGAGCGCGGCGGCAAGCCGGTCGGCTTCGCCCTCTACACTTTCAACTACTCGGTTTGGACCGCGGCGCGCGGCATTTTCATCGAGGACATCTGGGTGGTGCCCGAGGAGCGGCGCGGCGGCGTGGCGCGGTCGCTGATGCAGGCGCTGGCCCAGGAATGCGCCGCCCGGGGATTCAAGCGCATCGACCTCAACGTGCTCGACTGGAATCCCGCGCGCGGCTTTTACGAGCGCATCGGGTTCAAGTGGATCCGCAACTGGCTGCCCTACCGCCTGAGCGGCGAGGCACTGGACAAGCTTGCCCAGGGCTAGCTCTTCCGGGACCGCGGGCCTCCAGGCCCGCTCAGAATCATGAGCGGGCCTGGAGACCCGCGGTCCGGCACGACTACGTCTTCGACAGCCGCATGACCCGGCCCGCCTTGGCCGGTCGCGGCAAAGCCCTATGCGCCTGCCACAACATCCCCAGCCGCTCGGCCACCGGCGCCGGCCAGGGCGCCGAGCGGCGCGTGGCGTAGTCGATGTTCATCGCGTTCACCTCGTTGGTCGCCGCAAGGTAGCCCTGCTCGCCGTGGAACATCTCGTGATAGAGGTGGACCTTCTTGGCATCGTGTTCGAGGAGCTGGGTGGTGAAGCGCATCGGTGCGCCCTCCCGCATCTCGCGATCGTAGGTGACGTGGGTTTCCAGTACGAAGGTCATGCCGAGCTTGCCGTCGACGTAGCGCCGGCCCAACCCCATGTTGTGCATGAAGGCGCCCGACGCCTGATCGAAGGCCGTGACATAGAAGGCGACATTCATGTGGCCGTTCCAGTCGACCCACTCGGGCAGCACCGTCGAATGGTGGGTGTCGAGCGGCGCCCGCGTGACCAGCTCGGGCAGCTCGTAGGGCAGCGAATCGAGCATGGCTACTTCTTCTTCTCCTTGATGCCGATCAGGCGGCCGGCCTGTCGGGGCACCGGCAACTTCTTGTGCGCGGCGGCGAGCTTCTCGATGCGTTCCATCGCGAAGTCGGGCCACGGCGCGGAGCGGCGGGTCGCATAGTCGATGTTCATCAGCATCAGCTCGTTGGTGGCGGCGAGGTAGCCCTCGTCGGCGTGGTACATCGCATGGATGTAGTGCAGACGCTTGGCGTCGTGATCGAGGATCTGGCTGGTGATGCGGAGCGCATCGCCCTCCTTGACCTCCTGGTCATAGGTGACGTGCGCCTCGAGCACGAAGGTCATGCCGATCTTGTCGCGCGTATATTCCCAGCTGCAGCCGAACTGCGCACACAGCGTGTCGGTCGCCTTGTCGAAGGCCACGACATAGAAGCCGACATTCATGTGGCCGTTCCAGTCGATCCAGTCCGGCAGGACGGTGGCGCGGTGGCGGTCGAGGGGAGCGCCAAGATCGAGATCGATCATAGGGTACGGAGGTAATTTCATGCGGGCGGACCGTAGCGAAGCCAGGCCTCGCACCGCAAGTTCCGCACGACCTGTTATTGCGAGGATCGACATGGCGAAAAAGAAGGCAGTCGTGCTGGGCGTGGGTGCGGAACGCGGACTCGGCGCCGCCGTCAGTCGCCGCTTTGCGAAAGAGGGTTATCACGTGCTGGTGGCCGGCCGCACCGCGGCCAAGATCGAGAAGGTCGCCGAAGCGATCCGCGCCGCCGGCGGCTCGGCGACGCCCGTCGTCGTCGACGGCACCAAGGAAGCCGAGGTAGTCGCCCTGTTCGACAAGGCGATGGCCGACAACGCCGACGGCGCGCCGGCCGACCTTTTGGTGTTCAACATGGGCAACAATGCCGCCGTCGATGTCCGCGAGATGACGGCCCAGCATTTCGAGGACTCCTGGCGGGTCGGCTGCTTCGCCGGCTTCCTGTTCGGCCGCGAGGCCGTGCGCCGGCTCAGCACCCTCGGCCGCGGCACGGTGATCTTCACCGGTGCCTCGGGCTCGCTGCGCGGCCGACCGCG
>DASZJU010000630.1:0-8178 GCA_035947815.1 Reyranella sp.
CGGTCCGTATGGGCATGACAAGACGCGCCACTGGAGTGGCGCGCCCCTAGCTAAGCCGTCTTCTCCACCACCCCGATATAAGGCAGCCCGCGGAAGCGGTGGGCCCAGTCGAGGCCGTAGCCCACGAGAAACTCGTCGCCGGCCCGGAAGCCGACGAAATCGGCCTCGAGCTTGGCGCGCCGCTTGCCCGGCTTGTCGAGCAGGGTGCAGATCGAGACGTGACGGGCGCCGCGCTCCTGCAGGAGGTTCTTGGCGAAGCTCAGCGTGAAGCCCGACTCCAGGATATCGTCGACCAGCAGCACCTCGCGATGGCGCACGTCGTCGACGATGTCGCGCACGATGCGCACCCGGCCGGTGGTCTCCGTGCCGCTGCCGTAGCTCGACAGAGTGAGGAAATCCATCGACCAGTCGGCGCCGGCGCGGCTCAGCGCGCGGATCAGGTCGGCGGCGAACACGAAACTGCCCTTCAGCACCGAGACGACCAGGGTGTCGGGCGAAAGCTTGGCGGCAAGCTCCGCCGCCATTTCATCGACTCGGGTGGCAATTTCGGCGGCGGAGAAGCGGATCGAGACGGTCGGGCGATCGGGCATGGACACTCGCTATTCGACGCTCGGCACGATGTTGGTCGTGCCGTCGGGCGGATCTTCGAACGGCCGGCTGAAGTTCAGGCGGCTGCCCGGTGCGATCGGGCCCTCGGTCATGGGATAGGCGCGTTCGCCCAGCACGTCATTGTCCTTGCGGAAGATCAGCTTGAGCGTGCTCGTCGAGCCTGCGGCACGACCGCTGTTAAAAAGTTCGCCGCGCACGACGTAGCTGCCGTCGACGAGTTCGATCTTGCTGTTGGCGAGGTCGAGCTCGATGCGGGCCTCCTCGGGCGGGGCGGGGGTCCGCATCGCCTTGGCGGGGGAGGCGAGGAGGCCGCGCGCGCCGTCGAGGCTCAGGAACGCGCTCCAGCCGGGCGGCAGCCTGTCCCTGATCTCGTCGCGCCAGGCGAAGGCAGCGCCACCCACCACGAGAATCAACGCGGCCGCGGCGGCGATCCAGCGGTCCCAATGGACGGTGCGGCGCGGTGGCGAGATCGCCGGCAATCCCGCGCTGTAATGGGACTGCGGACGAATCACGAAATCCGGCACCGGACGCTCGTCGGGCGGCGGAAGGGGAGGAGCGGCGGGCGCGGCCTTGACCGTCTCGAACCAGCGATGGCTGCAGCGGGCGCACTGAACGGTGCGTCCGGAAGGACCAATCGCCGACGGATCGACGGCATATCGCGCCCCGCATTGGGGACAGGTAACTTGCATGATGAGCGGGGAATTCCCCACTAGATGTGCTTGCGGACGGACATTAGGCCACTAAAACTGGGGTTACAAGAAACACGGCATCTTCCCACAGAAACCTCTTCATGATCAGCCTCTGGCTGCGCTCGCTAGCGTTCAATGTCGGCTGGTACCTCGGCACGGCGATCATTGCCATTGTCGGCTCGCCGATCCTGCTAATGCCGCGACGCTCAGTGGTCGCCTGGTCGCTGTTCTGGATCGATTTCTGCCTGGGCTGGCTGCGCATCACGTGCCGGCTCACGCACCGCGTCGGCGGCGTGAATATGCCGGTCGGCCCCGTCATCTTCGCCTGCAAGCATCAGTCGACGTGGGAGACGTTGGCTTTTTCCCGGCTGTTTTCCAACAGCGCCACCGTGCTGAAGCGCGAGCTGCTGTTCATTCCCATCGTCGGATGGGCCATGGCGCGCGTCGGCAACATTGCCGTCGAACGCGGCGATGGGGCCGCTGCCTTGCGCGGCCTGGTGCGCCAGGCGAAGGCCGCCATCGCCGACGGCCGCTCGATCCTGATCTTCCCCGAAGGCACGCGCACGCCGGTAGGGTCGCAGCCTCCCTATCAGGTCGGCACGGCAGCGCTCTATCGCCAGCTCGGCGTACCGGTCGTGCCGGTGGCGCTCAATTCCGGGCTGTTCTGGGGCCGCCGCCAGTTCATCAAATGGCCGGGTGTCATCGATGTCGAGGTGCTGCCCGCCATTCCGCCGGGCCTTGGTCGGAACGCCTTCATGGCGACCCTGCGCGAACACATCGAGGGCGCAACGGCACGGCTGGTCGCGGCCGCCCGGCGTGGGAACGAATAAAGAACTGTTGATATCTAGGGGGCCCAAGCCTACGTTTTAACAATGGAATGGGCTCCGGTTTCCCAGCGAATCTGGGACATGAAATACCGCTTCCGCGACGCCTCGGGGGACGCCGACGCCGATTTGGACGCCACCTGGTGGCGCGTGGCGCGGGCCCTGGCCGCGCCGGAGCGCGACCCCGAATTGTGGGCCGGGCGGTTCCACGAGGCGCTTGCCGGCTTCAAGTTCCTGCCCGCCGGCAGGGTCATCGCCGGCGCCGGTACCGGTCGCAGCGTCACGCTGTTCAATTGCTTCGTCATGGGCACGATTTCCGACGACATGTCGGGCATCTTCGAGAATTTGCGCGAAGCGGCCCTCACCATGCAGCAGGGCGGCGGCATCGGTCACGATTTCTCGACGCTCCGCCCGCAGGGCGCGCCAGTGATGGGCGTCGGCGCCGATGCTTCGGGGCCGCTCTCCTTCATGGACGTGTGGGACGCGATGTGTCGCACCATCATGAGCGCGGGCTCGCGCCGCGGCGCCATGATGGCGACCTTGCGCTGCGATCATCCCGACATCGAGGCTTTCGTCGACGCCAAGCGCGATCCCCGGCGGCTGCGCATGTTCAACGTCTCGGTGCTGGTCACCGACGCCTTCATGAAGGCGGTGGCGGACGACGCCGACTGGGACCTCGTGTTCGAGGGCAAGGTCTACCGCACGATCAAGGCCGGCGCCTTGTGGGAGCGCATCATGCGCGCGACCTACGACTATGCCGAGCCTGGCGTGATCTTCATCGACCGGGTCAATCGGCGGAACAACCTCCATTATTGCGAGACCATCCAGGCCACAAATCCTTGCGGTGAGCAGCCGTTGCCGCCCTACGGCGCCTGCCTGCTGGGCTCGATCAATCTCGCGGCCTTGGTCAAGGACCCGTTCACGCCGCAGGCGAGCCTGGATATGGCGGCGCTGGAACGTCTGGTGCCGCTGGCCGTGCGCATGCTCGACAACGTGGTCGACGTCTCGCGCTTCCCGCTGCCGCAGCAGGAGAAGGAGGCCAAGGCCAAGCGCCGCATTGGGCTCGGCGTCACCGGACTGGCCGATGCCCTGATCTTCTGCGGCGTGCGCTACGGTTCGCCCGAGGCGGTCAGGCTGACCGGCGAATGGTTGGGCGCCGTCCAGCGCCTGTCCTATCTCGCTTCGGCCGACATCGCCGCCGAGAAGGGCAGCTTCCCGCTCTACGACCGCGCGCGCTACCTCGCCGGCGAGACGATCCGCGGGCTGCCGGAGGACGTGCGCACCGCGATCGGCCGTTACGGCATCCGCAACGCGCTGCTGAATTCGATCGCGCCTACCGGCACGATCTCGCTGCTGGCCGACAACGTCTCCTCGGGCATCGAGCCGGTGTTCGCGTTCAGCTATGTACGCCACGTGCTGCAGCCCGACGGCGCCAAGCGCGAAGAGAGCGTCGAGGACCATGCCTTTCGGCTGTGGCGTGCCGTCAAAGGCAACGAACCGCCGTCCGAGGCCTTCGTCGACGCCCAGACGCTCACCCCGGCGGACCACCTCGCCATGCAGGCCGCGGCTCAGCAGTTCGTCGACAGCTCGATCTCCAAGACCATCAACCTGCCGCGCGACATCTCCTTCGAGGCTTTCAAGGGCGTCTACGAAGAGGCCTATGCCCGGGATTGCAAGGGCTGCACGACCTATCGGCCGAACGACGTGACCGGCGCGGTGCTCGAAGTGAAGCCATCCGAATCCGGCACCGTTCCGGCGCTGGTTCCGGCGGCCCGCGAGAGCGGCGTGGTCTACATCGCCCAGCCGCTCGACCGGCCCGAGGACCTGCCGGGCCGGACCTACAAGATCAAGTGGCCGGGCAGCGACCACGCGATCTACATCACCATCAACGACGTGATGCAGGATGGCCGGCGCCGGCCGTTCGAGATCTTCATCAATTCCAAGAACATGGAGCACTACGCCTGGACCGTGGCGCTGACCCGCATGATCTCGGCGGTGTTCCGCCGTGGCGGCGACGTCTCCTTCGTGGTCGAGGAGCTCAAGGCCGTGTTCGACCCGCGCGGCGGCCAGTGGATGGAGGGCCGTTACGTGCCCTCGCTGCTGGCGGCGATCGGCGGCGTGATCGAGCGTCACCTGATCGAGATCGGCTTCCTCGCGCCGGCCGATCAGCCGCGCATCACCGAGGCGGCCGAGCAGCGCCTGCGGCTGGCCGCCGGCGCCCGCGAGCCCGACGCTGACGGCACAGCCGGCGCTGCGCCCACCTTGGGGCCGGGCCTGGGTCAGTGCCCGAACTGCGGTGCCGCCGCGCTCACCCATCAGGAAGGCTGTGACGTCTGCCTGAATTGCGGCTATTCCCGCTGCGGGTGAGGGGCGACGGCGGTCGCCGCGTCAATGAGAGCCGCGTGCTTCGGCCCTTGATTTGACATAAGAGTGATCGCAGATCCGCACCGGACAATGGGCATCGGACAAGGGAGAGGGACGAATGATTCGGCGGGCGATTCTGGCGATGACGCTGTTGAGCGGCGGCATGGTCCTGGCCGACTCGGCGGGTGCCTTGGCGCAGGCCCTGCCGACCGATCGCAGCGAGCTCGCCTATTCCTACGCCCCGCTGGTCAAGCGCGTCTCGCCGGCCGTGGTGAACATCTACACGACCACCACGGCGCGCGTACAGCGCCGCCTGCCGTTTCCCTTTCCCGGCATGCCGCAGGCCGGCGAGCGGGTGCAGAATTCCCTCGGTTCCGGCGTGCTGGTGCGGCCCGACGGGCTGATCGTGACCAACGCCCACGTCGTGAAGGGCGCAGACGAGATTCGCGTCGTGCTGGCCGATCGGCGCGAGTTCGACGCCAAGGTCGTCACCCAGGACGAACGCTATGACCTCGCCCTGGTGCATATCGACGGCGGCGGCGAGAAGTTTCCCTTCCTCGAGATGCGCGATTCGGACTCGATCGAGGTGGGCGACATCGTGCTGGCGATCGGCAATCCCTTCGGCCTCAACCAGACCGTGACCAGCGGCATCATTTCGGCGTTGGCGCGCAGCGCGGGTGGCGTGAACGATTCGAGCTTCTTCATCCAGACCGATGCCGCCATCAATCCCGGCAATTCCGGCGGCGCGCTGGTCAGCCTCGACGGACGGTTGATCGGCATCAACACCGCGATCTATTCGCAGACCGGCGGATCGGTGGGGATCGGCTTCGCTACCCCCTCGAACATCGTGAGCCGTATCGTTTCGACCGGTGAACAGGGGGGCCGCATCGTGCGGCCGTGGCTCGGCATCAACATGCAGCGGGTGACACCCGACATCGCGGCCGGCTTCAACCTGCCTCGGCCGGCCGGCCTGGTCGTCAAGGAAGTGTTTCCCGGCGGCCCCGGCGCGCATGCCGGCCTCAAGCGCAACGATGTGATCATCGCCCTGAAGGACCAGCCGATCGACGACGAGGCGAGCCTCAGGTTCCGCCTGGCCACGCTGCAGGTCGATGCGATCGTGCCGGTCAAGATCATTCGCGCCGGCAAGGAGCTGGTGTTCGACATGAAGCTGGCCGCGCCGCCCGAGGATCCGCCGCGCGATCCGGCCGTGCTGGAAGGCCGCCAGCCGCTGAGCGGCGCCGGCGTCGCCAACCTGTCGCCCGCCGTCGCCGACGAGCTCGGCCTCGTCGAATGGCGGCCGGGCGTGATCGTCACGGAAGTGCAGGCAGGCTCTTTCGCCGGCCGCTTCGTGCGGCCCGGCGACATGATCCTGAGCGTCAACGGGCAGGACGTGAGGAACGTCGCTGAGCTCAAGAAGCGCATCGCCGCTGGCGTGGCCAGCGTCAGCATCGGCCGCGAGGGCATGGTGTCGACCGTTCAGTTCCGCTGAGCCGTGCCCGCGCGGGACGCCATGCCGGCTGAACTTTTCGCCTCGCTCGCCCCGACGCCGCTGGCCGAACGGATGCGGCCCAAGTCGCTGGCCGAGATTCTCGGGCAGGATCACCTGCTCGGTCCCGAGGGCCCGCTCGGCCGCATGCTGGCGGCGCGCAAGCTCGGTTCGCTGATCCTGTGGGGACCGCCGGGCTGCGGCAAGACGACGATCGCCCGGCTTTTGGCTGAAGCCACGGATCTGCACTTCGAGCCGTTGTCGGCGGTGTTCTCCGGCGTGGCCGACCTGCGCCGGATCTTCGAGGCCGCCCGTCAGCGTCGCAAGGACGGCAAGGGCACCTTGCTGTTCGTCGACGAGATCCACCGCTTCAACCGCGCCCAGCAGGACGGCTTCCTGCCCTATGTCGAGGACGGCACCGTCACCTTGATCGGCGCCACGACGGAGAACCCGTCGTTCGAGCTCAATGCCGCGCTTCTGTCGCGCTGCCAGGTCCTGGTGCTGCGCCGCCTCGACGACGCGGCGCTGTCGATCCTGTTGGCCAGGGTCGAGCAGGTGCTGGCCAAGAAGCTGCCGATCGACGAGGAGGGACGACAGGCGCTGTTCGCCATGGCCGACGGCGACGGCCGCTACCTGATCGGCCTGGCCGAGCAGCTTGCCCAGCTCAAGGACAAGAGTCCTGTGCCGCCGGCGCGGTTGGCGACGCTGCTGCAGAAGCGGGCGCCGCTCTACGACAAGGCGCAGGAAGCCCACTACAACTTGATCAGCGCCCTGCACAAGTCCCTGCGCGGCTCCGACGTCGACGCGGCGCTCTACTGGTTCTCGCGCATGCTCGACGGCGGCGAGGACCCGAAATACATTGCCCGCCGCCTCGTGCGCTTCGCCGTCGAGGATGTCGGCATGGCCGATCCCAATGCGCTCACCCAGACGCTGGCGGCGTGGGATACCTACGACCGGTTGGGTTCGCCCGAAGGCGAGCTCGCGATCGCCCAGGCCGTGATCTATCTCGGCACCGCGCCGAAATCGAATTCGGGCTACACGGCTTTCGGCGCGGCCAAGCGGGCCGCCAAGACGCACGGCTCGCTCACGCCGCCCATGCACATCCTCAATGCGCCGACCAAGCTCATGAAGGAGATCGGCTACGGCAAGGGTTACGAATACGACCACAATGCCGAGGACGGCTTCTCGGGGCAGAACTATTTCCCCGACGGCATGGCGCGCGAGGAGTTCTATCAGCCGGTCGAACGCGGCTTCGAGCGCGAGATCCTGAAGCGCCTGGAATACTGGAAGAAGCTGCGCGAGAAGAAGCGCTGACTCGCTGGGGGCGCGCGACTCCTCAGGCGAAGTAACCTTCGCCTTGTGTCGCGCGTCTTTGTCGGCACGATAGGAAGATCGCGCCACTGGAGTGGCGCGCCCCCAGCTCTATGCTCGCCCCATGATGCTCGTCATCGCTTCGCCGAGGGTTGCCGACGGATCGGCCGTCATGCCGCGACTGCGCCAACCGACATAGCCATCCGGGCGAACCAGCACCGCGCCCGTCTCGTCGAGACCGTACGTCTCGCACCATTGGCCGTCGGAATCGGCCAGCTCGCCGTCGCCGATGCTGATGGTCCTCAAGCCCAGGGGCTGCGCCGCCGCGCACCACGCTTTGCCCGCCGGGGCCGTCAGCAGCACGAAGCCATTGCCGACGAGGTCGATGGTCGACAGGCGCTGGCCGCCGCGTTCGAGCCAGACATGCGGCGCGCGGCCGCCCGGACGCGCCGACGGAACATAGTCCGTGATCGGGTTGGCGACAGCGGGCGGCGCCGTCCCGTCAGGCACGACGGCGCTCGACTGGTACTGGGCGCCGAAGATCATGCCTTGTTCGTTGAGGTATTCGGGCCGGGCGCCCGCCGTGCCGGCCGCGCGATTGAGCCGGCCCATCGAGATGGCGTTGTTCAGGCTTTGCTGGGTGGTCGTCTGCCCGAGCGGCTGGCGTTCGTCGTGATAGGTGTCGAGCAGGCGCTGGCTTGCCGCGCCGCGCAGCACGCAAGCGAGCTTCCAGGCAAGATTGTGCACGTCCTGAACGCCGGTGTTCATGCCGAAGCCGCCGGTCGGCGGCATTTCGTGCGCCGCATCGCCCGCGAGGAAGATGCGGCCCGTCCGATAGCGCTCCGCCACGCGTGCCGAGGCGGTCCACGGCACGACGCCCAGGATCTTGACGTCG
>DASZJU010000631.1:0-2386 GCA_035947815.1 Reyranella sp.
CACCACGGCCACGGCCACCCAGGCGCTGACGCCGGCCGACCTGATCGCCGCCCAGGCGCTGGTGCGCCGCCTGCCGATCGGCGAAAGCGTGGTCGACGCCATCCTGAAGCTGGTCCGCGCCGGCCGCCCCGATTCGAGCGATCTCGACGTGGTGAAGCAGCGCATCGCCTGGGGTCCGGGCCCGCGCGCCAGCCAGGCCTTCATGCTGGCCAGCCGCGCCCGCGCCATCATCCAGGGCCGCCTGGCGCCCTCGGTCGACGACGTCGTGGCGCTCGCCGGACCGATCCTGCGCCACCGCATGGCCGTGAACTTCTCGGCCCGCGCCGAGGGCATCACGGTCGAGACGGTGATCGCCCAGATGTGCGCGCGGCTGGCGTGAGCGTGGCAAGCGTTCGCGTATCCTGTCGTCCTGAGCGCAGCGAAGGACCTCATCGCCGCTTGAAACGGCATGAGATCCTTCGCTGCGCTCAGGATGACTCGTACTTTGTCGTTGTCCGATGACAGCCCCTTCAACCCTCCATCGCTCGCTCGAACTCGCTGGCACTTTGCCGGCGCTCATGGTGGCGGCCGATCGCGTGGCGGCGACCGTGATCCAGGGCGTGCACGGCAGGCGTCGGGTCGGCCAGGGCGACGCTTTCTGGCAGTACCGGCCCTATCGCGACGGCGACAGCGCCAGCCAGATCGACTGGCGGCAGAGCGCGCGCAGCCGCCATCTGTTCGTGCGCGAGACCGAATGGGAAGCCGCGGCCAGCGTGTGGCTGTGGCGCGACGCCTCGCCCTCGATGCAGTACGCCTCGCTGCGCAACATCGATACCAAGGCCGTCCGCGGCGAGCTCCTGACCCTGGCGCTGGCCAGCCTTTTGGCCGATGCCGGCGAGCGCGTGGCCGTCTTGGGCAGCGGCATGCGGCCGACCGCCGGCCGGGTCGCGGTGCGCCGCATCGCCGAGGCGCTGTACGACGAGGCGCAGGATACGACCCGCACGCCGCCCAGCCTGCCGCCGCTGGTGCCATTGCCGGCGCACGGCACCATCGTGCTGGTCTCCGACTGGCTCGACCCGCTGGAGAACATCGAGGCCGTCATCCGCCACTATGCGAGCGGCGGCGTGCGCGGCCATCTCGTGCAGGTGTTGGATCCCGCCGAGGAAGACCTGCCGTTCGACGGCCATGTGAAGTTCGAAGGGTTGGAAGCCGAGGGCCAGCACACGATCCGCCGCGTCGAGGCCGTGCGCACGGCCTATGGCGCGCGGCTGGCGGCGCAGAAGGAAGGCCTGCAGCGCCTGACGCGCTCGACCGACTGGACGGTGCATCTGCACCGCACCGACAAGCCGCCGCAGACGGTGCTGCTCTCGCTCTACCTCGCCATGGCCGACCTGCGTCGGCTGAGCGTGGCGTGATGGCGATGCGGGCACCCCCTTCCGGCGCTGCGCGCCACCTTCCCCCGCAAGCGGGGGAAGGAATGAAAGATGCGCGCGCTTTCCGTCGTCTCGACCGGAGCGCGAAGCGCGGAGCGGAGAGACCTTCTCTCAACAATAAGCAGCTTATCGTGGAGAGAAGGTCTCTCCACTCGGCCCTTCGGGCCTCGGTCGAGACGACGGGGACACACTCAAAAGAAAACGTCGCGCGGCGTGAGCCGCGCGTCCGCGTGTCCTCATGTTGAGCCTCGGCGCCTTCGCGTTTGCCGCGCCCGGGATGCTGGCGCTGCTGCTGGCGTTGCCGTTGATCTACTGGCTGCTGCGCATGATCCCGCCGCTGCCCAGGCTGGTGCGGTTTCCGGCGATCCGGCTGTTGATCGGGCTCGAGCCGACCGAGCAGACGCCGAGCAAGATGCCGTGGTGGCTGCTGCTGCTGCGCCTGCTGCTGGCCACCGCGCTGATCCTGGCCGTCGCCCGGCCGCTCCTCAATCCGCAGGCCGACCTGCCGGGCAAGGGACCGCTGATGCTGGTGATCGACGACGGCTGGTCGTCGGCGCCGGGCTGGACGACGCGCATCGCCCACGCCGAACGCCTGATCCAGCGCGCCGAGCGCGCCAACCGCCCGGTCGTGCTGACCGGCACCGCCCCCGCCCCAATCGACGCGCCGGCGATGCGCAAGGGCGCGATGCGGCCCGACGAGGCCCGCACGCTGCTGCGCGCCTTCCGGCCCAAGCCGTGGCCGACCGACCGCGCCGCCGCCGTCACCACCATCGACCAGATGCAGGTCGATCCGGCTGCCTATGTCGTGTGGCTGAGCGACGGCCTGGACGACGAAGGCGCCGCCAAGCTCTCCGAGCGCCTCAGCCGCTTCGACGGCATGCAGGTCATCGTGCCCGACCAGGCGACCACGCCGCTGCTGCTGCTGCCGCCCGCCGCCGAAGGGCGCGACCTCAAGGTGCAGGCGCTGCGGCCCA
>DASZJU010000632.1:0-19378 GCA_035947815.1 Reyranella sp.
GACGCGGCCCTTGAGCTTCAGCCCGACCGGGTACTTGGCGCCGGCGCCGTCCCACGGATCGCTCATCAGCTGCTTCATGCCGAGCGAGATGCGCTGCGTCTCGGGGTTGAAGCGGATGACCTGCACCTTGACCTGCTGGCCAATGGTGAGGGCTTCCGACGGATGGTTGATGCGCTTCCAGGCGATGTCGGTGACGTGCAGCAGGCCGTCGACGCCGCCCAGATCGACGAACGCGCCGTAGTCGGTGATGTTCTTGACGACGCCGTCGAGCACCTGGCCCTCCGACAGCGCGCCCATCAGGCGCGTGCGGTCCTCGGCGCGGGTCTCTTCCATGACGGCGCGGCGCGACACGACGATGTTGCCGCGGCGGCGGTCCATCTTGAGGATGGCGAACTGCTGGGCCTGGCCCATCAAGGGGCCGACATCGCGCACCGGGCGGACGTCGACCTGGCTGCCCGGCAGGAAGGCCACGGCGCCCGAGAGATCGACCGTGAAGCCGCCTTTGACACGACCGAAGATCGTGCCCATGACGCGCTCTTGGTCGTTGAATGCCTTCTCGAGAAGGGTCCAGGCTTCCTCGCGACGCGCCTTGTCGCGCGACAGGACGGCCTCGCCTTCCTTGTTCTCCATGCGATCGACGAAGATGTCGACCACGTCGCCTTCCTTCACTTCCGGCGCGCCCATTCCCCCGTTGGAGAATTCGCGCAGGGCAACGCGGCCCTCGGACTTGAGGCCGACATCGATGGTGACGAAATCGTTGGCAATGCGAATGACCGTGCCTTTGACGACCGATCCTTCGAAACTCGTCGAACCGCCCAGCGATTCGTCGAGGAGTGCTGCAAATTCTGAACTCGAGGTATCGTTCTCGGGTTTACGCAGGGCGCTGCCCTTGGCCATGTACTACTCTCCTTCATCGATCCCGGGCGGACTGCCGCCCGTCGGCCAACCGGTTAAGTCCGGCGGATCCACTGCCTTTTCAAAACACCGACGCCCGGACGACACGCCCGTTCGCAATCGCCGCTGAAAGTCTTCGGTCCGCCGGCGGCGATTTACAGCCCGGAGGATCGAAAGCCCTTGCGCGTGATGAACGCCAAGGCGGCGGCGAAGGCCGCATCGGCATCCATGTCGCTGGTATCGAGAAGGTAAGCATCGGGCGCGGCTTTCAAAGGTGCAGCCGCCCGTTCGCTGTCGCGACGGTCCCGCTCCGCCATCTCGGCAAGAACGCGCGGTTTTATAGTGTCGGCACCGCTTTCGCGCAACTCCTGGTACCGGCGTTCGGCCCGCGCCTCCAGGCTTGCCGTCACGAAGAGCTTTATCGCCGCGTCGGGGCAGATCACCGTGCCGATGTCGCGCCCATCGAGCACGGCTCCGGACGCCTGATATGCAAATTTTCGCTGGAATTTCAAGAGGTTGGTCCGGACCTCCGGAATCGCCGCTACCTTCGACCCGGCCTGGCCCGCCTGGTCGGTGCGAAGCGCGGGATTGTCGAGGTCGCTCGCAGCCAAGGCCGCCGCGATTTCGACGGGCGGCCGGCCGGTCCGCTCGGCCGCCCAGCCGACCGCCCGATAGAGCAGGCCGGTGTCGAGATGGGGCAGGCCGAAATGGTTGGCGAGGCGCTTGGCCAGCGTGCCCTTGCCGGAGGCCGAGGGGCCGTCGATGGCAATGACCCGAGGAGCGCTCACGCCGCCTCGACGTCCGGTCCGATGTGGGCGCCAAGTCCGTTCATCAACTTGGCGAAGCCCGGGAAGCTGGTGTCGATCGGCGCGCCGTCGTCGACCGCAACCGGCTCGCGCGCGGCCAGGCCCAGCACCAGGAACGACATGGCGATGCGATGGTCGAGATGCGTCGCCACCAGGCCGCCGCCGGCCGGCGCTGCGCCGGTGCCGTGGACGACGAGCGTGTCGGCGCCCATCTCGTGCTTCACGCCGTTGGCCAGAAGTCCCGCGGAGACGCTGGCCAGCCGGTCGCTCTCCTTGGCGCGCAACTCGGCCAGGCCCAGCATGCGCGTGGTGCCCCGGGCGCAGGCCGCGGCGACGGCCAGGATGGGATATTCGTCGATCATCGTCGGTGCGCGCTCGGCCGGCACCTCGACTCCTTTGAGCGCGGAGCCTTTGACATGCAAGTCGGCCACCGGCTCGCCGCCGACCTCGCGTTCATTCTCGAAGGCGATGTCGGCGCCCATGTCCAAAAGCGTCTGGTAGAGGCCGGCGCGCAACGGATTGAGTCCGACATTCTCGACCGTGATGTCGCTGCCCGGCCGGATCGCCGCCGCCACGACGGCGAAGGCGGCCGACGACGGATCACCCGGCACGATGATGTCGCGGCCCAAAAGCTCGGGCCAGCCGACGACGGTGATGCGCTTGCCGCCGCCTTCAGCGGCCGTCACGCGCACCTCGGCGCCGAAATGGCGCAGCATGCGCTCGGTATGGTCGCGCGTGGCATGCGGCTCGATCACCGTGGTCTCGCCCGCGGTGTTGAGGCCGGCCAGCAGGATGGCGCTCTTGACCTGCGCCGAGGCCACCGGCAGGCGGTATTCGATGGGCACCATCTCGTCGGTGCCGATGATGGCGAGCGGCATGCGCCCGCCGTCGCGCGCCTCGAAGCGCGCGCCCATGCGCGAGAGCGGCTCGATGACCCGCTGCATCGGCCGCCCACGCAGCGAGGCGTCGCCGGTCATGAAGCTGGTGAAGGGCTGGCTTGCCAGGATGCCCGAGAGTAGGCGGGCCGCGGTGCCGGAATTGCCGAGATCGAGCACGTCGGCCGGCTCGCGGCCGCCGCCCACGCCGAAGCCGCGGATCCGCCAGGTCCCGTTCCCGGATTCGTGCCCGGGTTCGTGCACGACCTCCGCTCCCAGGGCGCGCAGGGCGGCGGCCGTGCACAGCACGTCCTCGCCCTCGAGCAGGCCCCGCACGGTGGTCTCGCCCAGCGCCAGCGCGCCGAACATCAGCGCGCGGTGGGAGACCGATTTGTCGCCGGGCGCGCGGACGCGGCCTTTCAGGCAGGCGACGGGTTGGGCGACGAGCTTGGCCGAAGCTCTGGCGGACAGGGCAGCCTCCTCAAAGAACGGCAGAAATGCGACGCGGCGTCCTCGTAGCATGCCGGAATTTGGTTTTGACAGGGTGAAAGACGCGTGACATACGCCCTCCCTCGCGGCCCATTCGGCCGATTTTTGCGGATTTCCCGGGAGTTCCTGCGTGGTCAAGGCGAACTGGGGTACTAAGCGCACCTGCCAGAGCTGCAGCGCGCGCTTCTACGATCTGAACAAAGGCCCGATCAAGTGCCCGAAGTGCGGGCGCGAGCATGATCGTGAGGACTTTGTGAAGGTCCGGCGCACGCGCGGCTCGGCCGCGGCGACGGCGGCCGCGGCGGCGGCGGCAGCCGCCACCTTGGCGGCGGCGAAACTCGCGGCCAAGAAGAAGAGCGACGAGGCGGCGCTGGCCGGCGACGAGCTGCCCGATGTCGAGGGCGAGGAGGCGTTGGAAGAGGCCGACGAGCTCGCCGACGACGCCGAGGACATCGAGGTCGAGGGCGTGGAGGTCGAGGACGACAAAGGCGAGGGCGACCGCTAGGCGCTGTTGCCAGTCCCCCTGTTGCCAGTGCGCGGGCCAGGAATTATATCTCGCGCCGTTCCAGAAGTTTCGGGGCCATAGCTCAGCTGGGAGAGCGCTACAATGGCATTGTAGAGGTCAACGGTTCGATCCCGTTTGGCTCCACCAATTAAAACAAGGGGCTAGCCTGAATGGCTGGCCCCTTAGTTTTGGAACTGATCAAACCTCGCTAGTTGCCGCCAAAAGCCAAGCGAGCCGACAAGCAGCCCTTCCTTCTTTGCCGGGATCTGGCGACCATCGGCCGGCGACACAAGGCGAAGAGTGAGAGTGTCGAGCGTTCGACTACTACCACGAAAGGAAATGGCAAATGACACCGGTCAAACTCATTGGCGGCGGCATCATCGTCCTTCTTGCTGGCGTGTTCTTCCTGATGAGCTACTTCACCGTCGATCAAAACGAGATGACCGTCGTCACTCGCTTCGGGCACATCGAGTACGTCGCCGATCCTGGGCTGCATTTCAAAATGCCGGTCGTCAATTCAACAACAGCCTATCGTACTGACATTCAGTCGGTCGCGTCTGGCGACAAGTGGGTGAACACCTACACGGTGGACAAATCAGGAGGTCGATATCTCTTTCACGATTTTCTACCGCATCGCGCCTGACAAGGTGGCATTCATCTTCACCAATAACCGGGACTACAAGGAGCGTCTTTGGTCGCTGGCAATCGATCGGCTGAAGGCGGCAATGGGCCAAGTCAACGTGCAGCTTGTTGCCGAAAAGCGCGGCGAACTTCGCGACGCCATCAAGAAGACGCTGATCCACGATACTGCCCCACTCGGCATCGAAGTGACCGATTTCCAGTTGACCGATCTCAAATATACCGACTCATTCCGCGCGGCCGTGAACAACGCAGCTGTCCAGAAGGCCAATATCGAGTCGGTCGAATATCAGCGGCAGCAAGCCGAGAAGGCCGCGCTCACCGCCAAGATCGAGGCAGAAGGCAAAGCCAACGCCCAACGCGCACAGGCAGCCGGTGCGGCCGACGCGCGGCTTCTGCAGGCCACCGCAGAGGCCAAGGCCATCCAGTTGCAAGGCGAAGCGCAGGCGGCGGCAATCCGGGCGCAGGCCGACGCACTCAAGGCAAACTCCAACCTGGTCGAACTTCGGCGCGCTGAGCGCTGGGACGGCAAGCTGCCCGTCAACGTCTACGGCTCCGCGCCGATCCCGTTCATGGGAGTCCAGCAATGACCGAACCCTTCCCGCACGCAGGCCTCGGGAATGCTCCACCAGGTTTTCATCGCCGTGTGATCAGAGCAGCCGCTTCCGCACCCTCTCTCAGCGGCGGGCGGCAACGAAGCCGTAATAGCTGTGCAGGAAGTCATCCGGCGTCATGTTGGCGCCGGGGATCGTCTCGTAATTGGCCCAGGTGAAGATGCGCATCTTGATCGGCGGGCCATAATTGATCGGCCCCGAGAGCACGATAAAATGATCCGCCGGGCCGCCTTCTTTTGCGCCAGCAGCGGCAGCGCCCCGTTAGCGCTCGAGAGCTGCGCGCGCCACCTTGGTCAAGGGTCTTCCCGTTGCGCGCGTTGTCGTCAAGTCGCTGCGCGTTGGCAGGCGGGTGAGCCCGGTGCGTCGAACAATCGGCAGACGCGTCGAGGCGCTGCGGCGGGCGATGCTAAGGCGGCGCAGCAGCTCCAGTTCGTCGCGCAGCAATTGTCGATAGGTGTGTTGTTGTTCCGAGTGCAAGGTTCACCTTTGGCGGCAAAGGGGCTCTCTACGCGGCACGGCTGATGCCGCCGTTGCGGAAATTTTTGAGGCTGTATGGCCTGGGCAGCATCGGGCAGTCATCGCACGAGCATTCGTCCCAGCCGTTTTCCTCGCGCGCCGCATGCGGCGAGAGGCCATGCTCGATCGCCGACTTGATCCTTTGGCAGCGCACGCAATCCGGCTTGTCCGTCATATCGCCAATCACTCCCGGGGCAGGCACCCCGGGAGTTTCTTCGCCTACTACCGCATAAGAATTCCATGTGCTTGTGCCGCGCCCTTCATAGAGGCGATATAGCCGCTCCTGCGCCTCAGCCGTGGTTGTGCGGCGCTGCCAGCATTGGGTTCTGGGCCTCGCTGTCGGCGACCATCTTGCCGCCATCGTTCGCCGGCGGCGGGAACGAGCCGGCGATGTAGTTGGCGAGCAGCATCGCCTGGCGGGCGTAGCCGTCGCCATTCTTGTCGGCGACCGCCGGCGCCTGATCGGGGGTGAAGCTCACGCCGTGCGGCGAGCTGAAGTTGAAGCCAGGCGCATTGTCGGCCGACAAGAGCGGCGTGAAGGCGCCGGTCGTCGGATCGACCTGGCCGAAGGCCTTCAGGCTTCCGACCGATGCGTAGTAGTCGTCGGTATTGAGGCCCGTCGCATGGAACGAGAAGACCTTGTCGGTCGCCGTGTCCGTCAGGACGAAGGTGCCGGACTTGGCGTCCGGCTTGATGACGTCGTCGAGACCGGCATTTGCGCCGACGCCGGCGATCGGCGTGAACGACACCGATTGCTGCGCGGTGCCGGCCTGCTTGACGTCGATGATCGCGCCGTCCGCGCCGCTCGTCAGAAGCAGGTCGCCGTTGGGCGCAAGCTTCAGCGAATCGGGATCGTTCTGCGGCACCAGTTCGGTCTTGCCGGTCACGGTGTCGAGGCCCGTGGCGCCGAAGCTCAGGATCGTCTTGGTGGTGAGCGTCCCGCTCGGATGATCGCCGTTGACCAGTTCGACAAGGGTCGGATCGCCCGGATTGACCGGGTTGGTGTAGCTCAGGAACACCTGATTTCCCTTGAACACAACGTCGTCGTAGCCGCGCGTCGCCGATGGATTGGCAAAGCTAAGTGGCGTGGAGACCTCGTGGGTCTTGGGATCGATCAGCGTCAGGGTCGAGTTGCCGTCCTGGTTCTGCAGCGCCCAGATCTCTCCCGTGACCGGATTGTATTTGAGCCCGTCGACCGATCCCGGGATCGAATAGGAGAATTCGATCCTGCCGGCCTTGTCGTATTGAACGATGGTGCTCGAGCCACCAGCCCCGGTCGAATCGGCGCCATTGCCATACTCAACGAACGTCGAGCCGCCTGCCGTGGTGACGGAATCGGGCGCGTTGGATCCGTCCGCCGGCGCCTGGAAGGTCTTGATCGCGGTGATTTGCGGCGACGGCGGCGCATTCTTGTCGGCAACGAAGACGACGCCATGCGGCGAACCGAAGGTAAAGCCGGGCGCGTTCTGCGCCGAGACGAGCGCGGTGAAGACGCCGGTGTTCTCATCGACCTGGCCGAAAGCATTCAGCGAACCCACCGAGGCATAGTAGGCATTAGGGTCGAGGCCCGTGGCGTGGACCGATAGAACACGGCCGTCCTTGGCGTCCGAGATGTAAAACGTGCCGGCGGTCGCGGTCGGCTTGATGACGTCGTCCAGGCCGGCATTGCCGGCGGCGGCGGCGGGAATGCCCTGGATCGGCGTGAAGGCGATCGCCTGCTGCGCTGTGCCGGGATTCTGGATATCGATGATCGCGCCATCGCCGCCGCTGGTGAAGATCAGGTCGCCATTGGCCGCGAGCTTGAGCGAGTCCGGATCGGTTTGCGGCACGAGCTCCATCTTGCCGGTCACGGTGTCAAAGCCCATGGCGCCGTCGAGCAGCACGGGAGCGGTCTTGAGCGTGTCGCCGGGTTGCGGGTTGGGCCCGTTCAGGAGTTTCACGATCGTCGGGTCGCCGTTGCCGGTCGGGTTGGTGTAGCTCAGGAACACCTCGTTGCCCTTGAACACGACGTCGTCATAACCGCGCGTCGTCGAGGGGGTGGCATAGTCGAAATGTGCCGTGACCGTCTGCGTCTTGGGGTCGATCAGCGACAGCGACGAGCGACCGTCCTGGTTCTGCAGCGCCCAGACAAGTCCGGTCTCGGGATTGAACTTCAGGCCATCGACGGAGCCTTCGATCGCATAGGAATGCACGAAGTTTCCGGCCCTGTCGTATTGAATGATGGTGCTCTTGCCCGGCACGGCGCCGGTCGAATCGACACCGTTGCCGAATTCCACGAAGACGTATTTGCCGGCGATCGTAATCGAATCCAGTCCGCTCGCGCCGATCGGGGCGCTGGCGAACGTCTTGATCGAATCGACTTGCGCCATCGGCGGTGCGTTGCGGTCGGGGACGAAGACAAGGCCATGCGCCGAGGCGAAATTGGGTCCCGTGACCAGCGGGGTGAAGATGCCGGTGGTCGGATCGACTTGTCCGAAACCGCCGAGGCTCGCAACCGACACGTAGTAGTCGTTGGTATTGAGCCCCGTCGCATGAAACGAATAGATCTTGTTGCCCGCGGTGTCGGTCAGATGGAACGTGCCCGCCGTCGCGCTGGGCTTGATGACATCGTCGAGGCCGGCGTTGCCGGCGGCCACGCCTTTGATCGGCGTGAAGGAAACCGCCTGGTTCGCGGTTCCCGGATTCTGCACATCGATGATCGTGCCGTCGGCGCCGCTCGACAGGATCAGGTCGCCGTTGGGCGCGAGCTTGAGGGAGTCCGGATCCGTCTGCGGAATGACTTCCGTCTGCCCGGTCACCGTGTCGAAGCCCATGGCGCCATCCAACAGGATGGGCGTCGTCAGTAGCGTTCCGGTGGGCCGATCGCCGTTGACGAGCTCGACCAGCGTCGGATCGCCGGCCCCGTTGGGGTTGGTGTAGCTCAGGAAGACCTTGTCGCCCTTGAAGACGACGTCGTCGTAGCCGCGCGTCGCCGAGGGATTGGCAAAGCTGAGCGGTCCGGTGACCTGATGCGTGACCGGATTGATCAGCGTGAGCGTGGAATTGCCGTCCTGGTTCTGAAGCGCCCAGATCTCCTTGGTATAGGGGTTGAACTTCAAGCCATCGACCGAGCCTGGAATCGTGTAGGTGTGCTCGATGTTGCCGGCCTTGTCGTACTGAACGATCGTGCTGGAGCCGCCCGCACCCGTCGAATCGGCGCCATTGCCATATTCGACAAAGAACGAGCCGTTCTCCATCGTGATGGAATCGGGAGCGCTGCTGCCCGTCGGCGCGGATCCGAATGTCGTTGTTCCGTTCACGGCTGCCATGTTCGATTCCCTCCAGCGAGTGAGTGTGCACGCGCACGAGACACCGGATGGATGACGCGCGTGTGACCCGCGCGAGAACTTCTGGGAATTGACGTTGTGGTAATCGTGTGACCGCTTCCACCCGGCGGTCGTGCCGCTCATCGCGCGCAGCCTGACGCGAAGCTGACGCAAAATTCCCCAGTGCGGTCACAGTCTCCACGCCGCCTCGCTACCGCTTGCTGCGTTGAGTCCATGACGACAAGAGGAGGCAACAATGCGTAACGAGGTAGTCAGGCAGCGACCGACGTGGCGGACAACAGCCGCCGCCACGATCGCCGGCCTCGCCGTTCTTGCCGCCGCGACAGGCGCCTTGGCGCATGACGACGGAGAACGAGAGTGGAAGCATCGCGGGTACTATTTTGTCCCGCGGGGACATGTCTATTACGCGGCGCCGCCCGTGTACCACACCCCGCGGCCGATGGTCGTGTATCCCGCGCCGGTCTACTACGAGCCGGCCCCCGTCTATTACCCGCCGCCGAGCCTGACCATCAATATTCCGCTGCGCTAACGCGCGTTAATGCCCTCGCACTAGTGAATTATGGACCGACCGGCCCTTGGCAGTGGGTGAGGGCCGGTCTTCGCGGACATTCGACCGGCGATCACTCATGGGACGTCGCCGCCTTGCGCGTTCGCATCGTCAGTGGTGCGATCTAGTCGCACCCAGACAGCTGGACATGACGGCGCCAAACCCGTTATTGGCCCGCCCCCGCCTCGACCGGTCTGCCAGGTGCTGGCGACCACGCCGCAGGACGGCTGATGCTGCAGGGCTGAAATCTTCAAAACGAATCCAAGGAGACTTCATGAACTGCCGCACCTTACGGCGCCGCCGGGCGCATTTAGGGGCGCCTGAACCAGCAGCGGCTGCCGGCAAGTTTGCCCCATCGAGCCATGCGCCGATGGTTGGCAACGAGAAGGCCACCGTATCGATTGCGGCCCAACTGCGCGCCCAGATCCCGTGTTCGACCGACCCCGAACGACTGGAGAAATTGGCATGCGAGGCCGAAGGTCTGGCTCGGCCAGCGCGCTCGCGGCAGCGTTGAAGGCGACCAATGTCGGTTTTGGAGCGCACGAGGACTCTAGTAAGACTTCGCCCCAGGTCCGAGAGCAGGAGCGACAAGATGAAAATTCCCACCATCGCCATTGCAGCTGGTCTCGTCGGCGCCGCGCTGGGCGCGATGGGAAGCGAGGCTCTCAGGGCCGAGGTCCCACCGGTCGCCTTTGTCGTGGGCGAGATCGACGTCGAGAACGCGCCAGCCTACTTCAAAGAGTACGTTCCGGTCGCCGCCAAGGCGGTCGTGGACGGTGGAGGCAAGTACATCGTGCGCAACGGCAAGAGCGTGTCGCTCTATGGCGAGCCACCCAAAGCACTGGCCATCATGCAGTTCGAGAGCCTGGCGAAGGCGCAGGCCGTGTTCGGCTCCAAGGCCTACACCGATGCCAAGGCGATCGGCGACAAATATGCGAAGTTTCGCATCTATGCGGTGGAGGGGCTGCAGTAGGGGCACCCTCCGCTTAGTCGGCTGAGGCCCCCGAAGCCTTTATGATCGGCACCCACAGCGCCAGATCGTCGCGCACCAGCTTTTCCACGCCGGACGGCGGTTCCGGCGGCATCATGTCGATGCCCTGGGCTTTCATCTTGTCGCGTAAGGCGGGAATCCGGGAAATGCGGATCAATTCGGCGTTGAGCCTGGCCACGATCGGCCGCGGCACGCCCTTGGGGACGGCAAAGCCCATCCACGTATTGACGACATAGCCCTGCACGCCCTGCTCGATCATGGTCGGCACATCGGGCAGCAGCTCGGAGCGCTGCTCGCTGGTGACGGCGATTGCCTTCAGCTTGCCGCCCTTGATCTGACCGATCACGGTCGGCGTGTTGTAGAAGCCGAGTACCACCTCGCCGTTGGCCACGCCCATGATGCCGGCAGGCGTCGTGCGGTAGGGCACGTGCTGCAGGCTGATGCCGGCGTCGCGCTCCAGCAGAACGCCCGACATGTGATGGCTGGTCCCGGTGCCGCCTGAAGAGAAAGTGAGCTCGCCCGGCTTGGCCTTGGCCTGGGCAATCAAGTCGGCCACGGTCTTGGCGGGGTTGTCGGGATTCACGACCAATATGTTGGAGACACCGACGGTCACCGCGACCCCGTCGAAGTCCTTCAACGAATCGTAGCCGGGCTTGGCGTAGAGCGCCATGTTGAAGACCATGGTGCCCTGCGCGGTCAGCAGCATCGTGTAGCCGTCGGGCGCCGCATGCGCGGCCTCGGCCGATGCAATGGTGCCGCCTGCGCCGGTCTTGTTGTCGACGACGATGTTCTGGCCGAGCGACTTGCGCAGTTCATCGCCGAAGGTGCGGGCCACAATGTCAACGGTGGAGGCGGGACCCTGTGGCACGATCAGGCGAATCGGTTTGGTCGGCCAATCCTGAGCCATTGCGATGCCTGATCCTGCGATCAGGGCCGCTGTGAGAAGGAGCAGCTTCACATTCGACATCGCGCATCTCGCGTGCTGTCAATTGAACGTCGGCGTGCCTGACAGGAGGCACCGGAGCGCGACACCCTTGAGGGGCATGGCGCCAGTGTTCTTTTCAGAACAGTCGCGCGGCCAAAAACGGCGAAAAATGTCTCCGCCGCCATCTTTATCTACACCATTCATGCGAGAAAGTGATCACGAATGCATGGACTCTGCGTTGTCAGGCGCGCACTGTTTGGCGGCGCGCTCCTCGCGCACCTCCAAACTCTCTCACTAGGATACATATTATGGCTACAGGTACGGTTAAGTGGTTCAACTCCACCAAAGGTTTCGGCTTCATTCAGCCTGACGGCGGCGGCAAGGACGTGTTCGTCCATATCAGCGCCGTCGAGCGCGCGGGCCTGAACGGCCTCAACGAAGGTCAGAAGATCACCTACGACGTCCAGCAGGACCGCGGCAAAGACGCAGCCGTCAATCTCAAGGCCTGACATTCATCACTCTGTTTCGACAGAGGAAGGCACCCCGCCGCCCGCGGATGTACCGGGCGATACAAGTACAAACAGCTCGGTAACCTCGGCGGCCGGCGATCGGTTTTCGCCGGCGGTCAGTCCTACGGCGGGCTGAAGCTCGCTTGCGTGTAACGGATCAAAGGGCCTGACCGGCGACGGTCGGGCCCTTTGGTTTTCCGGCATTCGCCGGCCCTTCCCCGGGCGCGCCTTCAATGCCAACGTTCGTCGCGATGCCTGCGACCTCGTTCCGTCCGACCGCCGTGCGCGGTCCAGTGCTCACCTATACCGGCGATCCATTTCGGGACGGGCTCGACAAGACGATGGTCCACGAACCCGACGCCATCGTCGCGATGGCCGACGGCAAGATCACGCATTTCGGCCCGGCCGACCAGGTCGCGCCCCGCCTGCCGACCGGCACGGAGATCCGCGACTACGGGCGCGACGCGCTGATCTCGGCGGGCTTCATCGACAGCCATGTCCATTTCCCGCAGACGCCGATGATCGCGGCCTATGGCGCGCAACTCCTCGCCTGGCTCGACAAGTACACCTTCCCCACCGAACTCAAATTCGCCGACAAGGAATTCGCGCGCGAGGTCGCCCGCGTCTTCCTGCAGGAGACTCTGCGCAACGGCATCACCACGAGCTGCGTCTATTGCACCGTTCATCCGCAGTCGGTCGACGCGCTGTTCGAGGAGGCCGAGAAGCAGGGCCTGCGGCTGGCCGCCGGCAAGGTGCTGATGGACCGCAATGCGCCCGAGGGTCTCTGCGACACCGCGCAGTCGGGCTACGACGAATCGCAGGCCCTGATCGCCAAGTGGCACGGACGCGGTCGGTTGCTCTATGCCATCACGCCGCGCTTCGCCGGCACCAGTTCGCCCGAGCAGCTCGCGATGGCCGGCCGGCTGTGGCGCGAGCATCCCGACTGCCTGATGCAGACCCACATGGCCGAGACCCAGGACGAAGTCGCCTGGATCCGGGAACTGTTCCCCGATCGCCGCAACTATCTCGACGTCTACGATCACCACGGGCTGTGCGGCGCCCGGGCGGTGTTCGGCCACGGCATCTGGCTGGAGGAGGCCGAGCTGCAGCGCCTCCATGCAAGCGGGGCCGCCATCGCCCACTGCCCGAGCTCGAACTTCTTCCTGGGCAGCGGCGCCTTCGATCTGTCGCGCGCGCTTTTGAGCGAGCGGCCGGTGCGGGTCGGGCTGGGCACCGATATCGGCGCCGGCACCTCGTTCTCGATCCTGGCCACGCTCGGCGAGGCCTACAAAGCCGCCCAGCTTCACCGCCGGCCGCTGTCGGCCGGCCACGCCTACTATCTTGCCACCCGCGGCGGGGCGCGCGCCCTCTACCTCGACGACCGCATCGGCAGTATCGCGGCCGGCATGGAGGCCGACCTCGTGGTGCTCGATCTGCGCTCCACGCCGCTGATCGATTTCCGCATGAAACAGGCCGCCGACCTGGCCGAGCAGCTCTTCATCCAGATGACCCTGGCCGACGACCGCGCGGTCCAGGCGACCTACGTGGCCGGGCGTTTGGCCTACGAGCGGCTTCATTCCCACCCCCGTCATACGGGGGAGGGTACGGGAGGGGGAGAGCCGCAGACGCGATCTCCGAAAAGACAGTGATCTGAAATCTTGCAGATCTCGACTGAAGCCTCCTTCCCCCCCCGCCCCTCCAGGGGCACCTGTGCGCTTTGGCCGCTCAGCGGCCAAAGCGCAGACCCGTATGACGGGGGAGGACAACTCTCCTTAGTGTGAAATTTGGATGGCGGGCCATAAATATTGTGGCCGCCCTGCCGTAATCAGGATACGCTTGCTGCGGCAGCTGAAGGAGGTGCTCATCCGTCCGAGGACGATTTGCCCCGACGGAATCCGGATCACCGGTGGGTCGACCACCGCGTGCCCTCTGAGCCTCACCTTCCGCCTGACCACCGATCGCCGACGCCTCCGCTTGCGGGGGCGTTTTGCATTTCGGCGACCGGTCCCCGCTCCTCTGACCAAGCTTCCGGAGTACGAATATGGCAAAACGCGCCGCACGCCGCGCCAAGCTGCACGCCATCGATAGCGCCCGTATTCACAATCTCGTCTTCGACCACACTCCGGCCAACGACCGCGATCAGAGCTACATCCGAAAAGTCCGACCGAGGAGCGACAACCAACGAATATTGATGGAGGCCATAGACGCCAAACCGCTCACCGTGGCGCTGGGACCGGCCGGCACCGGCAAGACCTACCTGGCGATTTCGGCCGCGGTCGAAGCGCTCGAGGAGGGCGCGGTCTCGCGCATCGTGCTGTCCCGGCCCGCCGTCGAGGCCGGCGAGAACCTGGGCTTCCTGCCCGGCGACATGCGCGAAAAGCTCGATCCTTATCTGCGTCCCCTGTGGGATGCCCTGAACGACCGGCTGGGCGCCAAACGCCTGCGCCAGAACCTCGATGACGGCACGATCGAGATTGCCCCGGTGGCCTTCATGCGCGGCCGCACCCTGAACAACAGCTTCGTGCTGATCGACGAGGCGCAGAACTGCACCTACGGCCAGCTCAAGATGCTGCTGACCCGGCTGGGCTGGCATTCGACCATGGTGATGACCGGCGATCCCGACCAGACCGACCTGTTGCCCGAGCTGTCGGGCCTGGCCACCATCGGCAAGAAACTGGAAGGGCTCGAGGACGTCGCCGTCGTCCGCCTCACCGACCAGGACGTCGTCCGCCATCCGCTGGTCGGCCGCATGTTGTCGGTGCTGTAAAGCGACCGAACCTATCCACATATTGGAACGCGGCAGACGATTGGACTGAATCGGGAACGTCTGCCGCGGCCAGCCCTTTATGCGGACCGTCCCCAGCTTAAATAAGCGAGAGCCGGCAGGGACTTAAGGCCAGTATGGCGGCCGGCTGCCACCGTGCCTACATTGAGTCAATACAGTGACGCTGACGCAACGGCGGGCTGACACCGGGCTTGTTCACAGACTTCCCCACACGGGCCCCACACTGGCCGTTGTCCTATCGGCAAGCGTCGGCCTACCCATTGCGCGCGCCCTTCGGCAGGACTCCCGTGAGCGACGAAATCGACACCGACACCGACCGACACGCGAGCGAGGACTCGCTTGCTGCAAGCGAGGACTCGCTTCGCAGTGAGGGCTCGCTTGCCGACGGCATGCGGATCATCGGCGAGTTCGTGCGCACCCTGCCGCGCAAATCAGGCGTCTACCGCATGATCGGCGCCGACGGCGAGGTCCTCTATGTCGGCAAGGCGCGCTCGCTGCGCAGCCGCGTCGCCGCCTACACCCAGCCGACGCGGCTCGACAACAGGCTCGTGCGCATGGTGTCGGGAACGCGGACCATGGAGTTCTCGATCACCGGCAGCGAGGCCGAGGCGCTGCTGCTCGAGAACAACCTGATCAAGCGCTTCCGGCCGCGCTTTAACGTGCTGCTGCGCGACGACAAGTCGTTTCCCTATATCGTCATCCGCAAGGATACCGAATGGCCGCAGCTCGCCAAGCACCGCGGCGTGCGCGATCCGGCCAACGAGTATTTCGGCCCGTTCGCCTCGGCCACCGCGGTCAACCGCACGCTCTACGCCCTGCAGCGCGCCTTTCCGCTGCGCTCGTGCTCGGACGGCGTGTTCGCGACGCGCACCCGGCCCTGCCTGCAGTACCAGATCAAGCGCTGCACGGCGCCGTGCGTGGGCCGCATCGACAAGACCGAGTACGGCGCCATCGTCGACGAGGTGCGCGGCTTTCTGGGCGGCCGCAACCGCGAGGTCCAGCAGGCGTTGTCGCAGCGCATGGACAAGGCTTCGGCCGAGCTCGAATTCGAGGGCGCGGCGGTGCTGCGCGACCGCATCCGCGCGCTCGCCCACATCCAGTCGCATCAGTCGATCGCCCTGCCCTCGATCGACGAAGCCGACATCTTCGCCGCCCATGGCGAGGGCGGGCAGGTCTGCGTGCAAGTGTTCTTCCTGCGCGCCGGCCAGAATCTCGGCAACCGCGCCTACTTCCCGGCCCACGTCCGCGAGCTCGACGAGCCCGCGGTGCTGTCGGCCTTCATCGGCCAGTTCTACGAAGCGCGCCCGGCACCCAAGCTGATCCTCTGCAGCCACGACGTCGCCGAGCGCGAGTTGCTCGAAAGCGCGCTGGCACTCACGGCCGGCCACAAGGTCGAGATCCGCCATCCCAAGCGCGGCGACCAGAAGGACGCGCTCGACCAGGCCACCCTCAACGCCCGCGAGGCCCTGGCGCGCCGCATGGCCGAGCGCGGCACGCAGCGCCAGCTGCTCGAGGGTGTGGCGCGCCTCTTTGGCCTCGACGGTCCGCCCGAGCGCATCGAGATCTACGACAACAGCCACATCCAGGGCAGCGCGCCGATCGGCGCCATGGTGGTGGCGGGGCCGGACGGCTTCATCAAGAATTCCTATCGCAAGTTCAACATCAAGACCGAGGGCGCGGCGGGCGACGACTTCGCCATGATGCGCGAAGTGCTGACGCGCCGCTTCGGTCGCGCGCTCAGGGAAGATCCCGAACGGGCCGAGGAGCATTGGCCGGACCTGGTGCTGATCGACGGCGGCCAGGGTCAGCTCGAGGTGGCGCGCCAGGTGCTGGCCGAGCTCGGCCTGGAAGACATCGCCACCGTCGGCATCGCCAAGGGCCCCGACCGCGACGCCGGCCGCGAACGCTTCTTCATGCCGGGCAAGCCGCCCTTCTCGCTCGAACCGCGCGATCCGGTGCTCTATTTCCTGCAGCGCCTGCGGGACGAGGCACATCGCTTCGCCATCGGCACGCACCGTGCGCGTCGATCGGCCGACATCACGCGCTCGGCGCTCGACGAGGTGCCGGGCATCGGTTCGGGCCGCAAGCGCGCCTTGCTGCATCATTTCGGCAGTGCCCGGGCGGTCGCAGTGGCGACGCTCGAGGACATCAAGGCGGTGCCGGGCATCTCGGGTGCGCTCGCCCAGAAAATCCATGACCACTTCAGGGGCGGCCGCTAAGAATAACCCGCACATGCTCAACCTTCCCAACATCCTGACGCTGTCGCGCATTGCGGCGATTCCCCTGGTCGTCGCCTGTTTCTGGCTCGAGCACGGCTGGGCGCAGTGGCTGTCGGCCGGCCTGTTCGCCGCCGCCTGCATCACCGACTGGTTCGACGGCTATTTCGCGCGCCGCTACGCCCAGATTTCGCGCTTCGGCCGCTTCCTCGATCCGATCGCCGACAAGCTTTTGGTGGCGGCGGCGCTGGTGATGCTGGTGAATGGCGGGCAGCTCCGCGGCATCCACGTCCTGGCGGCGCTGATCATCCTGGCGCGCGAGATCCTGGTCTCCGGCCTGCGCGAGTTCTTGGCCGAACTGCGGGTCGGCGTGCCGGTGAGCGAGCTCGCCAAATGGAAGACCGGCGTGCAGATGGGCGCCATCGCCTTCCTGCTGCTGGGCGATGCCGTGCCGCCCATCGTCGGCCAGATCGGCCTGGTGCTGATCTGGGTGGCGGCGGCGCTCACGCTGATCACCGGCTACGATTACCTGCGCACCGGCCTGCGCCATATGGCGGAAGGTGGGCCCACATGAGGAGGCGGGCGTGAAGGTCCGCTACTTCGCCTGGATGAAGCGCACCGTGGGCGTTGCCGACGAAGAAGTGGCGCCGCCCGCCGACGTGAAAACCGTGGGCGACCTGGTCGCCTGGTTGCGCGCGCGCAGCACCGGCCATGCCGAGGCGCTGGCCGAGGGCGCGGCGTTCGGCGCCGCGGTCGACCAGCGCACCGCGACGTTCGACGCCTCGCTGGCCGGCGCCCGCGAGGTCGCGTTCTTCCCGCCCTTCACCGGTGGCTGAAGGGGACGGCTGACCATGACCGTGCGCGTCCAGCAAGCCGACTTCGATACAGGCGCCGAGCTCGACCGCCTGACGCAAGGCAACAAGCGGATCGGCGGACTGGCCGTGTTCGTCGGCCTGGTGCGCGAGATGCATGTGCGCGAGGGCCTGCACCGCGAGCGCATCGACGCGCTCACGCTCGAGCACTATCCCGGCATGACCGAGAAGGCGCTGGAGGAGATCGAAGCCGAGGCTTGCCGCCGCTGGCCGCTCGAGGCGACCCTGATCGTGCATCGCCACGGACGGCTGGAGGCGGGCGAGCGCATCGTGCTGGTCGCCGTCGGCTCGCCGCACCGCGAGGCTGCCTTCGAGGCCTGCGAATTCCTGGTCGACTGGCTGAAAACCAAGGCGCCGTTCTGGAAGCTCGAGGAGACGCCGGCCGGCGAAAAGTGGGTCGGCGCTCACGAAGGCGACGATACCGCAGCGCAGCGTTGGGAGAAGAAACGCCAGTAGCGTCGCACAACTCTGCTGAGATATGCACCGGTGAACTTCACCGCTTGGCGTGGTTTTGCTAAGACTCGTCCCAACGATAAAACCGTAGGGAGAGACGCCATGAGCTCATCGAAGCAATTCGAAGCGAAGGGCGGCGCGTCGCTGTCCCGTCGCACGTTGGTCGGCGCGGTCGGCGTGACCGCGGCAACTCTTGCTGCCGGAAAGGCCTTCGCCCAGGCAACGCCAACGCCGGTCGGACCGCCATCGACGATCACCCAGCCGCCGCGCGACTTCAGCCGCAACGGCGCGCCGACGACCTACTTCACCGACCCCGACGTGCTGTCGGTCGATCCGAGTTTCAACGCGCTCGCGCAGCCCAACAGCGCCATCCAGCGGCTGTGGACCGGCGCGCTGTGGTCGGAGGGACCGGCGTGGAACGCGCAGGGGCGCTATCTCGTGTGGAGCGACATTCCCAACAACCGGCAACTGCGCTGGCTCGAGGATGACGGACGCGTGAGCGTCTTCCGCAGTCCGTCGAACAACAGCAACGGCAATACGTTCGACTTCCAGGGCCGCCAGGTCTCGTGCGAGCACCTCATGCGACGGGTCGTGCGCTATGAACTCGACGGGTCGGTGACCGTGCTGGCCGACTCCTACAACGGCAAGCGGCTGAACTCGCCCAACGATGTCGTGCCTCACCCCGACGGCAGCTACTGGTTCACCGATCCGCCCTATGGTGGCCAGCTCTATGAAGGCGCGCCCGACGCCGCCGGCGGACCGAGCAATGCCAACGGCAAGCTCAATCCGCGCGTCGGCCAGGCGGCGGGCATCGGCTTCTTCAAGCGCGAGCTGCCGACGAATTGCTACCGCATCGATCCCAGCGGCAAGGTCGATCTCGTGGTGCCCGAGGACCAGGTGCCGGATCCCAACGGCCTCTGCTTCTCGCCCGACTACAAGAAGCTCTATGTCATCAGCACCGGCAAGGGGCCGGGCGACACCGGGCCGGGCGGCAAGGGCGACATGTATTCCTTCGACGTCGGCGCGGACAACAAGCCCTCCAACCGCAAGCTGTTCAGCGACTTCATGGTCGACGGAGTCAAATGCGGTCCCGACGGCGTGCGCTGCGACGTCAATGGCAATGTCTGGGTCTCGAGCAACGCCGGCCGCGCCGTGGGCTACAGCGGCGTCACGGTGTGGACGCCGGAGGGCAAGCTGATCGGCCGCATCCGCCTGCCCGAGGTGTGCGGCAATCTCTGCTTTGGCGGTCCCAAGCGGAACCGCCTGTTCATGGCCGGCAGCCAGTCGCTCTACGCCGTCTACGTGAACACGCAGGGCGCGACGCCAGGCTAGCTTTCATTGAGCCGCGGGCCTCCGGCCCGCTCATGATCCTGATGCGGGCCGGAGGCCCGCGGTCCGCTTGAACGTTAGCCTTTG
>DASZJU010000633.1:0-3464 GCA_035947815.1 Reyranella sp.
GACGAGCGTCGGCACCTTGATGCTCTTGAGCTCGGCGACCCGATCGCCCGAGGCGATGATCGACAGATACTGGCGGGCGCCGCCCTCCGGGTACCAGCGGCGGTCGACGTTCTTCTCGACGAAGGCGCGCATCTCGGCCTCGGGTATGGCATAGCCCGGACCGGCGATCGTCTGGCGGAGCTTCATGCCGTGCTTGACGCGCTGCTCGCGCGACGGTCCCTCGGGTTGGGCGGTCAGCATGGCGAGCGCCTCGGGCTTGCCGACCGGGAGGCCGGGCCGGCCGCTGGTCGACATGATCGAGACCATCGAGCGCGTGCGCCCGGGATAAAGTGCGGCGATCGTCTGCACGATCATGCCGCCCATCGAGGCGCCGACCATGTGCGCCTTGTCGAGGCCGAGCGCATCGAGCAGGCCGATCCCGTCGGCCGCCATGTCCTTCATCAGATAAGGCGCGTCGACCTTCTTGCCGGTCATCACCTTCTGGAAGGCATCGGCGATGTTGGCCACGCCCCACGAACCGAAGTCGGTCGAGAGGCCGGTGTCGCGGTTGTCGTAGCGGATGACGAAAAAGCCGCGCTTGGCCAGGCCGTGGAAGAAGGCGTCGGGCCAGATGGTGAGCTGCGCACCCAGGCCCATGACCAGCAGCAGGGTCGGATCGCCCTTGTCGCCCGCCGTCTCGTATTCGATCTCGATGCCGTTGGCCTTTGCGCGCGCCACGTTCCCTCCCGTTCGAAAGCGAAGGTTACTTCGCCTGAAGTGCGGCGTTCAGTATCGCCCGCGCCGGGCCGCCCACCAATAGGCGAGCGGCTTGCGCCACGCGCCCATGCCGCCGAGCGAGAGTGCCGGCAGCAGGATCGGCAGCGCGGCCGGATCGACCTCAGGGCGGAGCGCGCGCGCCGCGGCCAGCAGCGCGTCACGCTCGGGCCCCTCGCCCATCAGCCAGGCCGCGGCCACGGCGCGCGCCGCGGCCTGAGTCGGCGCATGGTCGAGGCCCAGCACGGCGAGCTCGAGGTCGGCCAGCGCATGGCCCGCGCGCAGCACGTCGAGCGGGCCTTCGATCTCCTCCTCGCGCGCGTCGATCAGGGCCACGAGTCTCTCGAGCGCGAGTCCGTGGCGACGCACCGTTTCGCTGAGCGATTCGACGACGGGCTGCGCGCGCGGCTTGGCCGAGCCCGCCGCCTCGGCCGCCGTCTCGCGCCACCATTGCAGACGAATGAGCGCCAGCATGGGCTCGCGTGTGACCGTGCGCGTGCGGGCGAGCTCGTGGTCGAAGGCGAGCAGCGCCAGCAGGTCCGAACGCGCCGGCTCGGGCGCGAACAGCGCGGCCAGGAAGCGGTCGCGATCGGCGGCGCGCACGAGATCGAGCACAAAACGATGCGAAGCCTCGGGCGCGCGGTAGGACTCCGTCATCGGGGATAAACGTTCCTCTGCGACCGTTGAACGCAGCACGTTTCGAGATTACAATGTGCCGATCGGGGATTCGCCAATCCCTTCAATAAGATAAAGGGGAAATCTGACATGGGTGCGATCTTTACTTCACCCGGGCGCACAGTCATCGCGGGCATCGTGCTGCTCATTATCATCGTCGTTGTCGTCGGTCTGGTCACGGGTCAGATGACCCATATCGACCATGCCTGGGCAAACTTCGCCATGCGCTGGCTGCACGTCATCAGCGGCATCCTGTGGATCGGACTGCTGTGGTACCTGAACTTCGTGCAGGTACCGACCATGCCGACCATCCAGCCGGTCGAGAGCCGGACCGCCATCACCAAGTTCATCGCGCCCAACGTCCTGTTCTACTTCCGCTACGGCGCGCTGGCGACGGTGATCACCGGCCTGCTGCTGGCCTGGATGCAGGGCTTCATCGTCGACGCGCTGTTGCTGCACAAAGGCTTCATCATGATCGGCATCGGCATGTGGATGGCGCTCATCATGGCCTTCAACGTGTGGTTCATCATCTGGCCGGCCCAGCAGAAGATCCTGGGTCTCGTCGAAGCGACAGCCGAGCAGAAGGCCGCGGCCGCCAAGCCGGCGCTCTATGCCAGCCGCTTCAACACCATGTTCTCCATCGGCATGCTCTACTGCATGGTGGCGCAGCAGAACGCGCCGGTCTGATCCGTTCGATCGGAGTCAAGGAAACGGGGCCCTGCGGGGCCCCGTTTTCTTTCTTCGCTGGGGGCGCGCCACTCCAGTGGCGCGATCATGAATCATGAGAAGACGCGCCACTGGAGTGGCGCGCGCCCAGCAATGAATCTAAGGCCGCCGCGCCAGCGCGAGGCCGAGGCCCGCGCCGACCAGCAAGCCGCCGGTGAGACGGTTGCGCAGCCGCACATGCGTCATCAACAGCCCGCGCAGGCGGCCGGCGAGCAGCGCCCAGACGCTGTCGAGCACCACGGCAACGACCAGGAAGGTCACGGCCAGCAGCAGGAGCTGATCGGCAGCGGTCGGGCCGGGCGTGATGAACTGTGGCAGGAAGGCGCCGTAGAACAGCAAGGTCTTGGGATTGGTGAGCCCGACCAGGAAGCCGCGGGCGAAGATCAGCCGCGCCGAGCGCGCCTGCGGGCTGACCCGGGCGAGATCGACCGCGGGCGCCCGCCAGGCGGCGATGCCCAGCCAGATGAGATAGATGACACCTAACCAGCGCAGCCAGTCGAAGCTCGCCGCCAGGAAACTGAGCACCGCACTCGCGCCCAGCACGGTGAGCGAGAGCTGGACCACGACGGCGCTGCTGGTGCCGGCCACGGTCAGCAACCCGAAGCGCGCGCCATGGGCCACGCTGTTGGCCACGATCAGGGCGACGTTGGGGCCCGGGATCACGATCAGCACCACGCACGCCAGCACGAAGGCGAGATAAAGGTCGAGCGGCATGGCAGCTGCCTACACCGGAATCAGCGCTGCCGCCACACGCCGGCCTTCGGCCAGCAGCACGTTGTAGATGCGGCAGGCCGAGCCGGTGTCGACCACTTCCAGCGCCAGGCCCGCGCCCTTCAGGGCGGCGCGGATGTCGGGCGCGATGAACGCCGCCCGCTTGCCGCAGCCCAGCACCAGCAATTCGGTCGGCACGGCGGCGCTTTTCAGCGGCGCCAGATTGTCGAGCGACACCTCTTCGGCGCGCGTGACGTTCCAGGCGGTGGTCACCGCGGGTGTCACCAGGACGGGCGAGCGCCAGTCGCGTTCGCCGATCAGGAAATGACCCGGCCCGTAGCTGCGGATGAGCTGGACCTGCGACGGGTCGGGCGTCGGCAGGGTCTTGTCGGAAGGCCCCTGCGTTGGCGGCTTCACGCCTTGGCCTTCTCGCTCTTCTCCTCGCTCGGCCGCAGCTGCTCGGGCCTGAGCTTGAGGTAGACCAGGCTGGCCGAGGCGATCCAGATCGAGGAGTAGGTGCCGACGATGACGCCCCACAACATGGCGATCGAGAAGCTGTAGAGCACCGGCCCGCCGAACAGCACCAGCGCCAGCACCGC
>DASZJU010000634.1:0-3132 GCA_035947815.1 Reyranella sp.
GAAGGTAAGCCCGCGTGCGCTCTCGAGCCTCTGGCGGGCCCGCTCGGCGCCACGGGCTGCGATGGGGTCCTGGCGGCCCGCCTTTACCAGCGATCGGGCCTCAGAGGCGGCTTTCCGGGCGGCCGCAAGGCTCACATCGGGATAGGGGCCCAGGCCCATCTCGGGCCGGCGTCCGGCTAGTGCGTACCGGAAGATCCAGCTCTTGCGACCGGCGGCCGTCACCTGAAGGTACAGGCCCCCGCCATCGTGGAGATAACCCGCCGCCTTGGCGCGCTCGACGGCGAGAGATGAGAGACGTTGAAGAACGCGTTGCATGACATACCCACCATTCTACCCACCAAGTTGGTGGGTACGTAGCGGCACGCGTGGGCACATGCAAGGCTCTGTGAGTGGACTTTATGTCCACTCCGCTTGCACTTACGCACGCTGAGACTCGCGCTGGCATAGTGGGATGGAGGATTGGACCTCCGCGCACCCCGCCGGTGGAAGGCGAGGGCGGCGCGGTATGGCGCAAGTCGCGGGCGGAATCAAGCCGGGCTACGGCCCGAACAGGCACGTCTTGAGCATATTCCCAAGCGGTTAGGTTATGTTAGATTGAGGTTATGCCGGCTGTTCATCGGTTCGATGGCCTGCGCGTCGTCATTTATCCGAACGATCATCGACCTGCATATGCCCGTTATTGAACGCGAATTGGAACGCGCGGAAGCGCGTATGCGGGCGCGGCGCCATGCCGGACATGCCGTCTCCGCTCGCTATGATCGCCGCGCGGCGCGCATCGTCGTGACGCTGAACACGGGCGTGCAGGTGGCGTTCCCGGTGCACCTGGCAGAGGGACTGCCCGGCGCGCCGCCCGCTGATCTCTCGGAGATCGAAATTAGTCCGGCTGGCCTCGGCCTGCACTGGCCGAGACTCGACGCCGACGTATACGTGCCGGCGCTGCTGCAGGGAGTGCTCGGCTCAAAGAGCTGGATGGCGCGGCAACTCGGAGCCACTGGTGGCCGGGCACGGAGCGCTGCGAAAGCCACGGCTTCGCGCGAGAACGGCCGCAAAGGCGGGCGACCCAAGAAGGTCGCACACGGCTGAGGTCGCGGACGGAATCAAGGCAAAGGGCGTGACAAACCCCAGTGGTCACGTCGGGTGGTCAGCCGGTCCGTTCAAAACCGCAGCCGCTTGCCCACCGCCAGCGGCGCCAGCTTGGTGTCGCCGAATGCGTTGGCAAGGGCTGCCATGGCGCGCCAGCCGGTACAGTGGCCGGCGGCGATGACGTCGAGATCGAAGCCGTGCAGCGCCTTGACGGTCTGCGGGATGACCCGCTCGTTGATGCCGCTGAGATGCAGGCCGCCCAGGACCGCATGCAGCCTGACGCCGGGAAAGCACGCGCGCGCATGCGTCAGCACATTGACCACGCCGGCATGGCTGCAGGCCGTGAGCACGACCAGGCCCTTGTCCCGCACGTTCACGGCGATGAAGCGCTCGTCCATCAGGAGCTCGTCGGGCTCCCAGCCTCTGCCGTCTTCGGTGCGGCGATGCTGGCCGGGCAAGCCCGTCTCGAATCCGCTGGTGCGCGGGATTTCGCCGCTGACGAACACCGTGTCGCCCGCGATCGTCTGGGCCTCGCGCGAGGAAATGACGCGGCCGCCGTTTGCTTCCAGGGCGGCGACCGACGGCACATCCTCCATCGGCCGGAACGAACCGTCCGCCAGTTTGGCGGCGCGGCTGCGGAACATGCCGGGATGCATGTAGCACGGAACGTCCCGCCCGCCATTGCGGTCGCGCACAAGCTGCAGCGCGCGCAGCATGGCGCCGGCGTGATCCCAGTGACCGTGGCTCAGCACCATGGCCTCGACTGGCCCGAGATCGACTCCCAGTCGCGAGGCATTCTGCTCGAAGGTGCGGTCTTCCGGTCCCGTGTCGAAAAGCACCGTACGCATCCTGTCGCCGCCGCGGATGGTGAGCAGGCAGGAAAGACCGTGCGCGGCACAGCACAGACAGCCGCCACCCAGCACCCAGGCCGCCCCACGCCGTCGCCCGAGACCGGCGAGCTCGGTTTCGACGAAGGAGGGCACCGAAGACAGCGAATCCGTGACGTTGTCGACGAGGATCTGGATGTCGACAGAGTCGACGGCGGCGAGGTCGGTCATGATCTGCCGGCAATAGTGCCACAGAACAGGCGGCGTCGGGCAGGCGCCCGCGCGACCGGTCATTGACGGCCGCCCGCCGGCCTGTTCCCCTCTCTGCCGGGACTTGCACGCATTTTGCAGGATAGCGAGAGCGTCGGGAACGGCTTCAACGACCGGGATGGAGGCATCCAATGGATGAACGTGACTTGCGTGGTCTTTTAGACCGTGTGAAGGCAGGCGGGATGTCCCGGCGCGCCTTTGTGAGGCGAATGGCGACAGTGGGCCTCACGGCGCCGATGGCGACCCAGCTCCTCGCCGTGTCGGGCGTGGCCATGGCCCAGTCGCGGCCGATCTACAAGCCGACCAAGCGCGGCGGCGGCGGGTTGCTGAAGGTGTTGTGGTGGCAGGGCCCGACGCTGCTCAATCCGCATTTCGCCGTCGGCACCAAGGACCAGGACGGCTCGCGCCTGTTCTACGAGCCTCTGGCCGGCTGGGACGGCGACGGCAACCTGCGGCCCGTTCTGGCGGAGGCGATCCCGGGCCGCGAGGACGGCACCTTGGCCGCCGACGGCAAGTCGGTGACCTGGAAGCTGAAGAAGGGGGTCACCTGGCACGACGGCAAGCCGTTCACCGCCGACGACGTCGTCTTCACCTGGGAATATTCGAAGAACCCGGCGACGGCCACGGTCACCGTCGGCTCCTACAAGGACGTCGTGGTCGAGAAGATCGACGACTACACGGTCGTCGTGAAATTCCCCCAGCCGACGCCGTTCTGGGCCGACGCCTTCGTGGCTTCAGCGGGCTCGATCATTCCCAAGCATCTGTTCGCCGACTATATCGGTGACAAATCGCGCGACGCGCCGACCAACCTCAAGCCGGTCGGCACCGGTCCCTACAAGTTCAAGGACTTCAAGCCGGGCGACATGGTCGCGGGCGTCATCAACACGGCCTATCACATGGAGAATCGGCCCTATTTCGACGCCATCGAGATGAAAGGCGGCGGCGATGCGGT
>DASZJU010000635.1:0-1768 GCA_035947815.1 Reyranella sp.
GCGCGTGCTGCGCGTGCCCGCGCCGATCGTGCGCTTCGAGCGCATCACGCCGACCGGCCTCGAGTTCGAGCTGTTCGTGTTCGTGAGCCGCCTGGAAGACCGCCTGGTCGTCACCAACGATCTCAACCAGGCGATCCTGGCTAAACTGATCGAGAGCGGGATCCTCGATCCCAAGCCGGTTCCCACGTTCAAGCTGCACGGCATCGAGCCGCACCTCGGCGCCAAGCCGGGGGACGCCCAGCCAGCGGACGCCAAGCCAGCGAGCAAGGACGGCGATGCCGCGGCGCCGCCGTAGGGCCGAGGCGCCGCGCCGGCGCTGGCCACTCTATCTGCTGTTCGCCGCGGGCGTCCTGGCCGGCGTGGCGCTGTGGTCCTATTCGCCCAGCCTGCCGGCGGAGACGCTGATCGCGCGCTATGCCAACGACCGATCGAAGTTCATCGATGTCGGCGGCGTGCGCGCCCATGTGCGCGACCAGGGCAATCCCGACGGCATCCCGCTGGTGCTGATCCACGGCTCGAACGGGTCGCTGTACGAATGGCAAGGCTGGGCGCGCGAGCTCGGCGCCCAGGCGCGGCTGATCTCGGTCGACCTGCCCGGCCACGGCCTCACGGGGACGTGGCCGCGCGACGAATACACCGTCGAGGCCTATGCCGATTTCATCGAGGTGCTGGTCGACACGCTCAATCTCGACCGCTTCGCGCTGGCCGGCCACTCGCTGGGCGGCGCCGTGGCCTGGACCTTTGCCGCGACGCGGCCCGACCGGGTGAGCCAGTTGATCCTGGTCGACTCGGCGGGCTACCCGCGCGACGGCGGCGAGGCGCCTTGGCCGACGCGGCTCGCCCGCCTGCCGGTGGTGGGCGACATCGGCATCTACTTCAAGCCCGAGAGCGTGGTGCGGCGCTCGCTGGCCGACATGTATGCTGATCCGGCGATGGTGACGGCCGAGCGGGTCAGGCGCACCGCCGAGCTGCAGCGCTTTCCCGGCAACCGCGAGGCCACCCTGCAGCGCGCGCGGACGCAGGAGCCCATCGATCCGACACCGCTCAAGCGGCTCGCCGTGCCGACCCTGATCCTGTGGGGCGCCAAGGACCGCTGGGTGCCCGTCGCCGACGCCTTCCGCTTCCAGAACGACATCAAGGGCGCCAAGTTGGAGATCTTCGAGAGCCTCGGCCACTCGCCGATGGAGGAAGACCCCAAGGCCACCGCCGCCGCGGTCGCTTCTTTCCTGACGCCGATCCCCGCCCGCCCCGCACCGCCGCCGGCCGATCCGGCCTCCGGCGAGGTTCATCCGTCGGTCGTGCCGGAGAAGGATTGAAGAGGATGAAGACAACAAGAAGATTGTCAGAAGACCGAAAACCTCTGTCATCCTGAGCGCAGCGAAGGATCTCATGCCGTTTCAAGCGGCGATGAGGTCCTTCGCTTCGCTCAGGACGACTGATCGGGAATCAGATCCTCCCACTTTGGATTGGCCGCGCGGACCAATTCATTCTTGCGGATCCGCTTCCAACCCTTGAGCTGCTTTTCACGGGCGATGGCGTCCGTCGGATTCTCAAATTCTTCGACGTAAACCAGACGATTCACCCGGTACTTCTTCACGAACTCGCTGCCCTTTCCACTGCGATGCTCGACGATCCGTCGTCCCACATCGTTTGTCACACCGATATACATCGCGCTGAGTGAACTGCTGGTCATGATGTAGACGAAGTAACGGCGGTCGCTCATGGCAAGCGGCGATGAGATCCTTCGCTGCGCTCAGGATGACAGAAG
>DASZJU010000636.1:0-2477 GCA_035947815.1 Reyranella sp.
ACGTGTCGGTATGGCCGGTCGCCGTGATGCGCGCGCTACCCTTGGCCTTGAAGGCGTTGGCCGCCTGCTGGATCGTCGTCAGCGCCTGCTGCGACAGGTTCGAGCGGTCCCAGTCGAAGAACACCATGAACGACGGCGGCGCAACCGAGGGCGGCGGCGGCGGCGGGGGCGCCACGGACGGCGGGCCGAACTTGTACTGCAGGCTCGCCATCAGGGAGATGTTGTTGTTGTTGTAGGTGACGCCGCCGATGAACGGATTGTTGATGGTCGGGTTGGTCGTGCCGAAATAGCGGCCGTCGATGTTGACGCGCCAATTCGAATCGATCTCGTAGCCCACGCCGATGATGCCCTGATAGGCGAACTGCGTGCTCGACGTGCTGCCGCCCAGGGCGGAGGCATTGACGAAGGCGATGCCGGCGCCGGCGCCGATATAGGGAACGATCGGGCTGCCGAAGCGGAAGTCGTACATGACGTTGGCCATAATGGCCGTATCATTGATATTGGCGCCCGCGGTGAATTGCTGAAAGCCGATGGGCGCGGCCTGCAAGGTCGCCTGGTTGCTGCGATAGATGCCTTCCAGCTCGACCCGGGGCCCCACGAAGTCGTAGCCGACCATGCCGCCCGCCGCCCAACCCGTGGCCGGATAGATGTTCACGGCGCCGCCGAAGCCGGGCACGTTGGCCGTGGTGTTGAACATCCAGTTCAAGCCGCCCTCGCCGCCGATATAAATGCCGGGATTGGGCTGCGACTGGGCTTGGGCCATCACAGGCAGCGCAATCAGCGCCGCGGTGGTGGCCAACAGTAGCTTTTTCATGGTCGTCGTGATCCCCGATATTGCCGGAACAAGCGCCTTGAAGTCCTGGCTCGACCGACGGTGAAGCAGAAAGCGAGGGCGCTGTGTAATCTTACTCCGACCACATAGCCACCTTTATAAGTGCGCCATCTGCCTCTCTCCCGACATGATCTTGATCAAGTCCGGCCTGCGATCGCGCAGAATGACGATGCCCGTCAGCAGAAGAAGCGCCACCGTTCCCGACCGCAGCGCGAGCTCGGGGCAGCCTCACCGTTTTTCTCTGCCTTTTCGTTCTACGTCATCATGGTCAGGATCGGCATCGGCGTCTCGAACCCGCGCAGGGGATGCTCGCCGAGCGGCTGCCAGTCGCCCGCCGTGACCCGGGCGAAGGACGCGGTGGCGAGCAGCGGGTAGCCGAGCTGCTTGGTCAGGTCCTGCACCCGGACGACCTCGTTGACCGCGGAGCCGACCAGGGTGAACTGCAGGCGCTCGGGCACGCCGACATTGCCGTAGATGACCTGGCCGAGATGGAGCGAGATGCCGAAGTCGAGCGGCCCGTCGACCGACGCCGCCTGCGCGCCGAGGCGCCGGCGCGCCTCGTGGGCGGCGGCGAGCGCACGGCCGCACGCCTCGGCCGGCGCGCCTTCGACACGGAACAGGCCGAGCACCGCATCGCCCAGCAGCGAGACGACCTCACCGCCGTGATCGAGCACCGCGGACGCCGTCATCTCGAAATAGCGCCCGAGCAGGTGGAGGAACGCCTCGGCGGGCAGGCGGTCGGCAAGCTCCGTCGATTGGCGCAGATCGCTGTACCACAGCGCCGCCGTGATCTTCTCGCCGTCGCCGCGCCGGATCAGGCCGTTCAGCACCGCCTGGCCGGCGCGCTTGCCGAGATAGGCGTGGGCGACATTCTGCGCGACGCTGCGCTCGATCTTGGATTTGAGCGCAATGCCGAGCTCGCGGGTCACGCGCTGCAGCTCGGCAATCTCGCCGTCGGTGAAGCCGGCGGGCCGATCGCCGAGCCACGAACAGAGGATGCCGTTCTGCGCCGCCGGGTCGAAGCCGATCACGAACACGACATAGTCGGTGCCGCCCGACGCACGCATCTCCTCGAGGACGTCGAAATCGAGGAGCGCCGTCTCGCCGGTCAGCCGGCGCCGCAGTATGGGCAGGTGATGAGCCAGCGCATGGCCGAAGGGGCTGCGCATGAACCGCTCGTGTCCGGTGCTGTCGTCGGGCCTGTAGAGCTCGACCGCGACGCCGCTCTCGGCACCCCAGGTCACCGTGCTGGCGTCGTAGAGCGGGTGGAGAATCCGGAAGCCGACCTGGCCGCGCAATATCGGCAGGCCGACGCCGCGCAGGCGCTGGCACAACTCGCCATAGAGCGCGCCCGGTTCGGAATCGCGCAGCGCTTCGCTGGACAGCCATTCGCGGATGGTGCCGTCCAGAACCGTCGACTGAGGCGCCTGATTGTCCATGCACGGTGACCTTATCCGAGATTTCCCCGATGGCCAGCGCGTTCAGGGCGGAGCCGCAGCCAACAAAAAAGGCGGCCCGCAGGCCGCCTTTTCCGTTGCGAGGCTTCTATCCTATTGGATGACGATCTCGACGCGGCGGTTCTGCGGCTCGCGCACGTTGTCGCCGGTCTGCACCAGCAGGCCCTTCTCGCCCATGCCGATGACCG
>DASZJU010000637.1:0-2710 GCA_035947815.1 Reyranella sp.
CACCAAGGAACTCACCGGCGCGCTCAACATTCTGCTGGCCGACGTCTATGCGCTTTACCTCAAGACCAAGAATTTCCACTGGCACATGTCGGGCCCGCATTTCCGCGACTATCATCTGCTGCTCGACGACCAGGCGACCCAGATCGACGCCATGACCGACGTCATCGCCGAGCGGGTGCGCAAGCTCGGCGGCTCGACCATCCGCTCGATCGGCCACATCAAGCGCCTGCAGCGCGTGAGCGACAATGATGCCGAGTACGTCACGCCGCTCGACATGCTGGCCGAGCTGCGAGAGGACAACAAGACGCTCACCACGCACATGCGCACGCTCCACGAGGTGTGCGACGAGCACAACGACATCGCCACCGCCAGCCTGATCGAGAACTGGATCGACGAGACCGAGCAGCGGATGTGGTTCCTGTTCGAGACCGGCCGCCGCACGGAGGGCTAGTCTTCCGGGACCGCGGGCCTCCAGGCCTGCTCATGATTCATGATGCGGGCCTGGAGGCCCGCGGTCCGTCAAGACGCCCGCCGCACCATCGCCGGCACGAGCTGCTTCAGGGACGGGGCGCCGACCTGCATCATGGCGGCACGTGTCTCCTGGTGCAGCAGGTCGAGCACGCGTTCGACGCCCGGCTGGCCGAAGGCGCCCAGCCCCCAGAGGTAGGGGCGGCCAATGCAGACGGCGCGCGCGCCCAGCGCCAGCGCCTTGATGATGTCGGTGCCGCGCCGGAAGCCGGAATCGACCAGCACGGGAATGCGGCCGTCGACCGCCTCGAGGATCTCGGGCAACGCGTCGATGGTCGAGCGTCCGCTATCGTCGGCGCGGCCGCCGTGGTTGGACACGACGATGGCGTCGAGCCCGTTGTCGACGGCAAGGACGGCGTCCTCGGCCGTCATCAGTCCCTTCAGCACCAGCCGCGTCTTCACCGTGTCGCGCAGGCGCTTGATGAAGTCCCAGGTGAGGTTGGTGGCGCCGGTGCTGGTGATGCCCGATATGTCGAGCCCGTCGAAGTTGGGCTTGCGCTTGACATAGCTCGCCAGGCTGAGCCCGTGGCACGAGCCGCAATTCCTGGTGTCGGTGCGCAACAGCCGCACCAGGGTCTCCCAGTTCTGGCGGGCGATCACGTCGGTCGTCACGACGATGGTTTCCGCACCGGCCTTCTCGGCGCGCCGCGCCAGGCCAGCGGCGACTTCCCATCTGTTCGTCGGATAGAGCTGGAACCACACCGGCCGGCCGCGTGCCTCCATCGCCTGCTCGATCGATATGGTGGCCACAGTCGAGAGAACCTGCAGATGATCGCCCTTGCGGGCGGCGCGCGCGACGGCGAGCTCGCCGTCCTCGTGGAAGGCGCGATTGGAGGCGGTGGGCGCGAGCACGATCGGGCTGGGATAGGTCTGGCCGAACAGTTCCATGCGCAGGTCCAGGGTCTCGACGTCGATCAGGCGCCGCGGCCGGAGCTGGAACTTCAGGAAGCCTTCGCGGTTGGCGCGCAAGGTCACTTCGTCGTCGATGCCGGTCGCCATGTAGCCGAAATGCGCAGGCGGCACTTTCTCGCGCATCACCGGCTCGAAGTCGAAGACGTTGATCGCCTCGCGCGGCGAGGCGATCAGCTTGTCGAGCGTGCGCGTGCCCCACACCGAGGGATCGGGCAGGCGTTGCTCCTGCGCCAGCGCGTCGGCAACACCGGCCATCAGCGGGCTCGCGGCGAGGAATTGCAGGAAACGGCGGCGGGAGCCGAGGGCACTGATCATGCCCGGATCGGGCGACAAGCCGCGGCCCCCGTCAAGGGACTCATTGGACCGCAGGCCACCAGGCCCGCTCAGATTCATGAGCGGGCCTGGAGGCCCGCGATCCGTAAGACTACTGCCGCTCCGCCCAGTCAATCATGCGGGTGATGAAGGCATCGCAGGCAACCATCTGCGACTTGGCGACGAACTCATTGGGCTGGTGGGCCTGCGAGATGTCGCCGGGGCCGCAAATCACGGTCGGGATGCCATGGCCGCGGAAGATGCCGGCCTCTGTGCCGTAGGGCACGGCGTAGGTGCGGTTGCCGCCGCTCCATTGCAGCGCCAGCCGCGCTGCCTCCTCGTTCTCCTGCGGCAGCAGGCTCGGCACGAAGGAGCGCCGCTTGAGCGTGATGTTGGCGTCGGGATGCCTGGCCTTCATCTTGGGCAGCAGCAGCTCGGCGACGTAGGCCTCGGCGCGGCGCTGCACCTCCCAGGGATCGTCGCCGGGCAGCGTGCGATAGCCCCAGTTGAGCGTGCATTCGCGGGCCAGGATGTTGCCCGCGGTGCCGCCCGTCACGATGCCGACATTGATGGTGGTGTGGCCGGGCACGGTGTCGATGTCAGCGCGCTTGCGCTCGGCCAGCTCGACCTGCAGCTCGTTCAGCCAATGGATGAAGTCGCCGGCGAAGTGGATGGCGCTGACGCCAAGATGGGTCATCGATGAATGGGCCTCGACTCCGGTGAAGGTGGCGACGATGCCGCCGCCGGCGTTCTGGGCGTTGACCACGCCCATCATGGTGGGCTCGCCCACGATCACCGCCTGCGGCCGCGGCACGGCGCCGACCAGCCGCTCGGCCAGCGAGTGCGCGCCCAGGCAGCCGATCTCCTCGTCGTAGCTGAAGGCGAAGTGCATCGGCACTTTCAGCCGGGCATGCTGCAAGGCGGGCACGTGGGCGAGGCAGGCGGCGATGAAGCCTTT
>DASZJU010000638.1:0-8943 GCA_035947815.1 Reyranella sp.
AAAACTCGGCAATGGACCGATCCTGCTCTCGGCCAGCGACACGCCGGACGCGGTGAAGGCGCTGCAATCGAAATACGGTGTCGAGAAATCGAGCCAGGCGATCGAGAAGACCATGGCGGCACTGGCCAAGGGCCTGGTCGCCGCCGGCGTCGCGCGTCTGGTCGTTGCCGGCGGCGAAACCTCGGGCGCCGTGGTCGGTGCGCTCGACGTGGCGGCGCTGCGCATCGGGCCGGAGATCGATCCCGGCGTGCCGTGGACCGCGTCGGTCGGCGCCAAGCCACTGCTGCTGGCGCTGAAGTCCGGCAATTTTGGCGCGCCCGATTTCTTCACCAAGGCGTTCCAGCGCCTATGAGCACCAACGAAACCAAGATGCGCGACGCGATCTGCGCATTGGGCGCCAAGCTCGCCGCGCGCGGCCTCTGCCCCGGCACCTCGGGCAATATCAGCGCCCGCGTGGCCGATGGCTGGCTGATGACGCCGACCAATTCCTCGCTGGGCGAGCTTTTGCCCGGCCAGCTCTCCAAGATCGATCTTTCAGGCAAGCACGTGGCCGGCGATCCGCCGACCAAGGAGGCGCTGCTGCATCGCTCGGTCTACGACGTGCGGCCCAAGGACGGCGCCATCGTGCATCTTCATTGCACGCACGCTGTGGCGATCTCCTGCCTCGACCCGTCGTGCCACCACAACAAGGAGAGCACGCTGCCGCCGATCACGCCCTACTTCGTGATGCGCGTCGGCAAGCTGCCGCTGGTGCCCTATTTCAAGCCGGGCGATCCTGCGCTCGCCGACGCCATCCGCGACTACGCCAAGGGCCACCGCGCCGTGCTTTTGGCCAATCACGGACCGGTCGTCGCCGGCACGTCGCTGTCCGCTGCGTCGGCCTCGATCGAAGAGCTGGAAGAGACCGCCAAGCTCCATCTGCTGCTGCAGGGATTTAGGGTGCGCCTGCTGAGCGATGCGCAGGTGCGCGAAGTCGAAGAGGCGTTTCCGTCGTGAGTCACACCCCCGCTGTCATCCCGTGCCCAGCACAACTGTCATCCTGAGCGCAGCGAAGGATCTCATCGCCGTCGACGCCATGAGATCCTTCGCTTCGCTCAGGATGACGAGTAGGACAAAACCCATGCCCAAGCTCGCCGCCAATCTCTCCTGGATCTACCAGGAAGTCCCCTTCCTGCAGCGCTTCGGCGCCGCCGCCGCACACGGCTTCAAGGCCGTCGAGGTCCTGTTCCCCTACGAGGCGCCGGCGGCCGACATCGCCGGCGAACTCAAGAAGCACAAATTGACGCAAGCACTGTTCAACCTGCCGCCGGGCGATTGGAGCAAAGGTGAGCGCGGGTTGGCCGCGTTGCCCGGCCGCGAGGCCGAGTTCTCGGCCGCCCTCGACAAGGCCATCGATTACGCCAAGGCGCTGGAATGCCGCACGCTGCACGTCATGTCGGGCATGATCGCGCCCGGCGCCGACGTCAAAGCGATGCACAGGACGTTCATTTCCAACCTCAAGATCGCCTGCGATCGTACGGCCAAGGGCGGCCTCACCCTGGTGCTGGAGCCTATCAACCATCGCGACATTCCGGGCTACTTCACCAACACGACGGACCAGGTGAAGCAGATCATCGACGAGGTCGGCGCGCCGCATCTCCGCCTGCAGCTCGACCTCTATCATATGCAGGTGACGGAGGGCGACCTCACCAAGCGCACCGAACGGCTGTTCCCGATCACCGCGCACGTGCAGATCGCCGGCAACCCCGACCGCAACGAGCCCGACATCGGTGAGACCAACCACCTCTACCTGCTCGATGTGCTCGACCGGCTGGGCTACGCGGGTTACGTCGGCCTCGAATACAAGCCCAAGACCACGACCGGCGCCGGACTCGGTTGGGCGGCGAAATACGGCATCAAGGCCTGATCGATGGCGGACAAGAACACGCCCCTCATCGCTTTCGTCGGGCTCGGCTCGATGGGCCTCGGCATGGCGAAGAACCTGCTCAAGCACGGCCACAAGGTGACCGGCGTCGATCCCAGCGCGCCGGCGCGCGAGGCTTTCGCCACGGCGGGCGGCGCGATCGCGGCAACACCCGCCGCGGCGGCTGCGTCGGCCGACGTCGTCGTCACCGCCGTGGTGAATGCCCAGCAGGTCGAAACGGTGCTCTATGGCGAAGGCGGCGCCGTCGCCTCGCTGCGCAAGGGCGGCCTCGTCATGCAATGCGCCACCGTGCCGCCGGCGTTCGCCAAGTCGCTCGGCGAGCGGCTCGCCAAATCGGGCCACGATCTGCTTGACGCGCCGATGTCGGGCGGACGGGCGCGCGCCGAATCGGGCGAGCTCACCTTCATGGCTTCGGGCGCAGCCAAGGCCTTCGCCGGCGCCGAATCGATCCTGGCCGCCACCTCGGCCAAGGTGTTTCGGCTGGGCGATGCGCCCGGCATCGGCTCGCTCGTGAAGACGGTGAATCAGCTTTTAGCCGGCGTGCACATCGCGACCGCCGCCGAAGCGATGGCGCTCGCCGCCAAGGCGGGCGCCGACACCCGCGCCGTCTACGAGGTGATCTCGGCCAGCGCCGGCAATTCCTGGATGTTCGGCAACCGCGTGCCGCACATGCTGGACGACGACTATTCGCCGCTGTCGGCGATCGAAATCTTCGTCAAGGATCTCGGGCTGGTGCTGAATACCGGCCACGACCATCGCCTGCCGCTGCCGATGGCGGCGGCCGCCCATCAGCTCTTCCTCGCCGCGGCGGGCGCCGGTTGGGGGCGGCTGGATGACGCGGCCGTCGTGAAAGTCTACGAGCAGGCGGGCGACTTCAAAGTGTCGTCGCCCAAGAAGTAGACTGGGCCGATGCGTCGCCAGCGTTTCACCAAGATCGTCGCCACCCTGGGGCCAGCCTCGGCCAGCACCGAGCGCCTGCGCGCCCTGTTCGAGGCCGGCGCCGACGTGTTCCGCCTCAACTTCAGCCACGGCGTGCATGACGACCACCGCCAGCGGGTCGAGCAGCTGCGCGCGCTCGAGAAGCATTACAAGCATCCCGTCGCAATCCTGATGGACCTGCAGGGACCCAAGCTCCGCCTCGGCGCCTTCGCCAAGGGGCCGATGGAGCTGCAGACGGGCCAGAAGCTGCGTTTCGATCTCGATCCGACGCCCGGAACGGCCAAGCGCGTGCCCCTGCCCCATCCCGAGATCTTCAAGGCGGCCCAACCCGACGGGCTGCTGCTGGTCGACGACGGCAAGGTACGGCTGCGCATCGTGGCGCACGACGCCAAGACGATCGACGTCGTCGTCGAGGTCGCCGGCACGATCAGCGACCGCAAGGGCGTCAATGTGCCCAACCTGATCCTGCCGCTGTCACCGATGACTCCGAAGGACCGCAAGGACCTCGACTACGGCCTGTCGCTGGGCGTCGACTGGGTGGCGCTCTCCTTCGTGCAGCATGCCCACGACATCGCCGAGCTGAAGAAGCTTGTCGCGGGACGCGCCGCCGTCATGGCCAAGCTCGAGAAGCCGCAGGCCATCGAGCATCTCGACGAGATCATCGAGCAGAGCGACGGCATCATGGTGGCGCGCGGCGATCTCGGCGTGGAGATGCCGCCCGAGGCGGTGCCGCCTTTGCAGAAGCGCATCCTCGCCGCCTGCCGCGTCGCCGGCCGGCCGGCCATCGTAGCGACGCAGATGCTCGATTCGATGGTCCATGCGCCGACGCCGACGCGGGCCGAGGCGTCCGACGTGGCGACCGCCGTCTATGACGGCGCCGACGCCGTCATGCTCTCGGCCGAATCGGCGTCGGGTCAGTATCCGGTCGAGGCGGTCACCATCATGGACCGCATCATCAAGAGCGTCGAAGGCGATCCGCTCTATCGCCGCCTGATGGATGCGAGCCGCCGCGAGCCGGAGGCGACCACCGCCGACGCCATCAGCGCCGCCGCGCGACAGTGCGCGCATACGCTCTCGGCGGCGGCCATCGTCACCTACACCAACACCGGCTCGACCACCCTGCGCGCGGCGCGCGAGCGGCCCGACGTGCGCATCCTTTGCCTCACGCCCAACCTCAACACCGCGCGGCGCATGACGCTCACCTGGGGCGTCCATCCGGTGCAGACCGAGGACGCGCACAATTTCGCCGACATGGTCCAGCGCGCCGTCCGCCTTGCCCGCAAGGCCGAGCTCGCCCGCGAGGGCGAGCGTCTGGTGATTACCGCCGGCGTGCCCTTCGGCACGCCGGGCGCCACGAACATTCTGCGAATAGCCTACGTCTAGGCTTGTGCCTATTTTCACCTTTGGCAGTGACGCATCCCGTCAGGGACGTGCCGGTGCGATCGAGAGGTGATGAATTGTTCAGGGCACCGGCGCGATAAACGGTGGTCCTGCTAGAGCAAGCGCACGGCCTTGGCCGTTGCCCGCATCGTCAAGGCGCCGATCGGGACATATCCCGCGAAGTTGAAAATATAGGTGGCCGTGATGGTGGTGCAGGTCACGTTGGCGCTACCATTGCAGCTCGCGGTATCGGCGTAGGAGACATTGACGCTGGGGCCCATGCCGCCCGGCATCTTGCCCTGCAGATAGCTGGTCAGGGCCGACGTGGCCGTGTTGACATTGAGCATGTAGTAACGCGCCGCCTCCTCGGTCGCATATTCGAGACCCTGCCTCACGTAGAACATGCGGCCGAAATCGACGCCGCCCAGCAGCAGGGTCAGCAGCAGCGGCGCGATGATCGCGAATTCCACGGCGGGGCCGCCGCGCCGGTCCGCCGCCAGGCGCAGAAGTACCGCCCGCATGTCAGGGAACGATCATCGTCACCGACGCCGAGACCGATGTCGGCGGCGTCCAGCTGACGGCGCCGAAGTTGAGCGTCGCGACCGAGAGGACAGAAGCGAACGTCTTGGTCGTGTTGACCGTGATGTAGGTCTTCGGTGCCCCGCCCCCGGTGCAGGTCGTGCCGCATCCCACCGCCGTGCCGGAGACGCATTCGCAGAACTTCGTGCTGGTGGCCGTGACGCCGGTGAGGCCGGTGGCGCTCTGCGCGGTCGAATTTATGTTCGCCGAATCGTTGGGGGCAACCAGGCCGTACTGCGCGCCCGCCCGCGCGCCCTGCAGCATCGCCGACTTCTGCAGGCCGAAGCGGCCAAGATCGAGCATGCCGACCACCAAAAGGAGGAGAACCGGCAGGCCGATTGCGAACTCGATCATCACGCTGCCGGCGCGGTCGGCCGCGACGCGCCGGTACCAAAGGGACAGATCGCCACGCATGGTGCCCGCTCCTACTCGACGACCTTGCTCTTGTTCGTGGTCGTGGTCGTGATGATGGCGGGCCGAGACGTGCCAATCGCGTCGCAGCCGGCGATGTAGTTGTTGTTGTACGACGAGAACTTGACGTAACGGCCGATCCACACCGTGCAGCCCGTGGTGCTCGAGCCGGAATTGTTCAGGCTCGAGATGTCGATGCGGTTGTTGGGAAAGTAGATGGCGCCGGTCAGCGTCGCTGTGTTGAGCGAGCTGATGGTGAAGATTTTCGACGTCGAGGTCATCGTCCCCGTCGTCGCACGGCGATCCTGATAGAACAGGACGCCGGGATAGAGGGGATTAGCCATGCAACTGGCTGGCGGATTGGAGACCGAGCAGGGCACAGGCGCATTGAGCGTCACGTTGTTGTCGGAGGAGATCCGCACGCCGCCGATGGTGGCGGTGTTGCCGGTGGTCGTGGTGAGCACGAAAGTCACCCCGGCGCCCAACGTGCAGGTCGGGCAGGTCACGTTGTTGACGCTGCTCATATAGAGGTCGCCATCGGCGATGTAGTAGATGCCGGGCGTGAAGTAGACGTTGTTGTAGCTCGAGATCGTGAGCCCACCGCAATAGACGCCAGGGCTAAGCGTGATCGAAGTTCCGCCCGGGGCGCTGAACGGATTGTAAGTGCAGGCGCCCGGCGAGGGTGTCGGCAGGCTGGTGTAGGGATCGGCGACCGCTGTCGTCTGGTTCTGCTGGGCGGGGTTGGTGAGCGTCAGGTGATTGTACGACGAGTAATCGAAGCGGCCGCGCGTCCACACCGACTTCAGCGTCGCGTTGTTGAAGCTCGACAGCGTGATCGACGCGCTCGCGCCGGTGCCGGTCGCCGTGCCGTTCGAGATGATCGTGCAGTCGGAGTTGAAATTGTTGAACGAGGTGAAGCTCGCCCCCTGCTCGTTGGCGGGAGTGAGGGCTACGAGGCAGCCTTCGGGGCTCGACGTGGTCGAGCTGTAGCTGCCCTGCGCAGCCACCGAGCGCGCGCGCATGGTGAAGTTGCTGCTGGTGACGCCGAGATAGCTGGCGAGAGCGGCGCCGAAGGAGAGGCTCTGCGATTTGGTGATGACGACCTCGACGGCGCCGGCAATCGAGGCGTACGCCCCGGTCGCCGGCGCGTTGACCGTCACCGAGACGCTGTTCACGCCATCCTGAAAGCCGTTGCGCTGAGCCTCGTAACGGGCCGTCGCGGTGATGGTGGTGTTGTTCTTGCCGGCCAGGCTATCGATCGAGCCCGCAAGTGCCGCGTCGTCGGCGGCGCTCTGCATCTGCCGCTTCGTGCGATAGAGCTCGCCGGTCTCGACGCCGACCGCCACGGCGCCCATCAGCACCGGGACGACGACAAGGAAGCTCATCACCGAACCCGATTCGTCGCGCCAAAGGCGTCGCCACGTCATGCGCGCAGCCTGGAATGCGCGCGAAACCCCTCGCACCATCATGTCCGCCTCCTCTAATCAATGCGCACTTGCAAAGGACAGAAGAGGCACCTTGGAGCCGATCTTCGAGATTTTTGAGTCGCTGAATTGTTTCAGTCGTTACAGGTCATGAATGTCCATAACCATTGAAACTTTCGATGACGGAGCTCGAACCTTTCGTTCGGCTTTCATGAATATTCCTTGGTTTCGCCCCACCTAGATCGGGGATGGGCACGAAGGTTCCCTCGTAAATTTCTCAGAAGCACATTTGAGAGACGAGGCGATCATGGAAAGCATGACCAACAAATCCCGTACCGTCGCGAGGCGGCGTCATAGCCGACTGTCGCTGACCTGGATCGATTTCCTGGTCATCGCCGCCATAATTTTGACGTTTGCAGCGATCGTCAGCACAACCGTTAGCCGTGCCAAGGCGTCGACCCACAACAGCGCGTCTTCGCCGGAATTCTCGACCGAGGTCAGCCAGATCCAGGACGACCCCGGCCTGATCAAGGCAAAAATAAGATTGGCGGCCGGCGCGCCCTGGAGCTGAGCGCGCTAGTTCTTCGGGCGCTTGTCGATCACCCGACGCGCCTTGCCCATCGAGCGCTCGACGGCGCCGGGTGCGGCAATCTCGACCTCGGCCGAAAGCCCGCACATCCCTTTCAGCCGCTGCGCCAGCGCCTCAGCCGAGTGGCCGGCGCTTTTCCCATCCAACGCCATCCGCGCTTCCACGCGCACCAGGAGATCGTCGAGGGCGCCGGTCCGCGTCAGCTCGAGCACGTAGTGGCCGCTCAGCGCCTGGTCGCGCAGGATCTGCTCCTCGACCTGGCTCGGGAACAGATTGACGCCCCGCACGATCAGCATGTCGTCGCTGCGGCCGGTGATCTTGGCCATGCGCCGCAGCGCCGTGACCGATCCCGGCATCAGGCGCGTCAGGTCGCGCGTGCGGTAGCGGATGACTGGCATCGCCTCCTTGGTAAGCGATGTCAGCACCAACTCGCCCGCCTCGCCCTCGGCGACGGGCCGGCCTGACTGCGGATCGACGATCTCGGGATAAAAGTGATCCTCCCAGATCGTCGGACCATCCTTGGTCTCGGCAAACTCGCAGGCCACGCCCGGCCCCATCACTTCGCTCAGGCCATAGAGGTCGATGGCATCGATGCCGAGCCGGCGCTCGATCTCCGCGCGCATGCCCTCGGTCCAGGGCTCGGCGCCGAACAGGCCAAGCCGCATGGCGGTGTCGCGCGGATCGACACCCTGGCGCTCGAACTCGTCGGCGATCGCCAGCATGTAGGACGGTGTCATCAGCACGACCCGCGCGCCAAACTCGCGGATCAGCTGGACCTGACGCTCGCCGAAGCCGCCCGACATCGGCACCACCGTACAGCCCAGCCGCTCCGCGCCGTAGTGCGCGCCGAGGCCGCCGGTGAACAGGCCGTAGCCGTAGGCGTTGTGGACGACGTCGCCCGGCCGCGCGCCAGCGACGTAAAGCGAACGGGCCATAAGGTCGGCCCAGGTATCGATGTCGCGCGCCGAATAGCCCACCACCGTCGGCCTGCCCGTCGTGCCGCTCGAAGCATGGATGCGCACGCATTTCTCGCGCGGGATGGCCAGCATGCCGTAGGGATAGGCGTCGCGCAGGTCGGCCTTCGCGGTGAACGGAAAGCGCGGGAGGTCGTCGAGGCGGCGGAGATCGTCGGGATGCACGCCCGCCGCCTGGCACTTGGCGCGGTACGGCGGCTGGTGCTCGTAGGCGTGGCGCAGCACGCCCGTCAGACGCTCGAGCTGCAAGCTGCGCAAAGCATCGAGCGACAATTTGGTTTCCGGAAACAGATCCTGCGTCATGATGGCGTGCGTCGTCCCTCGTCGAAGCCGAAGCGGCGGTAGGCGTAACCCAGACCGACCAGCGCTGCTCCCAATCCCAGGAACGAGAAGACGCGCAGCAGGCCTTCCAGACCGGCCATGTCGATCAGGAAGACTTTGGCGACCACGACGCAGACCAGCGCCATGCCGGCGTGCCGCAGCGCAGCCGCGCCCCGCAGGAAACCCACGGCCAGCAGGGCAACGCCAAAGAGCAGCCAGACGATCGAGTAGGTGTAGAGCTCCAGGCCGGTCGCGCCGAACCCGGTGCGCTCGAAGCCTGGATCGAAGAGGTGGCGCACTTCCAGCGAGACATAGACGAAGGCCAGGATCGAGGCAGCGGCCCCGACCACCAGCGTCACGTTCCTGTCGGGCTCGACGTCGATCCAGCGTCGCGCCAGCGCC
>DASZJU010000639.1:0-7165 GCA_035947815.1 Reyranella sp.
TGGGGCGCGCCGGCGCTCCTCGAGGATCACGCCTGGCGCGCCTGCGTGGCGGCGCTGCGTATCCAGCGCGGCGTCGAGGCGCTGAACGAGCGCTGGCGGGCCGAAGGCATGAAGCCGTTCAGGATCCGCATGGGCATCCACAGCGACGCGGTGCTGGTCGGCAACATCGGCTCCAAGGAGCGGATGAGCTATACCGTGATGGGCGACGGCGTGAACATCGCGTCGCGGCTCGAAGGCATCAACAAGGAATTCGGCACCCGCATCTGCATCAGCCACAGCGTTTTCAAGGAGGCGGGGGAGCGGCTCTGCGTGCGGCCGATCGACGACGTTGCGGTCAAGGGACGGCGTTCGAAAATTCCGATCTACGAGCTTTTGGGCGTGTTCGGCGCCGACGATCCCGGACTCGAACCCGACCCGGCAACGGTCAAATTGTGTAAGATGACGGGGCTGGCCTACGAGGCCCTGATCAAGGAAGACTACGTGCTGGCACAGCGCCGCTACCGGGAGATAGTGGCCGAGTTTCCGGACGATCCGGTTTCCTCGATGCTGATCAGGCGGCTCGTAACGGCATGACGGTCATCGCCGCGCGTGGGGCGCGGTTTGGGGGTGTGGACTTGTCGAAGCCCAAATCGGCGTCGGATCAACGTGCTGCGCTGGCGATCGCCGCCCTTCGGCCGAGCGAATACACGGCGGCGCTGATCCAGGTTCTGCAGGCCAACGCCGGTTGCGTGCAGGGCGCCAGGGTGCTTGAAATCGGTTCGGGCAGCGGCGTCGTGCTCGCGGCGCTGGGCGCGCTGGGCGCCCGTTCGCTCTGTGGCATCGACATCGAGGAGGACGCGGTCGCGTCGGGCATGCTGTTGCTGGAGGAACTCGGCCACGGCGAGGCGGCGGAGTTCCATCACGGCGACATGTGGTCGCCGGTCGGCGATCGTCGCTTCGACTTGATCGTGGCCAACCTGCCGCACTTCCCGATGGGCGACAGCGCCATCCCCGGCCGCCTGCCGACGTGGAGCGCCGGCGGCTTCGACGGGCGTCGCCTGCTCGATCCGTTCCTGGAGGGGATTCGCCGGCATCTGGCGCCCGGCGGCCGGGTGTTCATCACGCACAATGCGTTCGTCGGCGTCGAGCGTTCGCGCGAGATCGTCGAGGGGCTGGGCTTCGCCTTTCGCATCGTGCTCACGACCCTCGTCAATATTCCCAACGAGAAGCTCGATCGGATGGCAGCCGGCGCACTCTCCGCCGAAGAAGGACGGTCGATCCATCGCTACGGCCCCTATGCCTTCGGCGAGGTGCACGTCGTCGAGATCGGCGGATGACGAGGTTCTGCCGATCGGCAGCTGCCTGCGTATTGGCGATCGTCGTGAGCCTCGCCTTCTCGCCGCTTCAGGCGCAACAGGACAAATCCCCCGACGCCGCCCTGGCGCGGCTGCTGCAGGCGGCGCGCGCCACGCTGCCGGGCGCCTGCGCGCAGCCCGCAGCCGACCGTCTCATCCGCATCCTCTGCACCGAGCGCATCCGGATCGGCGTCCGCGACTATTACCCGCTATTCGCCACCCGCGTTGGCGAGGACCGCGAGGGCTACGAGGTCGACGTGGCGCGGGCCATCGGCCGCCAGCTCGGCGTCGCGGTCGAGTTCGACCGCGTCAACGCGGCCACCCGCATCCCCCTGCTGGCCGAGGACCGCATCGACCTCGTCATCGCCACCATGGGGCACAACACGCAGCGCGACGGCCAGGCGCGCTTCATCCGGCCGCACTATTACCAGTCCGAGACGACGGTCGTCGGGCCGCGCGCGCTGGCGGTATCGGGCTGGCAGGACATTCCCGGCCGTACCGTCTGCGTGACCGTGGGCAATGGTTCGAACGCCGAACTGGTCGCCCGCGACGCGCGGCTCATGCTGTTCGACGAGGCGGGCGTCCTGCCCGAACGCCTGAAGGACGAAACCTGCACCCTGGCCGCGCAGGACGACAGTTTCTTCGCCGAATCCTTCACCGATCCCGCCTTCGCCGAACGGTACGCCCAGAAGTTCGGCTTCGCCCAGGTGCCCTGGGGCATGGCGGTCGCCCGCGATGGCAGTGCGCAACTGGCCCGCGCGCTCGACCTGATCAGCCAGATCTTCCACCGCGACGGCGTGTTCCTCGAACTGGGCCGCGCCCATCGCATCGGCACGGGCTTCCTCGAGCAGCAGCAGGCCGTCTGGCAGCGCCCGGAATGCAACACTGAGGCGGGCACCGCCAACAACGTCTGCGTGTTGCCGCCGTTCAACGCCGAGCTGAAGCCGACACCCTTCGCCGGCAGCGTGGCGGCCTTCGAGGCCTGGTTCGAATCGTGGACGGGCATCGAGCTGTCCCTGCCGATGCTGGCGACGGCACCCGCCTGGTCGATGTTCAAGGACGGCGTCGCCAATTCGCTGATCCTGATCATGGGCGCGCTTTTGGCGACGCTTGGCTTTGCGCTGCTGTTCGGCAGGGCGCTGGGTTCCCGTTTCGCCCTGCTGCGCTGGCCGGTGCGCCTGCTCACCGTCACACTGCAATCCTCGCCGATCGTCCTCACCCTGGTCATCGCCGCGGCGATCGCACGGGCGCTGTTTCCTTTTTCGGACGCGGTGGCGCTTGGCGCCTCGATCGCGGCGCTGGGTCTCACCAACGGCAGCAATGCCGGCCAGGCGATCGCGGAGGCGATGCTGACCCTGCGCGCCGAGCGGGCGCTGCCGGCCGGCCGGATGGATCTCTTCACCCGGGCTCTCAGCCGCTCGGCGACCCAGATCGTGGCCTTCCTGGTCAATGCCGCCAAGGGCACGCCGATCGCGAGCTTCATCGGCGCGCCCGAGCTTTTGAGCGCGCTCACCGACATCACGTCGTTCTCGAGCGGCCGGGCCACGACCTACACGCTGTTACTGATCTTCTATACCGCGGTGGTGATGATCGTGGTCTGGCTGTGCGGCAGGCTCCGGCTGCTCCTCGAGCGGCGCCAGGCGGTGGCATCGTCATGAAGCTGTTGCTCGACCGGCTGTCGTCGGATTTCCTGCCGCTGTTCCTGAGCGGCATGGCGGTGAACTTCGAGATCGCCGTCATCGCCATCGCCGCCGGCCTGGCGCTCGGCCTGCTGCTGGCCTTGGCCCGTCTCGCGGGCGGCGTCATGGCCGGCGCGGCGGCGTCGGCCATCGGGTTGATGCGGGCGGCGCCGACTTTCGTCGTCATGTTTTTCCTGCTGAACGCCGTGCCGCGCGACGCCACCCTGTTCGGCGAGCCGTTTGCGCTGAGCGGCATCATGACCGTTGCGTTGTCATTGGTGCCGTACTCCGCCGCCTATATTGCCGATTCAGGCGTCGAGGCGCTGCGCCAGTATCGCGGCGGCTCGCTGCCGGGCGCGCTGCTGTTCCTGCCCAACGTCACGCGCGCCTTCTTCGTGCTGGTGATGTCGTCGAGCGCCGGCGCCGCCATCGGCGTGATGGAGGGCATCACCATCATTCTGCGCCAGGCGGAACAACTGCCGACCCTGGGCGACCGGCTGGTGCTGTTCGCCATCGGCATCGTGCTGTTCGGCATTCCGCTGCAGGCCGGTTTCGCCGTTATGGGTTTCGTCCAGCGCCGCCTCGGCCGTATTGTCGCGCGCCGCACCGACGTCATGAAGGCCGCCGACATCAAGATCGAGTAGGCTTCTGTCGTCCTGAGCGTAAGCGAAGGACCTCATCGCCGCTTGCCAGGGGCATGAGATCCTTCGCTTCGCTCAGGATGACAGCAGCACCATGCAATACCATTCCATCTTCCGTCCCGGCTTGTTCGCCGCCAGATCATCGTCGTCACCGGCGGCGGATCGGGGCTCGGCCGCTGCACCGCCCACGAGCTGCGCTCGCTGGGCGCGCGCATCGCTTTGATCGGGCGCACGCCGGAGAAACTCGAACAGGTGAAGCGGGAGCTCGACGATCCCGACACCTTCATCTTCGCGGCCGACCTGCGCCGCGAAGACCAGGTCAAGCAAGCGGTCGAGCGCGTGCTCGCCTGGGGAGGCCGCATCGACGGGCTGGTCAACAACGCGGGCGGCCAGTTTCCGGCCCAGCTCAAGGACATCTCGCTGAACGGCTGGAACACCGTGATCGCCAACAACATGACCGCGACTTTCCTGGTGTCCAAGGAAGTCTACCGGTGCTGGATGGAAGGCAACGGTGGCGCCATCGTCAATGTCGGCGCCGACTGGGAGTTCGGCATGCCCGGCATGGGCCACAACGGCGCGGCCCGCGCCGGACAGACCAACTTCACCTACACCGCATCGGTCGAGTGGGCGCATGCCGGGGTGCGCGTGAATGCGGTGCTGCCGGGCTTCATCGCCTCCTCGGGCTTCGACCGCTACCCCGAGCGCGCCCACGACGTGCTGCGCAACGTCAGGACGCGGATCCCGATGAAGCGTCATGGCACGGAGTCCGAGATCGCCGGCGCCATCGTCTATCTGCTGAGCGAGGCGGCCGCCTATGTCACCGGCATCGCGCTCAGGGTCGATGGCGGGCTGCACAACAATGGCAAGTCCAATTTCTACGAGGTACCGGACCATGAGCGGTCCCGGCCGTTCAACGGTTTTCCGCTCTATCGGCCACCGAAGGTGCTGGAGTAGGCCGATTTGGAAAAGATTGCGCGGAGTTTGCCAAGCCAATAGCTTCCGTGTCGGTGAAAGGCCGGCGTGGGGACGCTTTGGACGATCCTGAAATCCAGCAGCTGATCGGACGGGCGCCGCACGTGTCTCTCGAGGAAATCCTCGAGAATCGGCGTTTCCCGGAGGCCCGCAAACTCTATCTCGACCGCTTTCTCGGGGTCTACGGCCACGATCCGTTTCTGGTGCGGCTGCTGATCGAGTCGGGCCGCTTTCTGGTCTATCACCTGGCTGTCGTGCTCGACGCCGGCCAGGATCCCGCCCGCCGCGAGACATGGTTCACGGTCGGGCGCCTGAAGCAACAAATCGCCTCGTCCGGAGTGGGCGCGAGCGCGCGTCAGATCGACCATCTCGTCGGCCGCTTGCGCGAGGTCGGCTTCCTGGACGTCGTGCCGTCCGACAAGGACCGACGCGTACGCCTGTTGAAGCCGACGGAAAGGATGCTGGCGCACGATCGCGACTGGCTGGCGGCACATTACGCACCGCTCGCGCTGCTCTGCCCGCACAACGACTACGGGCCGGTGATGCGGCGCGATCCGGAATTCCAGGTCCTGCACCGGCGCACCGCCATCGCGTTCTGGCCGCTCGGCATGAAGGTTCTCCTGTCGGTGCCCGACATGATGATGTTCTTCTACCGCGCCGGCGGCCACATGGTGCTGGCGGCGCTGCTTCAATCCGCCATGGCCGATCCCGATCATCCGCATACGGCAGTGCCCTACGCCGACATCGGGGACAGGTTCGGCGTTTCGCGCACCCATGTCCGCCAGCTTCTCGTCGCCGCCCAGGACGCCGGGCTGGTCAACCTGAAGGCGCGCGGCGGCCATCGCGTCGAGATTCTGCCCAGGTTGTGGGCGAGCTACGACAGGTCGATCGCCGGCGGCATGTTCCTTCACGACCTCGTCTATGGAGTGGCGACGGGACGGCGGCAGGCGGGATATGCTGCCGCCTCGATCGCCGACGGCAGGAGGACGCCATGACGACAGAAGCCAAGCGAACGGCCAACCCGATCCACAACGCGCCGGAGTTCAGGCATCCCAGCGAGATGGACTGGGAGATCGGCCGCTTCAACAACGTCACCAAGTTCCTCTTCCATCCGACGCCGGAGCGCCCGACCGTGCCCAATGCCGGTTTCCTGCGCTACGAGCCCGGCGCGGGGTTTCCGCTCCACAAGCACGACTTCGCGCAGGTCTGGTACATCATCGACGGCGAGTTCCAGATGGGCGAGCGGAAGTACGGTCCCGGCACGCTGGTCTACATGGAAGACCCGCATTTCGAAAACGAGATGCGGACCGAGACCGGCGGCACCGTCCTGTTCGTCCAATATCCCGGCCCGACCACGGGCGGGCGGCCGATCTACGAGGGGCGGATGAACCTCAAGGCAGCGCCGCCGCCGGAGCAGATCGACCTCGAGCATTGAGGGCGGCTGGCACGCTTCTTGGTAGAACGCCGCATACGGAAGGAGCCCGCGCGTGGTCGCCAATGTCCTGGAGGTCAATCCCGAACGCTTGTGGGACAGCCTGGAGCGCTCGGCGGAGATCGGGCGTTTTCGCGATGTCGGCCTGCGCCGGCTGGCGCTGTCGGTCGAGGACAAGCAGATGCGCGACCTGTTCGTCGACTGGGCGCAGGCGGCGGGCTGCAACGTCGAGATCGACCGGCTGGGCAATATCTTCGCGCGACGCACCGGCAGCGATCCCAGCCTTCCGCCGGTCGCCATCGGCAGTCATCTCGACACCCAGATCTGCGGCGGCCGCTACGACGGCATTTTAGGCGTGCTGTGCGGCTTAGAGGTGGTGCGCACGCTCAATGACCGAGGGCTGGCGACCAAGCGCGGCATCGAAGTCATCTGCTGGACCAACGAGGAGGGCGCGCGCTTCAGCCCACCGATGATGGGTTCGATGGCCTTCGCCAAGGCGCTGAGCCTCGACAGCGTGCTGGCCACCACCGACGATGCCGGCATCACGGTCGCTGAGGCGCTCGACGCGATCGGCTATGCCGGTCCCGCGCCGTTGGGCCAGCGGGTGTTCGATTCCTACCTCGAGCTGCACATCGAGCAGGCGCCGGTGCTCGACCGCGAGGGCTGCGACATCGGTATCGTGGTCGGCGGCTACCGGACGCAGGCGCTCAGGCTCACCCTGAACGGCGACACCGGTCATGCCGGCGGCACGCCGATGGCGATGCGGCGCAACGCCCTGGTCGGTGCGGGCTACGTCATCGCCGCGGTCAACGATATCGGCCTCGCTTTTGCGGCCGACGAAGGGCGCACCACCACGACCCGCATCGAAAGCTTTCCCAACCTGCCCGGCACCTATGCCGAGCAGGTCAAGCTGACCATCGACTTCCGCCACATCGATCCCGACCGCTTCCAGGCCATGCGCACCGAGATCGACTCAGCGATCGCGGCGGCCGCCCAGAAGGCAAATGTCGGGATCGAGGTCGCGGAAGGCTGGAGCTGGGGCACCGACCTGTTCGCGCCCGAATGCATCGAGCTCCTGAAATCGACCGCCGAAGAGCTCGGCCTGCC
>DASZJU010000640.1:0-12048 GCA_035947815.1 Reyranella sp.
GCGGTCGCCCAGGCGCTGCTGCTCGAGATCCCCGACATCGAGGTCGAGCGCATCGAGCCCGCACCGCGCGTGGTGAGCCTGGTCGGCCGCATCAAGGGCGCGCGGCCCGGCCGCCGGCTGATTTTCAACGGCCATCTCGACACCTTCCCGATTCGTGAAGATCTTGCCTGGACCGTGCCGCCGCTGGGCGGTGTGCTCAAGGACGGCAAGCTCTATGGCCGCGGCGTGTGCGACATGAAGGGTGGCATCGCCTGCTCCCTGCTGGCGGCGGTGCTGCTGGCCGAGCATCGCGACGCCTGGGCGGGCGAGATCGTGCTCACCTTGGCGGGCGACGAAGAGAATATGGGCTCGCTCGGCACCGGCTACATGATGGAGCACATCCCGCATGCGCGGGGCGACGCCAACATCTGCGGCGATGTCGGCTCGCCCCGGGTGGTGCGCTTCGGCGAGAAGGGCCTGATGTGGGTCGAGGTCGAGGCGACGGGATCGCCGGCGCACGGCGCGCACGTCCATCGCGGCACCAACGCCATCGACCGGCTGCGGGAGGCGCTCGATCGCCTGAAGGAGCTCGAGGCGATCCCCTTCCAAGCGCCGGCCGCCGTCACCGAGGCCATCAGCAACGCCAAAGCGATCTCGGAGACGCTGTCGGGCGCCGGCGAGGCCCACACGCTCTCGCGCGTCACCGTGAATATCGGCACCCTCTCAGGCGGCACCTCGCCTAACCTGGTGCCGACCCACGCCATAGCCCGCGCCGACATCCGCCTGCCGGTCGGCATCACCACCGACGTGCTGGCGCACAAGCTCGACGAATGGCTGACGCCGCTCGCGGGCGTGAGCTGGCGCGCGATCCGACGATTCGAACCGTCGTTCACCGAGCCCGGCCACGAGATCATCCGGCGCACCGTCCAGGTCGCGGCCGAAGTGCTGGGCGAGCCGCCGGCGGTGAACATGCGGGTCGGCGGCTCCGATTCGCGGTGGTATCGCCAGTACGGCGTGCCGACCGTCGTGCTCGGGCTGACGCCCTTCAACATGGGCGGACCGGACGAGTATGTTCTGGTCGACGAGCTTTTGGCCGTCGCCAAGATCCACACGCTGGTGGCCTACGACTTCCTCTCCGCGGAGCAATGACCATGGACCGGCTGCCCGATTCCGAGCTGTTCACCTCGCCGATGACGTTCATGGGCGCGCCCTATGGACGGCCGGGCCCGGACAACAAGGCGGCGATCTTGGGCATTCCCTTCGATTGCGGCACCAACATGCGGATCGGCGCGCGCGGCGGCCCCGACTCCGTGCGCCAGCAATCGGCCCTGATGCGCCGCTTCAATCCCACCCATGCCGACTTCGATCCGGTGGCGGCGCTGGGGCTGGTCGATTGCGGCAACGTCAAGCTGACCCCGGGCAGGATTGTCGACGCCTTCGAGCGCACCGAGCAGGCGGTCGACCGCATCGTCGCGGCCGGCGCCGTTCCCGTCACGATCGGCGGCGACGGTTCGGTCACCGTCCCGGTCGCCCGCGCCGTGGGCAAGAAATATCCAAAGATGGCGGCGCTCCATATCGACTCGCACACCGATTCTTACCCTTACGGCGAAGAGGAGAAGTACAACTCCGCCACGCAGTTCACCCATGTCGCCGAGGAAGGCCTGGTCGATCCGGAATTCTCCTGGCATGTCGGCATCCGCAGCACGACCTATGCCCAGGGCGTCGTGCCGCGCGCCATGAGCCTCGGGTACAAGATCGTGTCGCTCGACGAGCTGATACGCGGCGGCTTTGCCCAGCGCATGGCGGAATTCCGCGACAAGGTCGGCAAACGGCCGGTCTATCTCTGCTTCGACATGGACGTGTTCGATCCGTCCTGCGCGCCCGGCGTGTGCACGCCGTCATGGGGCGGGCTGTCGGCGCGCGAGGGCATCGAGCTGATGCGCTGCCTCACCGATCTCAACATCGTGGCCGTCGACGTCAACACGGTGAGTCCGCCGCAGGACGTGAACGGCATGGCCGCCCATCTCTGCGCCCATGTAATTTACGAATCTCTGGTGTTGCTTTGCCGCCGGATGGGATTGGCTGGCGGACAATAGCGGTGTTAGTGTTGGAATTATCCGGCGCATAAGCCGGAGGCAAGAACACATGAGCTGGGAGGGTCAACCATGGAAGCTGCACTCGAAGCTTCGACCATGCGCAAGGTCTACCTGCGCCTGCTGCCGTTCGCGGTCCTGTCGTACATCATGGCCTATATCGACCGCATCAATGGCAGCTTCGCAGCGCTGACCATGCGCTCCGACCTGAACATGTCGGCGGCCGACTTCGGCTTCGCAGTCGGCACCTTCTACTGGGCCTATTTCCTGTTCGAAGTGCCGAGCAACGTGATCTTGCAAAAGGTCGGGGCGCGCATATGGATCGCCCGCATCATGATCACCTGGGGAATCTTCGCCTGCGCCACCGCCTTTGTGACCGGCACGACGAGCTTTGCCGTCGTGCGCTTCCTGCTGGGCATGGCCGAGGCCGGCTTCTTCCCGGGCCTCATCCTTTATTTCACCTATTGGTTCCCAGCGCGCCACCACGCGCGCATCGTCTCGAGCTTCCTGATCGGCTTGCCGATCGCGGTGGCGGTCGGCGCGCCGATCTCGACGGGCCTGATGAGCCTGGACGGGCTGTTCGGCCTCAAGGGTTGGCAGATCATGTACTTCGCCGAGGGCCTTCCCACGATCGCGCTCGGCATTGTCACCTTTTTCGTCATGATCAATCGGCCAGAGGAAGCGACGTTCCTGACGAAGCCGGAGAAGGACTGGCTGGTCGGCAAGATCGCCGGCGAGCGCAAGGCGAAGGAAACGGTGCGCGTCTACTCGTTCCTCGAATCGATGTGGAACCCCAGGGTGCTGCTCCTGGCGCTCAACTACTTCGGCATCGTGACGGCGAGCCTCGGCATATTGTTCTTCATCCCGCAGATCATCAAATCACTCGGTACGATGAGCAACATGACTGTCGGCTGGCTGACCATGATTCCCTACATCTGCGGTGGCCTCTCGCTCGTCCTCTGGGGTCGCGTCTCCGACAGGATGAACGAGCGGCGCTGGAACCTTTTGATCGCCTGCGTCCTGTCGACCGGCGGCCTGGTGATGGCTGGTCTCACCATGGGCAGCTGGTGGGCGCTGGTCGGCGTTTGCTTGGCGACGATGGGTTTCTATGGCTCGAAGGGCCCGTTCTTCGCCATGCCGGCGATGTTCCTGAGCGGCACGGCGCTGGCGTCGGGCTTTGCCTGGATCAATTCGATCGGCAACCTCGGCGGCTTCTTCGGGCCCTGGTGGATCGGCCTCATGAAGGATGCGACCGGCAGCTACTCCGGCGGCCTCTATGGACTGGCGCTCCTGACCCTCGTTTCGTCGCTGGTGTGCGCCTTCTTCCTGCACATCCCCGACATCGTCACGCCGGCCCAGCACCGGCCTGCCTTGGCTCCCGCGCGTTAACGCAGATACTTCTCGAAGAACGCCTTGGTGCGCGCCTCGGCGTCGGGCGCGGCCGCGGGATCGTAGGCCAGGCGATGCATCGTGCTGCCGTTGCCCGGCACGCTGCGGTCGGGCGACCGCGAGTCGAAGCTGTGATAGGCGTTGGGATAGTAGATTGCCTGGACGAGGTCCGGCCGCGTGAAGCCGGCGGCCTGCAGCTGGCGACATCGATCGGCCGGCGTCCAGTCGTCCTTGTCGCCGATCAGGATCAGCAGCGGCACGGCGACATCGCGGTCGAACTGCGGCGCGCAGGACGGATAGTAGGCGACCGCCGCCTTGAGCCCCAACGCGGCCAGGTCGTAGCCTTTCTGCACTGACCGCATCACGGTCCAGCCGCCGTGGCTGTGGCCGATCAGGCCGATCTTGCCCTGCTGCACGTCGGATCGCGTGGCGAGGAATTTCAGCGCGCCGGCGACGTCGGCGACCCGCATGCTGCCGGTGACCGCGTTGCCGTTGGTGCAGACCTGCTTCAGGCCACGCGGGCCAAACGAGTCGGGCGCCAGCACGAGGTAGCCCCAGCTTGCCAGGAGCTTGCCCCAGGTCTCGGTCTGCGCATTGGTGCCGGCGCAGGTATGGGCCAGGATGATCGCCGGGAACGGCCCGTTGCCGGCGGGCTTGTAGATCCAGCCGGAGATTTCCGGGCCGGCCGTCGCGCTGCCGACGGCGACGCTGGGAAAACGCACGGGCTGGGCCGATGCACTGGCCGCGGACAGCAGCAACAAGACGATCGCGAGCAGACGGGTCATGCCACATACTATCGCTGACGGAGGAAAACGCCATCATGATCAAGACAATCGGCCTGTTGACGCGCAAGGACGGCTTGACGCATTCACAGTTCATGAAGCACTGGGTCGAGATCCATGCGCCGCTGGCGCTGGCCGTGCCCGGGCTGCGCCGCTACGTGCAGAACCACATCCAGGCCGAGCGCACGCGCGCCGACATCACCGAGACCACGGTCGAGATCGACGGCGTCGCCGAGCTGTGGTTCGACGACCAGGCGGCGCTCGAGGCCGCCGCGCTTACGCCCGAGATGAAGGCGCTGCATGCCGACGGCGCGAAGTTCATCGGCCGCATCAAGAGCTACGTGGTCGAGGAGAAATTCATCGTCGGAAGCTGAGGCCGCGCGTCTCGACGATGAGTTCCTGAAGGTGGTCGAGCCCGGCCGCATGGTTGCCCGACCCAAGATCGGCGAAGAGGCTCGCCACGCGCCTCGCGAAATCGGGCGGTGACAGCGCGAAACCATCGGCCGCCGCCACGGCGCCCTTCTCGTTCAGGAGATAGACACCGTTCAGCGCGAACAGGGTCTGGCAGAGGCAGGCGATGGCGCGGAAGGCGCAACCCGCCAGGTAGGAGACGTCGCCGCGATCGAGGCTCTTGCGCGCATTGGCGAGCGCGAACTCGGCCTCCCATTCGAAGCGCTCGCGCAATGCCTTGGCGAGCGGCCCGGGATAGGGCGTCGTGCGACGCTGCAGGGCCGCCAGCGCGCCGGCCGGATCGTGCAGGAGACGGGCGCAGGCTGCCTCGCCCATGTAGATCGTGGGCAGGAAGGCGTGCGGATGGCCGGGCTGATAGAAGCGCTCGACCTTGCCGGCATGGGCGTCGTCGATCGCGGCCGCCACGCGGTCGATGTCGCGATAGAGCAGGTCGACATGCACGCCACCCACCACCAGCCAGCCGCCGCCGTCGATCCACGGACCCCAGCCGCCGATGGCCGTGACGGAGGCCTCGGCACCGCGATCGTCGAGGGCGGCCGCGACCTCGCCCAACGCCGCAACGTCGATCGGCCGGTTGGCGCGATAGTAGAGGCCGATATCGTAGTCGGAGGTAGCCACGGCAGTGCCTCGGGCCCGCGAGCCACCCAGTGCGATCGCCTCGACCCCGGGCACGGCCGACAATGCTACGACCAGTCGGCGCAGCAGGGCTTCGTCGTTTGCATTGGTCATGGCTCACTTTAACCCCGACGGCGCTGGAAAACGCCGTGCGCCGCGACCAACATGACGGCAACGGAGGAAACCGCATGTTCGACCTGGTCATCAAGGATGCGCAGATCTACGACGGCGCCGGCAGCGCACCGGTGCGCGGCGACCTCGGCGTAACGAACGGCAAGATCGAAGCGGTTGGCGGCAAGCTGGGCGCGGCCAAGGAGACGGTGAAGGCCGATGGGCTCGCTCTGGCACCCGGCATCATCGATGGCCACACGCACTACGACGCGCAGATCACTTGGGATCCCTTCGTCGATCCCTCGCCCGCGCTCGGCGTCACCACGGCGGTGATGGGCAATTGCGGCTTCACCATCGCGCCCTGCAAGCCCGTCGACCGCGACCTCACCATGCGTCACCTGACCCATGTCGAGGGCATGTCGCTCGACGCGCTGCGCGCCGGCATCCACTGGGGATTCGAGAGCTTTCCGCAATATCTCGACATGCTGCAGCGTCAGGGCGTCGGCCCCAACGTCGCCTGCTACGCCGGGCATTCCGCCATTCGCACCTTCGTGATGGGCGAGGCGGCAACGGAGCGCAAGGCGACCGACGATGAGATTGCCCAGATGACAGTCCAGGTACGCGAGGCCATGGCGGCGGGCGCGGTGGGCTTCGCCACCTCGACAGCCGAAGCGCACAACGGCGAGGGCGGCACGCCCATGCCGTCGCGGCTGGCCGACGACCGCGAGCTGCGCACGCTGGTGAAGGCGATGGCCGAGAGCGGCGGCGTCTACATGCTGACCAAAGGCAGCAAGACCTCGATCCCCTATCTCGAGGAGCTGGCGGTCGAGGCCAAGCGGCCGGTGGTGATCGCGGCCCTCTTCCATTCCAACACCAACCCGAGCGCGGCCTTCAACACGTTGGACCAGGTGAACGCCGCCCGCTCGCGCGGCCATCAGCTGGTGGCCCAGACTTCGTGCTGCCCGCTCAGCATGGATTTCACCTTCAAGAGCCCATACCTGTTCGAGAGCATGCAGTCGTGGAAACCCGCGATGGCAGCACATGGCGAGGAGGCGCTGAAGAAAGTCTACCGCGATCCGTCATGGCGCGACGCGGTGCGCCGGGAACTTTTAGCCGCGCGCGGCCGGATGGTGTTCAACGGCGAATGGGACAAGCTCTTCGTGGTCGAAACGGCCAAGGCCGAGAACCAGGCGTTGGAAGGCGCGACCCTGGCCGAGTTGGCCAAGAAAGCGGGCAAGGAGCCGCTCGACTTCATCCTCGACTTCGCCTTGTCGGAGAACCTCGACACCTCGTTCGTGGCCCAGCTCCTGCACAATGACGAGAAAGCCGTCGGCAGGATCCTCGCCGATCCCAACACCCACATCTCGCTGAGCGACGCCGGCGCGCACCTCACCTTCTTCTGCGATGCCGGCTTCGGCCTGCACCTGATGGGCCATTGGAGCCGCGATCTCGGCGTGCTCGACCTGCCGCAGGCCGTGCATCGCCTGACCGGCCAGCCGGCCAAGCTGTTCGGCATCAGGAACCGCGGCCTGTTGCGCGAGGGCTACGCGGCCGACCTGATGCTGTTCGATCCCGCGACGGTGGCGCGCGGCGCCAAGCGGCGGGCGCACGACCTGCCGGCGGGCGCGGCGCGGCTCACCACGTCGGCGATCGGCCTGCATGGCGTGTGGATCAACGGCGCCCGCGTGGCCGACCACAAGGGCTTCTGCGCCGACAGGACGGGGCGGCCGGGCGAGGTGATCAGAAGCTTCGCAGCCTGACTTATGGGCGCATGAGCGGGTCTTGCTCGTATGCCGGCGTCGCTCGGGTTACGCTGGTTCATGCGCAAGCCCACCCTCCCCGCCTTCGACCCGGCCGACATCGCCGAAAGCAACGCCACGAGCTATCCGGAAAAGTTCCGCGCCGACAACAGCAAGCGCTGGAACCGCAGACTGGGCGACCACGTCGGGCTGAAGAACTTCGGCGTGACCCTGACCCGCATCGTGCCCGGGGCACAGTCGTCGGCGCGGCATGCGCACGCCAGGCAGGACGAGTTCATCTGGGTGGTGTCGGGCGAGATCGTGCTCGAGACCGACGAGGGCACCCAGACCTTGCGACCCGGCATGTGCGCGGGCTTCCCGGCCGGCTGCGGCAACGCCCATCGTTTCGTCAACAGATCGGGCGAAGACGCCATGATCCTGGTGATCGGCGACCGCACGCCGTTCGACGAGATCACCTATCCCGACATCGACAACCACGCCAAGGCCGGCGCCGACGGCAAATACCTCCATACGCGCAAGGACGGCACGCCGCACTGAGACTTGTCATGGCTCGCCCGTCGAAGCAGTGACCACCTCATCCTGCCCTCTCCCGCACACTGGGAGAGGTCCTTGCCGGGGGCAATTGGGGTCTACGCTCCGAACTTCTCCTGGAAGAAGTCGCGCATCGCAGCCCACGAGCGCTTGTCGGTCTTCTCGTTATAGAGGATCGCCGGGTTGAGCGAGCCGTCGGCCTCGGGGTTGGTGAAGCTGTGTACCGTGTTGCCATATGAAATGACCTGCCAGTCGGCCTTGGCGGCGCGCATCTCCTCTTCGAAGGCGACGACTTGATCGGCCGGGATCATCGGATCGTCCGCCCCAGTGCAGCAGAGCACTGCCGCCTTGACGCTTCCCGCCTTGGCCGGCGCCTTGGTCGAGAGCCCGCCGTGGAAGCTGACGACGCCCTTGAGGTCCACGCCGCTGCGCGCGAGCTGCAGCACGGTCGAGCCGCCGAAGCAGAAGCCGATCCCACCGAGTCGCGCGGCGTCGACCTCGGGTCGCTGACGCAGCACCTCGAGCGCGGCACCGGCCCGCGCCAGCAGCTTCGGCGGATCGCCCAGCAGATCCGTGATGATCTCGATCGCCTTCGGCAGCTCGGTCACCTGCTTGCGGTCGCCGAACATGTCGGCGGCGAAGGCGACATAGCCAAGTTCGGCCAGCATCTTTGCCCGGTCCATCGCAGGCTTGCCGAGGCCGAAAGCCTCATGCACGACCAGTACGCCGGGGCGGCGCCCGGTCTTCGTCTCGTCATAGGCAAGAAAGCCACGGCAGGTCAGGGCGCCGTCGCGGTATTCAATATCGGCGGTCTTCATCGGGTGTTCTCCTCTGCGTCCACAGATCGTGCTCCGGCTAGAGCGTGACGACGATCTTGCCGAATTGGCCATCGGTCTCGTTTCGTCTTGTCGCCCCATTGCGCGATCACGGTACGGTGGTGGATCACCATGACTGCGGTCAAGTGAAGTCAAGCCGAACGGAGACAGGACCACTCTCAGCGAGCCTGACGCGTCCGTTCCCGATGACTGACCTCTCCTGAATTCAAAAATCCAATCGTGGCCGGGCGCCGGGCCCGGTCATTGCGGCTTGTGGAAGATCAACGGGAGCGGGTCCCGAAAAATAAGAAAAATCAACGCGTAGCCGCCCGAAATTACTGTGGCAGATTTGCGACTTTTGTTGGACGGACGAATCGTCCTTTGCCACTATGGGACAGGCCGCTGGCCGCCTTGCTTTGGTTCCAAGGGGGAGAAGTTCATGGCGTTGGGAACCGGGCGCTGCACGCGCTCGAGCGTTCGAGTCATTGTCCAGGCGACAGCCTATTCGGTCGTGGTGCTGGCCGCCCTGGCAATGTTCGGGACGGCGGGTGTTCTTTCTCCCGCAATTGCCCAGGTCAAGGCGCCGACGAAGTCGAAGCTGAAACCTCCGGTCAAGGCCGCTCCCGAGGCCGATCCGACGGATAGCGTCGCCAATCAACTCAATGCCAAATGGCTGCAGGAGAACGGCGCGTACTCCGGTTTCACGAAGGCGGAACCCGCCGTGGTCCCGGCTTCATACGCCACCTCCGCGGTCGCAAAGGATTGGGGCGACCGCCTAGTCTCGCGCGCCATGAAATACCTGGGCACGCCCTATCGCTACGGCGGCACCTCGCCGAGCGGCTTCGACTGCAGCGGCTTTGTCTACTACCTCTACAGCGCGGTCTTTGGACAAAGCATCCCGCGCATGCCGCACGACATGGCGCGCGAGGGCAAGCCTGTCGCGCGCAGCGACCTCAAGCGCGGAGACCTCGTCTTCTTCGGCTACCGCGGCACCTTCACCCACGTCGGCATCTATGTCGGCAACGACCAGTTCGTTCATGCCACGCATCGCGGCTCGCCGGTCCAGGTCACGGCCCTGGACGCCGACTACTACCGCGACCGCTACATGACGGCGGTGAGGCTATCCCCGCGGTAACGGGACGTAGAGCACGGCGATAGCCCTCCGCATGCGCCGGTCGCCGGCCGGCGCGCTGCGTCTTACCGCCCGTGCGCGACCTGCAGGCGCTTCTCGCGCCGGCTACTCCACCGCGAGACGCCGAAGCAGGCGAACCAGTAGATGGCGCCGGCGAAAACATAGGCTTCCATGTTCATGCCGACCCAGGCCGGGTCGGCGAGGGCTGCCTGGGCGATGCCCAGAAGGTCGAACAGCGAGACGATCAGCACCAGAGTCGTGTTCTTGAACAGGGCGATGAACTCGTTGGTCATCGCGGGCAACGCGATCCTGAGCGCCTGCGGCAGCACGATCATGCGCTGGATGCGCCAGTAGCCCAGGCCCAGCGCCTGCGCCGCCTCGGCCTGGCTGTCGGGCAATGCCTGCAGGCCGCCGCGCACGGCCTCGGCCATGTAAGCCGCGATCACGAAGGCGAGCCCGATGATGGCGCGCGCCAGGCGGTCGACGTCGAAGCCGGTCGGCATGATCAGCGGCAGCAACAGCGAGGCGAGGAAGATCACGGTGATGATCGGCACGCCGCGCCAGAACTCGATGAACACCACCGAGGCGAAGCGGATCAACGGCAGGCGCGAGCGGCGGCCCAGCGCCAGCAGGATGCCGAGCGGCACGGCGATCAGGCCGGCATAGAAGGTGAGGACGAGCGTCAGCATCAGGCCGCCCCATTCGCGCGTCTCGACCAGCGCCAGGCCGGTGCCCCCGCCGCCATGCAGCAACAGGATGCCGAGCGGCGGCACGAGGACGGCGCAAGCGATGGCGGCACCGCGGCGATGCGGCAGGCTGCGCCAGGACAGCATGACGCCGACCAGGACGACCAGCGCGCCGACGACGTCGACCCGCCAGCGTTCGGTCACGGGATACTGGCCGTACATGAACTGGCCGAAGCGGGCGCGGACGAAGACCCAGCAGGCGCCGGGACTGGTGCAATCGTCGCGCGACGTGCCGTGCCAGGTGGCGTCGAGCACGAGCCAGTGCACCAGGGGCACCGTGATGCGCCACACGACATACAGGCAGAGGAGCGTGATGGCGGCGTCGATCGGCGTCGCGAACAGACGCCGGCGCAGGGTTTCGAGCCACGGCGCCCAGGTCATCGCGTCACCAGGCGATGGCGTGCATTGTACCAGTTCATGAAGATCGAGACCGCGAGGCTGAGCGTCAGGTAGATGCCGAGCGTGATGGCGATGATCTCGATCGACTGGCCGGTCGAGACCAGGGCCGAACCCATGAACACCGCCACGATCTCGGGGTAGGCGATGGCCGCACCCAGCGAGGAATTCTTGATCAGGTTGAGATACTGGCTGGTGATCGGCGGGATGATCACCGGCATGGCCTGAGGGATCACCACCAGCCGGAGAACGCGGCCTTGCGTAAGGCCGAGCGCCCGCGCAGCGTCGATCTGGCCCTGGCGCACGGCAAGAACGCCGCCGCGCACCACTTCGGCGATGAAGCCCGCCGTGTAGGTCGAGAGCGCCATGAACAGCGCCACGAACTCCGGCACCAGCGTGAAGCCGCCGCGATAGTTGAAGCCGCGCAGGGAAGGCACGTCCCACGGCGTGAGCGCGCCAGCGATCACGAAGGCCAGCACCGGCAGCGCGCCGCACAGCCCGAAGCCCACGAGCCAGGTCGGGAAGTCGCGGCCGGTGCGCGCCTGCCGCGAGCGCGCCCAGCGTGCCAGGCCGATCTGCAGGACGATCAGCAGCAGGGTCGCGAGCAGCGCGAGGCGGAAGCCCGTTACGTCGTCGGGCGTCGGGACATAGAGGCCGCGGCGGTTGAGGAAGGCGACATCGAGGAAGCTCAGGCTCTCGCGTGGCGCCGGCAGGGTGGCGAGCACGCCGAAATACCAGAACAGCACGAAGAACAGCAGCGGGATGTTGCGCACGAACTCGATGTAGAAGCCCGCCAGGGTCGAGAGCAGCCAGTTACGCGACAGCCGCAGCAAGCCCACGGTGAAGCCGATCAGCGTCGCCACCGCGATCGAAGCGGCCGAGACCAGCAGCGTGTTGACGATGCCGGTCCACAGCAAGGCGAGGATGGTGTCGGACGGCTTGTAGCCGGTGAGGTTGAACGGCACCTCGATGCCGGAATCGCGCCACAGGAAACGGAAGCCGGACGCGATGCCCGCCTTCACCATGTTGTCCGAGGCGTTCTGCACGAAGAACCAGACGACGGCGATCATCGCCACGGTCGCCGCCGCCTGCCACAGCACGTCCCGCACCTTGCGGTCGCGCAGGAAGCGGATCACGGCGACGATTGTTCCGTCACGAATAGAGCGTCACCTCACTGGAAGGGCGGTGTGTAGAGCAGGCCGCCCTTGGTCCAGAGCTCGTTGCGGCC
>DASZJU010000641.1:0-2959 GCA_035947815.1 Reyranella sp.
AGGAGGCCGCCGCCGTGCTGGGCGCCGGCCCCGTCCGCGTCTTCTTCGAGGTCACCTTGCCGCTGATCCGACCGGGCGTATTCGCAGGTGGCGTGTTCGCCTTCATCGTGTCGTTCGACCAGTTCCCGGTATCGCTGTTCCTGGTCGTGCCCAAGGGCGAGACTTTGCCGGTGGTGCTGTTCAATTACATGAGATTCGACCTCGACGGCGCCATTGCGGCCGCCTCGATGGTCTCGATCTTGCTGGCACTTTCCGTGGTGCTGGTGCTGGAAAGGCTGATCGGCCTCAAGGCTTACGTTAAGCTCTAAGAGGGAACAGAGGGGGTCATCATGATTTCACGTCGTAAGGCATTGCAAGCGGGTGTGAGCCTGGCCGCCATCAGCGCGTTCGGCGCGCCGTCGATCCTTCATGCCCAGACCAAAACGCTCAAGATCACGACCTGGGGCGGTAAGTGGGGCGACATCATGAAGGCCACCGTCCTGCCGGCCTTCGAGAAGGAGTTCAAATGCACGGTGTCGGCCGATCAGGCCTTCCCCTATGTGCCGAAGCTGCAGGCCAGCCCGCGCAACGATCCGCTCTACGACGTGCTGCACACCAACTCCAACGAGCAGTGGAACTCGCTCACCGAGGGGCTGGTGATGGACAAGATCACCGCCAAGGAAGTGCCCAACGTCGCCGACGTCTATCCCTATGCCGTAAGCGACAAGATCGTCGGCGTGACCATTTTCACCAGCGCGATCGGGCTCGGCTACCGCACCGACAAGGGCCTCGCCAAGCCCGCCTCGTGGAAGGATCTCGCCGATCCCAAGCTCGCCGGCGTGCGCGGCAGCTACATCATCCCGGTGAACAGCCTCGGCCAGTGCCATCTCATGATGCTGGGCAAGATCTACGGCAAGGGGCTCACCGATCTCGACGCTGCCTACAAGGCGCTGGAGCAGTTGAAACCCATCAAGCTGGTCGACTTCACCGGGCAAATGGAAAAGCTGCTGCTGTCGGGCGAGGTCTCGATGGCGGTCATCCACGATTCGGGTGTCTACCGTTACGATGGCCAGAACCAGCCGGTCGAATTCACCGGCCCGTCGGAAGGCGTGCTGGCGCTGGAGCAGGTGCTGAACGTGACGCCCGGCTCGAAGGCGAAGGAGCTGGCCTTCGCCTATATCGATTACATGCTGCGGCCCGACGTGCAGAAGATGCTGGCCGAGGGCGTATGGTATTCGCCGGCCAACAAGAAGGTGAAGCTCGACGCTAAGTACGACCAAAAGCTTTTGACCACCGAGGCCAAGGTGGCGACGCTGATCCAACCTGACTGGAAATGGTACAACGCGCGCAAGGAAGACATCGATGCGCGGGTGACGAAGATCCTGAAGAGCTGAGCGCTGACTTCCGCCACCATCCGACTCGACGACGTCACTAAGACCTTCGACGGCGTCATCGTCGCCGTCGACGGGGTCACGCTCGACATCGCGGCCGGCGAGTTTTTCTCGCTGCTGGGTCCGTCGGGCTGCGGCAAGACCACGTCGTTGCGGATGATCGCGGGCTTCGAGCTGCCGGATTCCGGCCGCGTCCATGTCGGCGGCAAGGACATCACCGACCTGCCGGTGCACCGGCGCGACATGGGCATGGTGTTCCAGTCCTACGCGCTCTTCCCGCATCGCACGGTGGCCGAGAACGTGGCCTTCGGCCTGCGCATGCGCGAGGTGCCGCGACCCGAGATCGAGCGTCGCGTCAAGGCGGCGCTGGCCCAGGTCGCGCTGACCGGGCTGGAGGAACGCAAGCCCGGTCAGCTCTCCGGTGGCCAGCAGCAGCGGGTGGCGCTCGCCCGCGCCCTCGTCGTCGAGCCGCCGGTGCTGCTGTGCGACGAGCCGCTGGGTGCGCTCGACCGCAAGCTTCGCCAGCAGATGCAGTTCGAGCTGAAGGAACTGCAGAAGCGGCTGGGCGTCACTTTGGTGTTCGTGACGCACGATCAGGAAGAGGCGTTGGCCATGAGCGACCGCATCGCGGTGATGAACAGGGGCCGCGTCGAGCAGGTCGGCGCGCCGACCGAGATCTACGAACGGCCGCGCACGCGCTTCGTCGCCGACTTCATCGGCGAGATCAACATCCTGGAGGAGGCGGGTCTGGCGCGCGCCTTGCGGCCGGAGAAGATCCGGCTCGTTCCGGCCTCCGACGCCCGGGTCGCGGGCACCGTCGAGACCGCGAACTTCCTGGGTGGCTCGACCCTCTATCGCGTCCGCGCCAACGACGGCCGCGCGCTTCTCGTGCGCGAGACTCACGCCGGTGAACGCGCCCTGCGCGGCGCCGGCGACGCCGTCGGTCTCGCCTGGGATGATTCGGATACGGTGACGCTGGAGTCTTAGCTGGGGGCGCGCCACTCCAGTGGCGCGATCATGGAAGCATGAGAAGACGCGCAACTGGAGTTGCGCGCCCCCAGCGGAGTATGATCCCGCCATGCTCCGCACCCTTGGAATCATCACCATCGGCCAGGCGCCGCGCGACGATATCGCCTCGCTGTTCGCCATGCACGCACCCGCCGGCACCAAGGTCATCTTGCGCGGCGCGCTCGACGGGCTCTCGGATGCCGAGGTCGATACGCTCAGGCCCGAGAATGGCGCCGACACGCTCTACACCCGCCTGCGTGGCGGTCGCGACGTCAAGATCTCCAAGAAGGCGGTGATCGCCCGCTCGCCGGCGGCCTTCGCCAAATTGCGCTCCGATGGCTGCGACGTGCTGGTCTATGCCTGCACCGGCGATTTCCCGCCGCTGGCGGGTGACGAGGGCGTGGTGTTTCCGTCGCGCGTTCTGAACGGACTGGCCACCTGCCTGCTGCCGCGCGGCCGGCTGGGCATTTTGATTCCCCTGGCCGAGCAGGCCGGCAAGCTCACGTCGAAATGGGCGCGGCCGGGACTCGAGATCGTGGCTGAAGCATTGGCGCCCAGCGCCGGAGCGCAGGAGGCCGAAG
>DASZJU010000642.1:0-2463 GCA_035947815.1 Reyranella sp.
TTCGACCGGCAGGTCCGATGAAGAGCGTGCTTCGGTGATCCATCCGGCGGCATTGGGAAAGGACCGGCGGTAATCGGCCCGCCAGTCTGCCGCGCCAAGCCCCGCCATGTTGACGCCGCCCGACGTCACGGTCAGCACCAGCCGCCGCACGCGGTCCGGCTGCTCGAGCGCCAGCCGCGCCGCCAAAACGCCGCCCATCGACTGCGCCACCAGATCGACCGGTTCGTCCATCCGCGAACTGACCAGGCGCAGAAGATCGTCGATGCCCTTGATCGCGGGATCGTGCGGCTGATCGCCGAGGCCCGGCCAACCGAAATACTCCTTCGGCCAGGCCTCGGGCAGGCGATCGCCGACCGGCTTCCAGAAATCCGGCGAGGCGCCGGCGCCGGGCAGGAACAGGATCGTGGTCATGCGCTCAGCTCCGCCAGGAATGCCGGCAGCTTGCGCCCCTGCGACAGGAGATAGCGGCCCATCGCAACCGCGACCTTGCGCACCGCCGGCCGCGCGCTCATGCGCGCGCGCCAGGCTTTCAGGCGCGGATGGGCGTCGGTCATGGGCGCGCCCATGCGCTCGCCGAAGAGCTGCGCCATGTAGAAGGCGATATCGGCATAGGAGTAATTGCCGGCCAGCCACTCCCCGGTGCCCAGCCCCTTCTCCCTCTCCTCGTAGAAGGAAGCAGCGGCGGCCCGCGCTTCGACGGCGGCCGGATCGTCGGGCGTGGCCTGCAATCCCATGAGCCGGACGATAGGCGGGAAATAGATCTCGTCCGACTTGTGCTCGAGCAGGCGCGCGCGGGCGCGCGCCTTGGCTTCGGCTGGCCACAGCGCCGGTGCGGGCTTCACGGTTTCGAAATATTCGAAGATCTGCGTCGAGTCGAAGAGCTCGAGATCGCCGTCGATCAGCACCGGCACCTGGCGCTTGGGATTGATGCGCAGCACCTCGGGATGCTTGGGCTGATAGAGCGTCTTCATCTCGAACGGCACCATGATCAGCTCGACATCGAGCCCCTTCTCAAGGGCTGCGATCTCGGCCTTGGCGCCGAACATGCTGAGCGGTCCGGAATAGAGCTTCATGGCCGAAACGCTAACATGCCCTTGCCGGCCGTCGCGAACGACCTAAGCTCGGTCTGGATGACAAGGTTTTTCATGCTGGCGCTGGCGCTGGTCACGCTTTGCGCTCCCGCCGCGGCCGAGGAGACGAAGGTCTGCGGCGCGCCGATGGCGCTGGCTGACGGCTGGAGCATCGCCACCCAGGCGGAAGTCGGCCTCGATCTCGGCAAGCTCTGCGAGCTCGACGCCTTCATCGCCCAATGGCCGGAGGCCAACATCCATGCCGTCGTCGTCGTGCGCAACGGCAAGCTCGCGATGGAACGCTACTTCAAGGGCGCCGACGAGCGGTTTGGCGACAAGCTCGGCAAGGTGAAATTCGGTCCCGAGGTCAAGCACGACGTGCGCTCGATCTCCAAGAGCGCCACGTCGCTGCTGGTCGGCATCGCGCTTGCCGAAGGCAAGTTCCCGGCGCTCGACTCGTCGGTGTTCGACGCCTTTCCCGAATATGCCGACCTGCGTACCCCGGAGAAAGCGCGCATCACCTTCCGCGATCTGCTCACCATGTCAGCCGGCCTGCTGTGGGACGAGAACCGTCCCTACAGCGATCCGCTGAACAACGAGGAGGGCATGATCAACGCGGCAGACCCGTTCCGCTACATCCTCTCCCAGCCGGTCGCCTACCCACCGGGCACGGTCTACGCCTATTCAGGCGGTGGCACATCGCTGCTCGGCGAGACACTGGTCAAGTCGACCGGCCAGAGCCTGCGGGACTATGCGCGCGACAAGCTGTTCACGCCGCTCGATATCACCGACTTCGAATGGCTGGACGTCGGCCGAAGCCGCAGGCTTGGCGCCTTCGGCAGCCTGCGGCTTCGCCCGCGCGATGCCGCCAAGCTCGGGCGCCTGCTGCTGACCGATGGCCAGTGGAACGGCCGCCAGGTCCTACCCGCCGGCTGGGCCGTCGAATCGATCAAGCCGCGCATCAACGGCGAGGGCCTGTTCTTCTACGGCTATCAATGGTGGCTCGGCCGCAGCTTCCGCAACGGCGCCGAGTTCACCTGGGCGGCCGGCGTCGGCCTCGGCGGCCAGCGGCTGTACGTCGTGCCGGCGCTCGACCTCGTGGTCATGGTGAATGCCGGCCACTACGACGGTCCTCTTCAAGGCGTGATCCCGCTCGGTATCTTCACCCGCGTCGTGCTGCCGGCGGTGAAGGACTAGGCGCTACATCAGCACGAACATCGCGATGGCCGCCGCCGCCATGACCGCCGTCGCAATCCAGCCGAGCATCCATTGCCAGCGCGAGGCCACGAACTGGCCCATGATCTTGCGCTGGCTGACCACGATCATCATCGCCGCCATGATCGGCACGACGATGACGCCGTTCACGACGGCACTCCACACCAGCGCCTTGATC
>DASZJU010000643.1:0-6737 GCA_035947815.1 Reyranella sp.
GGTGATGGTGGCGGCTCTCACCCACGGCAACGAGGTGTCGGGCGCCGTCGTGGTCGACGCGCTGCTCGCAGCCGGGCTCAAGCCGCGCCAGGGCACGCTGATCTTTTCCTTCAACAACATCGAGGCCTATCACAGCTTCGACGCCAAGACGCCGTTCAAGTCGCGGCTGGTCGACGAGGATTTCAACCGCACCTGGGGCCGGCTCGACCAGCCGGCCAACACGGTCGAGACCCGGCGGGCGCAGGTGGTGAGGCCCTTCATCGAGCGCGCCGACCTGCTGCTCGACCTCCATTCGATGCACGATGACGGCGTGCCGCTGATGCTGGCAGGCCCGCTCGACAAGGGCGTGGCGCTGGCCAGAAAGGTCGGCACGCCGGTCGACATCATCCGCGATGCCGGCCACGCCGCCGGCATGCGCATGCGCGACTATGGCGGTTTCGGCGATCCCAAAAGCCCCAAGAACGCCTTGTTGATCGAAACCGGCCAGCATTGGCGGGCCTCTTCGGTCGTGGTCGCCAAGGACGTGAGCGCGCGTTTCCTGGCCGAGACGGGGATCGTCGAGGCGGCCGACCTGCCGGCCGGCTGGAAGCAGCCGACGCCGGCCAAGCAGCGGGTCGTCGAGGTGACGCATGCCGTCGCCACCAAGCGCGGCAATTTCACGCCGGCGCGGCACTTCGAGGGCCAGGAGCTGATCGCCGAGGCGGGCACCGTGCTGGGCCACGACGACGGCGAGCCGGTGACGACGCCTTACGACAATTGCGTGCTGGTGATGCCTTCGTCGAACCGGCCGCTCCGGCCCGGCGTCACGGTTGTTCGCCTGGGTCGATTGAGCTGAGGCCGGGCTGGCGACGCATCACGAAGCGCAGCTCCGACAGTTTGATGATACCCACAAGCGCGCCCAGCGCGGCGTAGACGATGGCGCCCAAGGCGCAGACGCCAAGTGCTGTGACAACCCCCAAGAAATTGGCGTGCGCCAGCGGCTGGGCCAGCCAGACGAGGGCAAGCCACAAGACCAAGCCCATGCCGACCGTCGCGCCGACCACGCGGATCGAGCGCGAGATCAGTCGCTCGTCGGGCACCCATTGGTCGCGCCGCCGCAAAACGATGGCGAGCATGCCTGCATTCAGCCAGCCCGACAGCGAGGAGGCGAGCGCGATGCCGACCTGGGCGAGCGCCGTGCCGTAGAGGAAGACGATGTTGAGCGCGATGTTCACGACGATCGCCGTGGTCGCGACATAGAGCGGTGTCCGGGTGTCCTCACGGGCGAAGAAACCGGGCGTCAACGCCTTGACCAGCACGAAAGCGGGCAAGCCCACGGCGAAGGCTGCCAGCGCGCTCGCCGTGCGCAGGGTGTCGTCGGGCCCGAAGCGGCCGCGCTCGAACAGCGTACGGATCAGCGGATCGGCCAGCAGCCACAGCGCCAGCGCCGCCGGCAGGCTCAGCATCAGGCCGAACTCGATGGCACGGTTCTGGTTGGCCATTGCCGATTGGGCCTGGCCGGCGCGCAGCTGGCGGGCCAGCAGTGGCAGCAGCGCCGTGCCGATGGCGATGCCGACCACGCCCAGCGGCAGCTGAGCGATGCGGTCGGCGTAGTAAATGGCGGAGATCGTGCCGACCGGCAGCAGCGAGGCCCACACAACATCGAGCATGCTGCTGATCTGCTGTACGCCGCCGCCGATCGCGACGGGCGTCGCGAGCTTGACCAGGCGCGCTATCCGCTCGGTCCAGCGTGGCCGCACCAGCTTCATGCTCACATCATCGCGCGCGCAGGCGATCAGCAGCCACAGCCATTGCAGGAGGCCGGCGATCGCCACACCGATCGAAGCGGCATAGCCGCTGTTGGGCAGCAACGGCGTGAGGCCCAGCACCGCGCCGATCAGCGCGAGATTGAGCAGGATCGGCGTCGCCGCGACATGGGCGAAGCGGTCGATGCTGTTCAGCACGCCGCCATAGAGCGAGGCGAGCGAAATGAACAGCAGATAGGGAAAGGTGATGCGGCCGAACGCGACGGCCATGGCGAAGCTCGCCGGGTCGTCGCGCATGCCGGGCGCCAGCAGCGCCAGCACGCCGGGCATGCCCAGCATCAGCAACACGGAGAAAGGCACCAGCACGAGCAGCAGCCCGGCATGGGCCTGGCGCGCGAAGGCCAGCGCGGCGTCGCGGCCGTGGCCCTGCAGCTCGCGCGAGAACAGCGGCACGAAAGCCGCCGAGAACGCGCCCTCGGCGAACAGGCGCCGGAAGAAGTTCGGCAGCTTGAACGCCACGAAGAAGGCGTCGGCCACCGCGCCCGAGCCGAGCACCGCCGACAGCACGATGTCGCGGATGAAGCCCACGAGGCGGCTCAGCAGGGTGAACCCGCCGACCGTGGCGACGGCGCGGCCGAGGCTCATATTTCGTCGCTTCGCTCAGGATGACCTTCGGTCACCGCCATAATCCTGTCATCGTCTTCTGACATTGTCTCTCTCGGTGGCGGCCGGCGATGTAATGGCCGGTATAAACCGCTACCACGGCCGGTCCTGGAAGGGGCCGGTTTTTTATTGTCTCGTCGCCATCTTCAACAGCGTCTCGCGATCCTGGGCGGCAAGCTTCTTGTAGTCGGCGACGATCTGGGCCAGTTCGTCGGCCGGCAGCACGCTTTCCAACTGCGAAAATCCCTGAGGCGCGCGCTGCTCGACGATGTCGAGCATGACGTCGATGCCCTTGCGGCGATTGCTTTCGACGATGCGCGCCGTCGGCGGCAAGCGGCGTTCCTCGTAACGGCGCAGCGCCACCTCCGGATCGCCGCCGGCCAAAAGTTCCTGGGTGATCGCTTCGCCGTCCAAAATTGCCTGCGAGGCGCCGTTGGAGCCGATGGGATACATCGGATGAGCGGCGTCGCCTAGAAGCGTGGCGCGGCCGTGCGACCAGCGCGGCAGCGGGTCGCGGTCAACCATGGGGAATTCATAGATGGCGTGCGCCGACCGGATGACCCCCGGCACGTCGAGCCAGTCGAACTTCCAGCTCTCGAAGCGCGGCAGGAAGTCCGCAAGCTTGCCCGGGCGGTTCCAGTCCTCGCGCGGCAGCATCGCGCCGTCGCCCATATGGAGGTCGCAGATCCAGTTGATCAGCGCCTCGCCCTTCTCGGCGTGGGCGCGGCTCACGGGATAGCAGACGAATTTCTGGTTGTGATGGCCCGCCTGCACCATGGTGGCGCCGCTCAGGAACGGCTTGCCGACGGTGACGCCGCGCCACATCAGGATGCCCTGCCATTTCGGCGGGCCTTCGTCGGGATAAAAATGCGCGCGCACGACGGAGTGGATGCCGTCGGCGCCGATCAGGATATCCGCTTCGGCCTGCTCGACGGTCTTGCCGTCGCGATCGACGAAGCACGCCGTGACCTTGCCGCCTTTCTGCTCGAAGCCCGCGATGCGCCGGCCGAATTTGATCCGCCCCGGACCCAGCCTCTTCTCGGCTGCGCGGTACAGGATCATCTGCAGCTCGCCGCGATGGATCGAGAATTGCGGCCACGGCAGGCCGGCATGGCGACCGCGCGGGTCAGCCCAGATCGTCTGGCCGTGGCGGTTGGCGTAGCGCAGCTCGCGCGTTTCGACCGCGGTTGCCGCCAGCGCGGGCTCGAGGCCGAGGCCGGAGAGGATGCGGACGGCGCCCGCCTGGATGTTGATGCCGACGCCCAGCGGCCGGAGCTCACCCACCGCCTCGAAAACTTCTACGTCGAAGCCGGCGCGGCCGAGGCACATCGCGGCGGTCAAGCCGCCGATGCCGGCGCCGGCGATGACGATCTTCATCGCGGTCTAGGCGTCGCGGCTCAATCCGCGATAGAGCAGGGCGGCCTGGTAAGCGGCCCAGCGCTCGGCGTAGGTGTCGCCGAGCTCGCGCAGATAGGACCAGCTGAAGATCCCGGTATCGTGCTTGTCGTCGAACAGGATGCGGATGGCGTAGTGGCCGACCGGCTCGACGGCGGCGATCTTCACGTGGCGGCGGCCGGAGATGATCTTCTTCTGGCTGGGGCCGTGGCCCTGCACCTCGGCCGAGGGACTCTCGACGCGGAGATATTCCGCCGGCAGGGAGTGGGTGCAGCCGTCGGAGAATTCGATCTCGAGCCTGGCTTCTTCCTTGAACAGGCGCAGCTCGGTCGGCCAGGGCGCCGTCGAGGATTCGTAACTGCCCTCGTCGGGCACGGCCTTGGGGAACTGGTCCTGGGGTTTCTCGGGGGGCTTGTCGGCGGCGTTCACGGCGTGTCCTTGAGCGAACGCGCCTCGCTCACCAGCATGATGGGAATGCCGTCGCGGATGGGATAGGCGAGGCCGGCCTTGCGGCTGATCAATTCACCGGCCACGGCGTCGTACTCCAGCGGTCCGTGCGTGGCGGGACACACCAGGATTTCCAGCAGCTTGGGATCGACGCCGGCGCGGCGCGGCGGCACGGCCGAAGGATCGTCCGATGGAGGGCTCATCGTGCGTTGTGGTCCTTGTTTTCGTTGGCCGATTTATAGCACGCCCCGAGCCCTAATTGGTCCGGCCCGGCGGGTTTTCGGACGATTGGCCGAAGGCGTTCATTTCGAGGAAGGCGATCAGGAGCTTGGCGCGCGCCGTGCTGTCTGCGGCTTCCAGCAGCGCCTGCTTCTCGGCCGGACCGAACGGCAGGACCATTGACAGCGAGGTCACGAGATTGGCGTCGGCCGCCTGCTTCACCGCATCCCAGTCGGTCGAGAGGTTGCGGCCGCGGAAGAAGGCGGCCAGCGCCGCCATCAGGCGCTCGCGGTCGAGCTCGATCTGTTCGTCGGCATGGTCGAGGTCGGCGCTATAGGGCGAGAACACCGAGGAGACGCGGCGATAGCCGCCGTGGGCGAGGTCGAGCTCGCGCACGATGTCGAAACGGCAGACGCCGCTCAGCGCCAGCAGCAGGCGGCCGTCCTCGGTCTCGTTGAAGCTCACGATGCGCCCCGCGCAGCCCACCTTGTGGACCTTGGGCTTGCCGTCGTCGGTCGGCATGCCGTCGCCGGCGAAACCGCCGGGCTGCTGGGGCTGCACCATGCCGATCATGCGATGGCCGGCCAGCGCGTCGAATATCATGGCAAGATAGCGCGGCTCGAAGACGTTGAGCGGCAGCTTGCCGCCGGGCAGCAGCAGGACACCCGACAGTGGAAAGATCGGCAGCGTCTCGGGAAGCTGCTCGAATTTGGGCTCGAAGGGATTGCGGCCGGGGCTGCGCTCACCCGGCGTCCGATGGGGCGTGCGGCCGGTCATGGCGCCGCCGCGCCGGCACTCAGGAGAACAGGACGGTCGACAGCCGCTTGCGGCCGTCGACGGCGAGCGGATCGGCGAAGCCCAGCGCTTCGAAGAACTTCAGGAGCTGCTGGCGGGCGGCTTCCTCGTTCCACTTGCGGTCGGCCTTGATCATGGCGAGCAGCTCGTCGATCGCTTCCTGGCGCTGGTTGTTCGCCCAGTAGGCCATCGTGAGATCGAGACGGGCCTGCATGTCCTTCGGATCGGCCGCAACCTTGGCCTTGAGGTCGTCGACGGGGCCGGCTTCCTTGGCTTTTTCCGCAAGGTCGATCGAGGCCTGCACGGCGACGACGTCTGAGTTGGTCTTGTCCTTCGCCGGCACCTGGCCGAGCAGCTCCTTGGCCTGCTCGAGGTCGCCGGCCTGCACGTGATAGCGCGCCATGCCGGCGAGGGCTGCGACATGGGTCGGCTCGACGCCCAGGATCTCGCTGTAGACGCGCGCGGCGAGGTCCCAGTCGTTCTGCGCCACCGCCGCCTTGGCGTGCTCGAGCAGCTCGGGAATCTCGTCACCCGCTCCGCCGTCGCCGCCCGGCACACCGCCCGCCGCCTGGACCAGGCGGTCGACGAACTGCTTGATCTGGCTCTCGGGTACGGCGCCCATGAAACCGTCGACCGGCCGGCCGCCGAAGAAAGCGTAGACCGCCGGAATCGACTGGATGCGCAGCTGCTGCGCCAGCATCTGGTTCTGGTCGATGTTGATCTTGACCAGCTTCACCGCGCCGTTGGCGGCCTTCACCACCTTTTCGATGGCCGGCTGAAGCTGCTTGCAGGGTCCGCACCATGGCGCCCAGAAGTCGACGATCACCGGCACCGTGCGCGAAGCTTCGAGCACATCCTTGGCGAACTTGGTCTGGTCGCTGTCCTTGATAAGGTCGGCGGGGGCGGCCTGCGGCGCGTCGCCCTTCAGCATCGTTTCCATGGGTCCTCGAACGGGGATTTTTGGCGTCGTCCGCAATGTGGCCCCCGACCCCCACTGACGCAAGGGGCCCTCTTTTCTTCAATTGTATGCCACCTCCGTCATACGGGGGAGGTGCCCCAAAGGGGGCGGAGGGGCAAGGCCACACAGGCGATCTCCGAAAATTTCAGATCTGAAACTTGCAGGTACCTCGACTGGGGCTTTCCCCCTCCGGCCCTGCGGGCCACCTCCCCCGTAAGACGGGAGCTTTGCAGAAAGGGTCGTTTCGCGCGGAACGATGGCACCGAACTGCCAGGAGGAGTTACGGCGAGAGGCGGTTGGGAGTGGGCCTGCGCTTGGCCGCGGTTGCCGGTGGCGGTCATGTCGCGAGCCGCAGGGCGCGTCGCAGGTAGATGGCACCGCAGGCCATCAGCAGGTCGGTGCGATTGCGTTGCAGGGTCAGATATCGCGCCCTGTGGTGGCGATAGTGACGCTTGAGGACGGCGAACAGCGTCTCGACGCGGCTGCGCACCCTGGCGATGGCGCGATTGCGACGC
>DASZJU010000644.1:0-5889 GCA_035947815.1 Reyranella sp.
GGCCAATGCGAAGTGGGAGGAGATCGCCGAGCGCCAGGTGCGCACCGCCTCCTCGACGCTGAACGGCTATGTGAGCGCGATGGGCTTCGATCGCCTGCCGCTCGACCAGCGGCCGGGCCTGCCGCCCAATGCGCCGCTGCGCCGTGTCTTCGAGGGCCCGACGATGGTGAACGGCATGCCCAGGCTCAGCGAGGATCCGCAGCCGATCTACGCCGACTACTGCAAGGACTGGATGCGGGCCTTCCTGCAGCTCGCCATGGACAATGTCGGTTATGAGGGTGGCCGCGAAATCACGCCCGAACAGAACGACCGGCTGGGCGCCATCCTGCGCGCCGTGCCCGCCTAAAGCGGCGTCGTGCCGATCCGCGCGTCCGTCGAAGGTTTGCCCGAGCCGGGCCACGCCATCCTGAGGGTCAGCGATCTCGACGCCGCGCCGGAGGGGCTGGCGATCTCGATCCAGCGCCAGCAGGGCCCCGATTCGCATCTCGCCGACGACGGCTGGCGGCGCACCGAGGCATGGTTGCTGCCCGCAAGGGTCGAGCGCAAGCGCGATATGATGGAATTCCATCTCGGCCCGGAGATCTGCGATCGCCTGGCCGGCATTGCCACCGTGCGGCTGCGCGTGAAGGAGCCCGATATCGGCGTCGTCGCCACGACCGTGATCGCCTGGCCGGCGATGCTGACGTCGGGCGCCACCGATCCGTCGAGCCGGCTCCATGACGATACGGTGCGCCTGCACCGCGCCGCGCCGCCGCCTACCGAAGCGGCGCCCGAGCCGGAACCGGAACTGCCTCCTCCCCTGCCGCCGCCGCGACCCGAGTTGCGCGCCTCGCGCGCGCTCGATGCCGGCCCGCCCCGGCGCTCCAGCGCGGCAGGCTGGCTGATCGCCGCGATCGTGCTCGTGGCGATCGCGGGTGGCGGCTACTACGCCTACACGACCTATTTCCGTAAAGAGGCCAAAACCGCCGTCGCCGAGACGCCGAGCGCGCCCGCCGCGCCGACACCCACACCGGATCTCGGCGCGGCCAAGAAATCGGTGCGCGACAGGGTCGGTGAATATCTCGCCACCAAGCCCACGCCCGAAGCGACACTGGCCAAGGCGCGCGACGAGGCCAAGGCGGGCGACATGGCCGCCGCCTTCCTGCTGTTCCGCCACGCCGCCGAAGTCGGCAATCCGGCCGCCCAGCTGGAACTCGCGACCTTCTACGATCCCCTGGCGACGCCGGCGCGCGGCGGCTTCACGGCCGACGGCGCGCGCGCCGCCGACTGGTACGAGCGCGCCGCTCTGGCGGGCAATGCCGAGGCGCAACGCAAGCTCGGCCTGCTGCTCGCCAAAGGTGGCGCGGGTCTGGCGGCTGATGCGGCGAAGTCCAAGACCTGGCTGCAACAGGCGGCGGCACAGAACGACGCCGACGCCAAGAAGGCGCTGGACGCCCTGCCGAAGTAACGTTGGCCGGCCGCTTAAGACTCCTGTCATCCTGAGCGTAGCGAAGGATCTCATGCCCGTGGCAAGCGGCGATGAGGTCCTTCGCTGCGCTCAGGACGACACCCCAGCCTAAAGCGCCATGCGGCTGTGCAGGTCGATCATGATCCACAGGCTGCCGCCCACCATCAGGAACAGCAGGACCGTGGTGAAGGCGATCGCCAGCAGGTTCTCGCGCGGCGGCGTTGTGAAGTTCAAATGCAGGAAGAAACGCAGGTGGACCAGGATCTGCAGCACCGCCGCCGCGGCGATGACATACCTGATGCGCACTGGCGGCAGCGCGTGGGTGGCGACCAGGTAGAAGGGGATCGCCGTCAGCACGACGGCGAGCACGAAGCCCACGAGGTAGGAGCGAAGGCCGTGGCGTTCCATCACAGCAACCCCGGAAGGTAGACAACGGAGAAGATGCCGACCCAGGCGATGTCGAGGAAGTGCCAGAACAGGCCGAGGCGAAACAGGCGCGAGACGACCGGCACGGAGAGGCCCTTGAAGAAGACCTGGCCACTCATGATCAGGATCCAGATCAGGCCGACGCTGACATGCGTGCCGTGGGTTCCGACCAGGGTGAAAAAAGCCGACAGGAAGCCACTGCGGTCGGGCCCCGCGCCAGCCCTGATCAGGCCCAGGAACTCGCGAACCTCGAGGAACACGAAGCCCGCGCCCAGCACGAAGGTCAGGAGCAGCCACGACAGCGCGGCCGAACGGCTGCCTGCCTTTGACGCCAGCGAGGCGAAGCCGAAAGTGGTGCTGCTCACCAGCAGCAGCGCCGTCTCGAGCGCGGCATTGTTCAGGCTGAACAGCGTCTTGCCGGAAGGTCCGCCCGCAATGTTGCCGACCATGATGCCGTAGGTCATGAACAGCAGGCCGAAGATCACGGCGTCGCCCATCAGGTAGAACCAGAAGCCCAGCGCGCGCTGCTCGTGGACGTCCGACAGAGGTTCGTGATGGGACGGCATCGCGGTGACGCTGGCGCTCATCGCCGGCTGCCGAGCGCGCGGTAGCGCGCCACCTCGATTCGCTCGACCTCGGCGGCCGACAGCACGAACTCGGACTCGTCATCGGACGCGCGCAGCGCGAGCGTCACCCACATGGCCAGCCCGCAGGCGATCACCAGCCACCAGATGTGCCAGACCACGCCGAAGCCCAGCACGAAGGCCAGCCCGCCCAGCGCAACGCCGGCGGCGGAGTTCTTCGGCATCTCGATGTCCTCGTAGGCGCGCGGCGGCTGGTAGGCGACGCCGCGCTCCTTCATGTCGACCAGCGGCTCGCGGTCGCGCACGTCGGGCAGCACGGCGAAATTGTAGGGCGGCGGCGGTGACGAGGTTGCCCATTCGAGCGTGCGGCCGTCGTATGGATCGCCGGTAACGTCGGCCGCCTTGCGTCGGTCACGGATGCTGACGGCGAGCTGCACCACGAGGCAGGCGATGCCGATCAGGATGAGGACAGCGCCCGCCGTGGCGGCCCACAGCCAGGGCTGCCAGGTCGGGTCATTGTACTGCTCCATGCGGCGCGGCATGCCCATGAAGCCCAGCACATAGAGCGGCATGAAGGCGAGATAGAAGCCGATCAGCCAGAACCAGAAGGCCGCGGTGCCCCACGGCGCGTTCATCTTGAAGCCGAAGGCCTTGGGGAACCAGTACATGTAGCCGGCGAGGTAGCCGAACAGCACGCCGGGGATGAGCATGTTGTGGAAGTGCGCGACCAGGAAGGTCGTGTTGTGCACCAGGAAGTCGGCCGGCGGCATGGCCAACAGCACACCGGTCATGCCGCCGATGACGAAGGTGACGATGAAGCCCACGGTCCACAGCATCGACGGATGAAAGGTGATGCGGCCGCGATACATCGTGAGCAACCAGTTGAACACCTTCACGCCGGTCGGCACGGCGATGACCATGGTCGTCACGCCGAAGAAGGCGTTGACGTTGGCGGAGGACCCCATGGTGAAGAAATGATGCAGCCACACGGTGAAGGAGAGGATGGCGATCGCCGCCGTGGCATAGACCAGCGATTCGTAGCCGAACAGGCGCTTCTTCGAGAAGGTCGCCACGACCTCGGAGAACACGCCGAACGCCGGCAGGATCAGGATGTAAACCTCCGGATGACCCCAGATCCAGAACAGGTTGGGGTAGTTCATCATGTTGCCGCCCAGCTCATTCGTGAAGAAGTGCATGCCGAGCAGGCGGTCGAGCGCCAGCAGGCCGCAGGCCACGGTGAGCGCCGGGAAGGCGAAGGCCATCAGCACGCTGGAGCAGAGCGCCGTCCAGGTGAACGGCGTCATGCGCATCAGCGTCATGCCCGGCGCACGGCGCTTCAGGATGGTGACGAGGAAGTTTATGCCCGTGAGGGTCGAGCCGACGCCGCTGATCAGCAGCGCCCAGATCCAGTAGTCGACGCCGACGCCGGGATTGGACTCGATGCCGGAATAGGGCGGATAGCCGGTCCAGCCGGCGGTCGAGAACTTGCCGATCACCAGCGACACCATGACCAGCGCGGCGCCGGCCGAGGTCAGCCACAGGCTGAGCGAATTCAGGAACGGGAAGGCGACGTCGCGCGTGCCGATCTGCAGCGGAACGGCGATGTTCATCAGCCCGGTCATGAACGGCATGGCCATGAAGAAGATCATGATCGTGCCGTGCGAGCTGAAGATCTGGTCGAAATGCTCGGGCGGCAGGTAGCCGCCGTTGTTCAACGCCATCGCCTGCTGGGCGCGCATCATGATGGCGTCGACGAAGCCGCGCATCAGCATGATCAGCGCCACCACGATATACATGACGCCGATGCGCTTGTGGTCGACGCTGGTCAGCCACTCGGTCCACAGGTAGTTCCACGCCTTGAGCCAGGTGACGACGACGAAGACGATGAAGGCGCCGCCCACCGTGACCAGAGCGCCGGTCGCGGCGATGGCGCTGTAGAGCGGCAGGGCTTCGATCGTCAGTTTGCCGAACATTCGCTCTATCTCCGGTCCGGCGCCGCCGGCGGCGGGCCGCCCGCCTGCCCATGATGGCCGTGGGTGTACTTGGCGATGATCGAATCGAAGAGCCGGGGCTCGACCGCCGAATAGTAGGCGATCGGCACCAGCCGGCTCTTCTCGGCAAGCTTGGCATAGGCGGCTGCGTCGAGCTTGCCCGGCGCCTGCTTGGCCTTGGCCACCCAGGCGTCGAAATCCGCCGGCGCGGTGGCCAGCACCTCGAAGAACTGATCGGAGAAACCGCCGCCGCTGTACTGCGTGTTGCGGCCGACGAACTTGCCGGGCGCATTGGCCAGCATCTGCAGGCGCGTCTGCATGCCGGCCATGGCATAGATCTGGCCCGCGAGGGCCGGCACGTAGAAGGAATTCATCACCGTGTCGGAGGTGATCCTGAGGCTGATCGGCCGCCCGCTGGGAATCGCCATCTGGTTCACCACCGCGACGCCCTGCTCGGGATAGATGAACAGCCACTTCCAGTCCTGCGCCACCACCTGGATGTCGAGCGGCGGGACGTCGGAGGCGATCTCGCGGTAGGGATCGAGCTTGTGCGTGCTGCGCCAGACCAGGACGCCGACCGCGATGACGATCAGCGCCGGCACCAGCCAGACCACGGCGTCGACCCTGGCCGAGTTGGCCCAAGTCGGTTCGTAGCGCGCATTGCGGCTGGCGGCGCGGTAGCGCCAGGCAAACAGGACGGCCATGACGATGACCGGCACGACCACGATCAGCATCACGGAGAAGGCGTCGATCAGTAGGCCGCGTTCGGCATCGGCGATCGGGCCCTTGGGATTGAGGATGACCGCGCGGTCACAGGCGCCGGCCAGCAGCGACGCTCCCACGGCCATCGCCCAGCGATGCGATTTAGTGAAAGCCTGCTTCACGCCCCCGCCCGTACCCTTCATGGAGGATCGGGCTTGAGAGTGAAGCTCCATATTGTGATGGGCAACGATTCTTTTTGCAGATTCAGGCGCTTCAAAAGCGCCGCAGCGCTTCGGAAGCGCCTCCGAGGCGCGCGATCGCTAGGTCTTGCGCTCCGGCAGCGCGCCGGCCGGGGCCGGTGTGGAGGGCGGCGTGGTCTTGCCCAGCGGATCCTTGATGGTGCAGACGTCGGCCTTCAGCCGCTCCTTCAACATCGCGATCTGGTCTTCGATCTGCTTGTTGGCCACCTTCTGCTTATCGATCTGATCCTCCAGCGCCTTGACCTGCGCGGCGTCGGGACCTGGCGGCGCGGGTGGCGGCGGCGGCGCGGGCAACTGCACCGCCACGTTCACGATCGGACGATAGAAAAGGTACCAGCCAAGTCCCAGTCCGACGGCGAGCAGCAGGAAGCCGCCCACCAGGCTGCCGAGGATCAGCGGCCAGCGGGGTCTTGGACGGTCGGGCAACGGCTCGTTTTCGGCCATGGGACAGTTGGGCTCCGGGCGGGGTCAGCAGTCAA
>DASZJU010000645.1:0-7629 GCA_035947815.1 Reyranella sp.
ACCTCGAGATCGACGTCGCAGACTGTCAACCGATCGGCGCGCGGCGCTATTGCCTGGGTCATGCCCGCCTCCTGGCGGTTCATGGCGTTTCTCCCCTCAGCCTGGGATTATTGTCCACTCCTGCCCACCATTTCCATTCAAATAAGAGCATCTCAGGTCAGAGGAGTCACTTATGCCCCACCACGGCGATCTCATTCGCTTGTCGGCCACAGAGGCTGTCGATCTGTTGAAGGCGCGCGAGGTTTCACCAATCGACCTCATCGAAGCGGCGGCTCGTCGCATCGAGGAGGTTGACGCACGCATCAACGCCTTGCCGCTGCGGTTCCTTGACAGGGCGCGTGAGGCCGCAAAACGCCTGCCGTCGACCGCAACCAAACGGGCTTCCCAACCGGGATGGCTCGCCGGCCTGCCGATCGCCGTGAAGGACTACAACGATGTTGCTGGCCAGGTCACAACTTACGGCTCGTCGATCTTCAAGAACAACGTCGCCGTGGCTTCCGATGCCACGGTGCTCGCCCTGGAGGCGAGCGGTGCCATCCCGATTGCGAAATCCAACGTACCGGAGTTCGCCGGCGCAAATACGTTCAATGCCGTCTACGGCGCCACCCGCAATCCTTGGGATCTCGGTCGATCCGCCGGCGGCTCCTCAGGGGGAGCAGCGGCCGCATTGGCTGCTGGCATGGTCTGGCTGGCTTCGGGAAATGATCTCGGGGGCAGCTTGCGCATTCCCGCCAGTTTCTGCGGCATCGTGGGCCTCCGTCCCAGCGTTGGCCGCGTCCCGCGACCAGCCGCAAATCCGCCGTTCGATGCGCTGTGGGTCGAAGGACCCATGGGGCGGACGGTCAGCGATGTCGCCCTTATGCTCGATGCCGAGGCGACGCAGACAACCGGCGACCCGTGGTCCAGACCGCCGCCGGAAAGGCCGTTTGTCGAGGCCACGAAGTCGCCCGTCGCACCGCGCCGGGTTGCCTTCAGCAGCAACCTCTCCTTGTCCAGGATAGAACCCGAAGTCGGCGCCATTTGCCGAAAGGGCGCCCTCAGCCTGCGCAGCGCCGGCGTCGACGTCGATGAAGCCTGCCCGGATTTGAGCGACGGCATCGAAGCATTCCAGACGCTGCGCGCGCTGATGTTCGCTTCGGTTCGCGGTGAGCTCGTTGCCACGCATCGAGAACAGATGTCGCCGGACATCGTCTGGAATCTCGAGAAGGGGCTTGGCCTCACGGCCAGCGAGATCCTGCGCGCCGAGCGCATTCGCGCGCGCATCCATGCCAGGATGATTGAATTCTTCAGGACGTTCGACCTCCTGGCATGCCCGACCGTCGCCGTTGCTCCCTTCCCGGTCGAGCAACGATTTCCGACCGAGATTGCCGGAGAGAAACTTCAAACCTACATCGACTGGATGTTTCTGACGTTTGTGATCAGCTTGACGGGCTGCCCCGCCATCTCGGTGCCATGCGGCGTTACCGCGAGCGGCCTCCCGGTTGGCTTGCAGCTCGTCGGTCGACCGCATGGCGACTACGCGTTGCTGGCGGCGGCCAGAGTGCTCGAGCAGACGCGGGAAGACATGGGCAACCCGTTACCGATTCCATAGTTGGCGCCGCCAAGTGCGGGGCCGAGACTTGACGGGGCTCGCCTACGGGAGATTGTCGCGCAGGAAGATGTCGATGTTGATCTGCTCCTGATCGGGCACGACTGGATCACCCCAACAATGGGCGAGGAGCACACGCGCCGCCGAGCGAGCCTCATGACCAGGGTCCTGGTTGATGACCGCATCGATCACGCCGCGCAGCAGCAGGGCGCGCGTATGCACCGTCAATTCGTGGGCGATCCAGACGATTTCGCGGGCGCGGCCCGATTCCTCCAGGGCGGCGGCGATGCCGCGGTTACCTGCGCCGACGCTGTAGAGGCCGACGAGGTCGGGCTGGCGCGCGAGCAAGGCCGCCGTAGCCGCGCGGGTGCGTTCGTTGTCGTCGCGGCCTTCCACGGCAGGCAGCGGTGCAAGGTCGGGATATTCGCTCGACAGGATCTGAAGGAAGCCGAACTGCCGTTCGGCATGATCGCGCAGCACCAGCGAGCCTGCGATGACGCCGATCGTTCCGCGGCGCCCGCGCAGGAAACGGCCCATCAGGGTGGCGGCCGTGCGTCCGGCGGCCGGATTGTCGATGCCGACATAGTGCAAGCGGCGCGAGCTCGGGGCATCCGAGACCAAGGTCACGACCGGAACGCCCCGGTTCGCGAGCTCGTCGATGGCGGCGCGCACCTTTGGATGATCGAGCGCGACCGTGGCCACGCCGTTGTAGGACGGCGGCAGCGATCCCAGGGCGACCGCGAGGGCATCCGGATCGAAGACATCGACATGCAGGACATCGATGAAGGCGCGCTGGCTCGCCAGCCAGTCGGCGGTCCGCCGTACCTGTTCAGCCAGATTCGTCATGAAGGTATTGGCGCCGATCGGCAGGATGAAGGCGAAGCGGAAGCTCAGATTGCGCGCAAGCCTGGCCGCCGCCGCGTCGGCACGGTAGCCAAGCTTGGCAAGCGCCGCCTCGACTCGCGCCGCCGTCCTGCCGCGGACGCCGTCGCGCCGGTTGACCACGCGATCGACCGTCGCAAGCGACACGCCAGCCTCGCGGGCGACATGCTGGAGAGTCGCCTTGATCGGGGGCGCGTCGCTCATTGCCCTCAGCGCGCCGCCCAGAGCAAACCGCGCGTCATGATGGTCCGGATCTCGGGGACGTCGAGCTCATAGGCGCGATGCCCGAGCGATGAATAAAAGACGCGGCCTGCGCCATGCCGCTTCTTCCAGACCACCGGCATCACCACGCCTTCGATCCAAGCGGCGTGCTCGCCGGTGAACCTGGTTGTCGCCAGCACTTCGTTGGCGGGATCGACATGCATGTAATACTGCTCCGAGCGATGCTCGAAGCTGGCGACGCCGGCCATGATCGGATCGTCCGGCCGGGTCACGTCGACATCGTAGTCGATGATGCCGCCAGGATGGGCCACCCACTGTCCGCCGCAGAGGAACTGGTACTCGACCGATTCGCGGAACGCATCGCCCATGCCGCCATGATGGCCGCCCATGCCGACGCCGTTCTGCACGGCCGCACAGAGATTGAGCGCCTCCGCCTTCTCGATCTTAGACATGGTGCAGATCGGGACGATCAACGACAGGTCATGGATGGCGGGATCGGCGAACGCCGCTGTCGTCGTTTCCATCCGCACGTCAAAGCCTTCCGCCTTGAGCCAGCCCCGGATTATCGAGGCGCAGAGATCGGGGTCGTGTCCCGGCCAGCCGCCCCATACGATCATTGCCTTGCGCATTCTTGCTGCTCCCTCAGTGATGTCTTAGTCCATCCGGCCGGTCGGCAGGCCGGGTGTCATCATGGCGGGACGCTCGACGGTGGTTTCGAGGTTCACCCGTCGCCCGGTGTCAGCCGAAATCTGGAACGCTTCCATGGCCTCCAGGGCATGCAGCGCCAGCGCCCCGCTGGCGCGATGCGGCCGGCCGGTCGCGATCGCTGCCGCCAGGTCGGCCACGCCGATCGACCGGAACTCGCCATCGACGTTGCCATGGGTATGAGGAACGGTCTGCCATTCGCCGCCCGGCCTGGCGACGGCGACCTCGCCACCGAAGCGGTTCGGATCCGGCACCACAAGGCTGCCCTCCGTACCATAGATCTCGATCGGTGCGTGATTGTGCTTGGGCACATCGAAGCTCATGACGATCGAGACGACGGCGCCGCTGGCGAACTCCAACAGCCCGGCAACGTGGGTCGCGACCTCGACCGGAATGAGGGAGCCCTTGAGCGGCTCACTCGTCACCAGGCGCTCGAGCCGCGGCTTGGCAACCGAGCCCATGACACTGGCGATGGGGCCCAGCAATTGGATCAGGTTGGTGATGTAGTAGGGACCCATGTCGAGCATCGGCCCGCCGCCGCGCAGGTAGTAGAAGCCAGGCGCCGGATGCCAGAGCTCGTGTCCGGGACACATGAAGAAGGCCGTGCCGGCGACCGGCCGACCGATGGCCCCGTCGTCGATCGCCTTGCGGGCTGTCTGGTGTCCGCCGCCGAGGAACGTATCCGGCGCGCAGCCGACGCGCAGCCCTTTCGCTGCCGCCAGATCCATGACCTTGCGGGCCTCGGCTACGCTCACGCCCAGCGGCTTCTCGGAATGGACATGCTTGCCGGCGGCAAGAACGGCCAGGCTCACGTCGGTGTGGGCCAGCGGCACCGTCAGGTTGACCACGATCTCGATGTCGTCGCGTTTCAGGAGTTGATCGACCCGCAGCGCCGGCACGCCAAACGCGGCCGCCTGCTTCTCGGCTGCGGCGCTGCGCATGTCGGCAACAGCGCGCAGTTCGAGATTGGCGAAGCGCTGCGCGGCCTTGAGATAGGCCGTGCTGATCACTCCGCAGCCGATGACGCCAAATCCAACCTTGCGCATGAACGACTCCGTTGCCCCTCAACCCTTGACCGCACCCGCCGTGAGGCCGGCGACAATGTGCTTTTGCGCCAGCAGGAACAGCACGACCGTCGGCAGGATGGTGAGCGTGATGAAAGCCAGGATCAGGTTCCATTCGGCCGAGTACTCGCCCTGATAGACCATGATGCCGAGCGGCCAGGGATAGAGGTCGTCGGAATTCAGCATCACGAGCGGCAGCAGGTAGCTGTTCCAGCTATGCACGAAGGCGATGGTCCCGACCGTGGCCAGGATTGGCCGCGACAGAGGCAGGGTCATGTGCCGGAAATAATCGATGTAACCGCAACCGTCGATCAGCGCGGCGTCGAGCAATTCCGTCGGCAGATCCTTGAAGAAGCGCCGAAACAGCAGAATGCTCATGGCGAGGCTGAAGGCGACTTGAGGCAGGATGACGCCGAAATAAGTGTCGAGCAGGCCAAGATCACGCACCTTGATGAAGAGGGGCAGGATCGCGGTTGCCGCCGGGAACAGCAGGCCCACCGTGAGGTACTCGGCGAGCATCCGGCTGCCGAAGAATTTCAGGTGCGCGAAGACGAAGCCCGCCATCGAAGCGACCGTCAGGGTCAAGAAGGTGCTGAGCGAGGCGATGATCAGCGAATTGCGCAGCAGCACCCAGTAGCGCTGCGAGGCCAGGATGCCCCAGTAGTTCTCCCACTCCCAGCTGTGCGGCAGCCCGAAGGGATTGGTGCGCAATTCGCCCAGCGACTTGAAGCCGCCGAGCACCGTCGCGATCAGCGGCACGGCGACGAACGCAGCGACCAAGGTCAGGAACAGCGCCTTGTAGAGAAGGCCGGCATCGAAGCCGCGCCGCCGTGCCATTGTCGAGCTAGTCATCGCGCATCATCCAGCGTTTGTAGGTGAAGGCGAAGGTGACGCAGATGCAGAACAGGATCACGCCGATGGCGCTGCCGAAACCCACGCGCATGCGCATGACGCCGAAATTGTAGAGGAAGCTCACCAGGGTGTTCGACGAATCGGCTGGACCGCCACGGGTCAGCGGCATGATGAGGTCGAAGAGCTGCAGCGAGCCGATCACCGAGAAGAACACGGACAGCCGAATCGTCGGATAGAGCAGCGGGATCACGATGTAGCGCAGCAGCTCGGTGCGCGACGCGCCGTCGATGCGGGCGGCTTCGACAAGGCTGCGGTCGATGCCTTGAAGGGCCGCGATATACAGCATCATGTGGAAGCCGAAATACTTCCAGACAATCACGATCAGGATGGCCGGCATCGACGTCTGCGGACTGGCCAGGAGATGCGGCGCTTCGGCGCCGAACCAACGCCAGATCGAGGCCAGCAGGCCGTAGTTGCCGTCGTAGACGAAGCTGAAGATCAAGCCGGTCGCGATCTCGGCGAGCACATAGGGCAGGAAGAACAGCATGCGCAGCGCCACGGCGCCGCGGAACCTGTCGGCCAAGGCAATGGCCAGCGCCAGCGCGAGAGGCAATTGCACCAGCAGCGAGACGAGGATGATCAGGAGGTTGTTGCGCAGCGCCAGGCCGAAGGCTCGGCTCTCGAACACATAGCGATAGTTGTCGAAGCCGATCCAATTCGTCGGCCGGCCGAAGCCGTTCCAGTTGAAGCCGCTGAACCAGGCCGCCTCGCCGATCGGCAGGATCACGAAAAGCGTGTAGAGCAGCAACGCCGGCGGCAGAAACAGCGCAAGCGTGGCGAGCCGGTCATCGGCGAGCACCTTGCCGAGGAACGTCCCCCGCGTGCGAGCTCTTGGGGCGCGCGAGAGCGCAGCCGCGACCGAGGGAGTGGATGTCATCTCGCCGCGAGCCGGGAGACGGAGTCGTGAAGAGACTCCGTTGTCATCCTGAGCGGAGCCAAGGATCTCATGGTGATTGCAACCGGCGTGCTCGTTTGAACGGCATGAGGTCCTTCGCTCCGCTCCAGCGCGGAGGTTACTCCGCGCGAGACGACAGAAGTGATTGAGGGCTCTAATTACCCTGTTTCCACGCGTCCTGGATGGCCTGGGCGGCGTCCGCAGGCGTCATGCTGCCACCGGCAATCTCCGCGGTGGCATCGTTCACGACGCGACCGACCGATGGCCCCAGGGTCTGGTCCAGGAAGTTCTGATGATACTTCGAACGTGCCAGATTCTGGGCGATGTTGCGCATGAAGGGGCTGGTAAAGCCCGTCTCGGCGCCACTGACCACCGGAACGAGGAAGTTACCGGCCGCGAGCCGCTTCTGGACGTCCTGCGAGACGAAGAACTTCAGGAACTCGACGGCCTCCTTCGGCGAGCCCTTGGTGACCAGCCAGCCCGTGATACCGCCCAGTGTGTCGCTTGCATCGCCCTTGCCGCCGGAGACGTTCGGGAAATCGAACCAGCCGAGCTTGTCGTCGCCGAGACCGACCTTGTCGGCCGCCAGCACACGCTGGAGCTGGTAGACGTTGCTGATGGCGAGCGTCATCGCCGCTTTGCCGTCGCCGAAATAACCGACCGACTGCTGGTTCTTGAAACCGAGAAAGCCGTTCTGGAAGGGACGCAAATCGACCAGCTGCTTGAACAGCTCCCCGGCCTTCACGAAGGTCTCGCCGGCGAAGCCGCCGTTCTCACCGCGCTGCGCCGCATCGAACGCGGGCTTGCCGCCAACGCGCATCCCAAGATAGGTCCAATAGAAATGCAGCGGCCATTTGTCGGCGCCGCCCACGACAAGAGGTGCCACGCCGGCCGCCTTCAGCGCCTTTACGGCAGCGAGCAGATCATCCCAGGTCTTGATCTTCGTGCCATCGAGACCGGCTTTCGCCATCAGCTCCTTGTTGTGGAGGAAAAGCACCTGTGACAGGACCATCGGCACGCCATACATCTTGCCGTCCTGCGTGAAGGCCGCGACGGCCGCAGGGGCGAGGCTGTCGCTGTAGCCTTTCATTGGCGCGCTGATGTCCTCGAGGACGCCGGCCTCGATCTGCGCCTTCAGCACGCCGCCGGCCCAGCTGTAGATGATGTGCGGGCGGTCCTTCGATTGCAGGATGGTCGGGAGCTTCGCCTTGTAGGCCTCGTTCTCCAGGAACTGCATCTCGATCTTGACGCCGGGGTTCTTGGCTTCGAAGTCTCGGGCGACCTCTTCCCAAACCTTCACCTGGGCAGGGTTCGCTTCGATGTGCAGCCATCGCACCGTGGTCTGGGCCGCGGCATTGGCA
>DASZJU010000646.1:0-1988 GCA_035947815.1 Reyranella sp.
GCGGCATCGGCAGATCGGGCCCGGTCAAGAAGTTGCGCGGGTCGCGCTCGTAGGCGACGCTGCCGAGCCGTTCGGACATGCCGTAGCGCGTGACCATCGAACGTGCGACGTCGGTGACGCGGCGGAGATCGTCGGCGGCGCCGGTGGACAAGTGCCCGAACACCGTCAATTCGGCGGCGCGGCCGCCGAGCAGCACCGACATTTTGTTTTCCAGTTCCTCGCGCGTCATCAGGAAGCGATCCTCGGTGGGCCGCTGGATGGTGTAGCCGAGCGCACCGACGCCTCGCGGAATGATCGAGACCTTGTGCACCGGATCGGTGCCGGGAATCGACACCGCGACCACAGCGTGGCCCATCTCGTGATAGGCAACGATCTCGCGCTCCTTCGGGTTCAGCAGGCGATTGCGTTTTTCGAGGCCGGCCACCATGCGCTCGACCGCATTGGTGAAGTCTTCGAGCGTCACCGCGTCGGCGCCGCGACGGGTGGCGAGCAGGGTCGCCTCGTTGACGAGATTGGCAAGATCGGCGCCGGTGAAACCAGGCGTCAGCGCGGCGATCTTCTCGGGATCGACGCCGGGCGCGAGCCTGGTGTTGCGGAGATGAACCTGCAGAATGGCGACGCGCCCGCACTTGTCCGGCCGGTCCACCAGCACCTGGCGGTCGAAACGGCCGGCGCGCAGCAGCGCCGGGTCGAGTATTTCCGGGCGATTTGTGGCCGCAAGGATGACGAGGCCGCTGCGCGCGTCGAAACCATCCATCTCGACCAGAAGCTGGTTGAGCGTCTGCTCCTTCTCGTCGTGGCCGCCATAGGGGCCGAAGCCGCGGGCGCGCCCGAGCGCGTCGAGCTCATCGATGAAGATGATCGCCGGCGCCTTGGTACGCGCCTGCTCGAACAGGTCGCGCACGCGCGCGGCGCCGACGCCGACGAACATCTCCACGAACTCGGAGCTGGAGATGGAGAAGAACGGCACTTTGGCCTGCCCGGCGACGGCCTTGGCGAGCAGTGTCTTGCCGGTTCCGGGCGGCCCGACCAGGAGGATGCCTTTCGGCATCCGCGCGCCGAGGCGGCCATACTGTTGCGGATTTTTCAGAAACTCGACGATCTCGCGCAGTTCGTCCTTGGCCTCGTCGACCCCGGCGACATCGTCGAAGCGAACGCCGGTGTCGGCCTCCACGTAGATCTTCGCCTTGCTCTTGCCGATCGACATCAAGCCGCCGCCCAGGCCCTGGGCCACGCGCCGCGACAGGAACATCCACACGCCGAAGAACAGCAAGGCCGGAACGACCCAGGAGAGAAGATCGGTGACCAGCGTGCTTTCCACTTCCCCCGTAAAGGTCACGCCGTATTTCTGCAGCTCATCAGCGAAGCGCGGGTCGACGCGCGTGGTCACGAACTGGGATTTGCCATTAAGCGGTTCCTTCAGCCGGCCCTGGATGTAACGGTCGGAAACGCCGACCTCAGCGATCTTGTGGTCGCGCAGCAGCTGCTCGAACTGGCTATAGGGGATGGCGGCGACCTTCTGCGCCGTGGTGTAGAAGTATTGCAGCGCCAGCAGCCCGAGAATCGCGGCAATCCAGTAGCCGATGTGGAAACGGGTCTGCCTGCTCATGTTCTTCATCGGCATGGCCGGAAACCTTCGCGATCATCCCCTCCAGGCGCAATCACCGCTTAGGTAGGAGCGCGCCGGGCGTTTCGATAGGCGGCAATTGTCGTCCTGGGCGCGACGGCGGCGGGGGGCCGGCGGCTCACGCCCGGACGATGTCGGTTTGCGAAAGATCGTGGCCCTTGAATAGAAGCCGGGCGCCATGCGCCTTGGCGCAGGCATAGGAGAGGCAGTCGCCCACGTTCAGGTTGGCCGGCGCCGCACGCCCCTTCCCGTATCGCTCGAACGCCTCGACCGAAGCACGCGCGATGTCCTCGGTGATAGGTACGACCTTGATCTCGGCCTCCCGCAGCAGCCGTGTCACCAGCTGATCGGCGACCGTTGG
>DASZJU010000647.1:0-2351 GCA_035947815.1 Reyranella sp.
TGCGCCACCGCGCGCAGTGCGGCTGAGGCCGCTTGGTGGCCGCCGCCAAGCCCGTCGAGGCGCGCTATGGATCGTTGCACAACATCAGCATGGCGGTCGTCTCGGCCGGCATGATCAGCGTGGCGATCCTGCATTTCGTCAACAATCCGGCCAATGCGCCCGCCGTGTCGATGAACGACCCGCGCTTCGTGCTGTTCAGCCTGCTGGCCGTCGCCATGGGGTACTACGCATTCGTCGGCATCAGCCGCACTATCAACCGCCGGCCCCAGATCGTCATCGACCGCGACGGCATCGCCTTGGGCTTCGGCCGCGACCGGCGCTTCGCCTGGGACGACATCCAATGGGCGCGGCTGCGCCGGCTGGCGCTCAGGCCGCAGCTCGAAATCGGCATCGCGCCACCGGCTTTCATCGCCGCCAACCTTCGGCTGTCGATGTGGAGCTTAGATGACGGACTCAGGCCGATCCGCGGCCTGCCGACCGCCGTGCTGGTGCGCGACAACGGGCTCGACACGCGCGCCTCGGCAATGCTTGACGCGGTGCGGACGTTCCGGCCGAATCTGCTCAAACCCTAAGAGCTGAACGGAGACTCGCCATGTGGCGATTTATCGTTGGCCTGCTCGCGACCGTGGGCACCCTCACCCTGATCGCGATCGGTGGCATTGCCGCCTTCGTGGCCTCGGGCCCGTTCGCGAGCAAGCCGCTGGCGCCGCCGATCGTGCTGTCGATCGACCTGCGCGACGTACCGTCCGAATCGAGGTCTTCCGGCCTGCTGCACGGCGGGCTGTTCGGCGGCTCGCGTGACATCGTCGAGACCGTGCAGCTTCTGTGGCAGGCGGCGGACGACCCGCGGGTGGTCGGGCTGTTCGTCGATATCGGCGACGAATCGGCGGGCCTCGCCCGCGTGCAGGAGCTGCGCCAGGCGATCGCCCATTTCCGCGGCAAGGGCAAGTTCGCGGTCGGCTTCGCCGAATCGCTGGGCAGCGGCGGCACGCACTTCGCCGACTATTACCTCGCCTCAGCGTTGGAGCAGATCTGGCTGCAGCCGAGCGGCGGCTTTGCGGTGGCCGGCATCGCCGTCCAAACGCCGTTCATCAAGACCGGTCTGGACAGGATCGGCGTGCAGATCGAAGGCGGCAAGCGCTACGAGTACAAGAGCGCGCCCGACACGTTCCTCGAGACGGGTTACACCGGCCCGGCCCGCCAGAACCTGCAGCAGCTTCTCGAAAGCCTCTACGGCCAATTCGTGAGCGACGTGGCGCGCGAGCGGCACATCGAGCCCGCCAAGCTGCGGCAGCTGGTCGATTCAGTGCCGTTCGATTCGGAGCGGGCGCGGCAGGAAAACCTGGTTGACCGCATCGGCTATCGCAGCGACGCGCTGGACGAGGTCGGAGCACGGGCCAAGAGCCGCGATCTCGTCTCCCTGTCCGAGTATGCCGCCGATGAATCGCGGCCCAAGCCACACGGCGAGGTCGTGGCGCTGGTGCGGGTCAGCGGCGCCATCGCATCAGGACCGGGCGACGGCGGGCCACTGGACGACGACGTCGTAGCGCTGGCCGATGACGTCGTCGACGCGCTCGACCAGGCGGCGCGGACCAAGGAAGTGCGAGCCATCGTGTTGCGCATCGATTCGCCCGGCGGCACCTATCCTGCCGCCGATGCCATCGCCGACGCCGTGGGTCGCGCGCGTTCAGCGGGCAAGCCGGTGATCGTCTCGATGGGCGACGTGGCGGCGTCGGGCGGCTACCTCGCCGCCATTCGCGGCGACATCATCGTCGCCCAACCCACCACCATTACCGCCTCAATCGGCGTTTTCAGCATCTGGCCAGTGACGTCCGAGTTGCTGGCATCGCTCGGCGTCAAGGTCGACCGGCTGAGCGTCGGCGCCAATGCCGGGATGTACTCGCCATTCCAGGCGCCCACGCCGGCGCAAAGCGCCGCGGTCTCGCGCGAGCTCGACACGATCTACGCCGAGTTCACGCGCCAGGTCGGCGAAGCCCGCAAGCTCGACGGCGCCAGGCTCGATGCGGCCGCCCGCGGCCGCGTCCTGTCGGGCGACGACGCCAAGAAGGCCGGTCTGGTCGACGAGCTGGGCGGCCTGCAGCTCGCGCTCAACATCGCCAAGGCCAAGGCCGGCATCGACGAATCGCGGCAGGTCGAGATCCGTCGCTTCCCCGCTGAATCCGAACGCTGGCAAAAGCTGCTGGAACGCGTCCTGCGGCTGGGCGGCCTCGACACCATGGGCCCAAGCCTGCGCGCGCCGCGCGAGGTGCGCGAGGCCCTGGCCCGCTTCGGCGTCGTCGCGCGGCCCGGCAACGTCCGCCTGCCGCCGCTGCCGCCGCTCTGGCGCTAGA
>DASZJU010000648.1:0-5307 GCA_035947815.1 Reyranella sp.
CGGTAGCAGGCCGGCAGCTTGTGGCCGGCGATGGTCTCGCCGAGCGCACCCAGCGGCAGCCAGTGCATCTCCAGATGCTCGTGGCTCAGCACGACATCGCTATCGCCCAGCAGCCGGCAGGCGAAGGGCAGGATGCGGACGAAGCGGCCGGGCAGCACCTCGAACAGGCGCGCATCGAGGTTGGCGCCGACCTCGACCGACAGCCCCGTCTCCTCGCGTACCTCGCGCTCGAGCGCGGCGCGGTGATCCTCGCCGGGATCGGGCCGTCCGCCCGGCAGATCCCATTCGCCGCGCTCGTTCAGGAGCAACAGCACACGGTCGCGGTGGATCAGGACGGCTTTGACGGAGATCGGGTGGGTCGTCATTCCCGACAGCATAACTGTCGTCTCGCGCGGGGTAATCCCCGCGCTTGAGCGCAAGCGAAGGACCTCATCGCCGCTTGCCAAGGGCATGAGATTCTTCGCTGCACTCAGAATGACAGAGGGCCGGGGATCGCTCCCCGGCCCTCGTCAATCGTTTGTCGTCGACTGGACTTAGAAGTCCATGTCGCCGCCCATGCCGCCGCCCGGCGGCATGCCGGCCGGGGCCTTCTTCTCGGGCTTCTCGGCGACCATGGCTTCGGTCGTCACCAGGAGGCCCGCCACCGAAGCGGCGTCCTGCAGGGCGGTGCGCACGACCTTGACCGGATCGATGATGCCGGACTTGACCATGTCGCAGTAGTCACCCTTCTGGGCGTCGAAGCCGTAGTTGGTGTCCTTCTGGTCGAGCATCTTGCCCGCCACGACGGCGCCGTCGAAGCCGGCGTTCTCGGCGATCTGGCGGACCGGCGACTGCAGCGCGCGGCGCACGATCTCGATGCCGACCTTCTGGTCGTCGTTGGCCGAGCGCAGCTTGTCGAGCGCCCGGATCGAGTAGAGCAGAGCGGCGCCGCCGCCGGCGACGATGCCCTCTTCGACGGCCGCCTTGGTGGCGTGCATGGCGTCGTCAACCCGGTCCTTCTTCTCCTTGACCTCGATCTCGGTGGCGCCGCCGACCTTGATGATCGCCACGCCGCCGGCGAGCTTGGCCAGCCGCTCCTGGAGCTTCTCGCGGTCGTAGTCCGAGGTGGTCTCCTCGATCTGCGCGCGGATCTGGGTGATGCGGCCTTCGAGGTCCACCTTCTTGCCCGAGCCGTCGACGATCGTGGTGTTCTCCTTCTCGACGATGACCTTCTTGGCCTTGCCGAGCATGTCGAGCGTGACGTTCTCGAGCTTGATGCCCAAGTCCTCGGAGATCAGCTGACCGCCGGTCAGGATCGCCATGTCCTCGAGCATCGCCTTGCGGCGATCGCCGAAGCCCGGCGCCTTGACGGCGGCGATCTTCAGCCCACCGCGCAGCTTGTTGACGACCAGGGTGGCCAGCGCCTCGCCCTCGACGTCCTCGGCCACGATCAGCAGCGGCTTGCCCGACTGCACGACCGCCTCGAGCACCGGCAGCATCGCCTGCAGGCCCGAGAGCTTCTTCTCGAACAGCAGGATGTACGGGCTGTCGAGCTCGGCGATCATCTTGTCGGCGTTGGTGATGAAGTACGGCGAGAGATAGCCGCGGTCGAACTGCATGCCTTCGACGACATCGAGCTCGGTGTCGAGGCTCTTGGCCTCTTCCACGGTGATGACGCCCTCGTTGCCGACCTTCTTCATCGCCTCGGCAATCATCTTGCCGATCGACTTGTCGCCGTTGGCGGCGATCGAGCCGACCTGGGCCACTTCATCGGTGCCGGTGATCTTCTTGGCGCGCGCCTTGATGTCCTCGACCACCGCGTCGACCGCGAGGTCGATGCCGCGCTTGAGGTCCATCGGGTTCATGCCGGCTGCGACCGACTTCACGCCTTCGCGCACGATCGCCTGGGCGAGAACGGTCGCCGTCGTCGTGCCGTCGCCGGCCAGGTCGTTGGTCTTCGAGGCCACTTCGCGCACCATCTGGGCGCCCATGTTCTCGAACTTGTCACCGAGCTCGATCTCCTTGGCGACGGTGACGCCGTCCTTGGTGATGCGCGGCGCGCCGAAGCTCTTGTCGAGGACGACGTTGCGGCCCTTCGGACCCAGCGTCACCTTGACGGCGTTGGCGAGAATGTCGACGCCGCGCAGCATGCGCTCGCGTGCGTCGCCGCTAAAGCGGACTTCCTTGGCTGCCATTGATTATCCCTCTTGAATGTTGGTTGTGATGGGTGCGCTCAGGCGGCTTTGCGGACCGCGGCGGGGGAACCTTCGATGATTCCCATGATGTCGGACTCCTTCATGATCAGGAGATCCTCGCCATCGAGCTTGATCTCGGTGCCGGACCACTTGCCGAACAGGATGCGGTCGCCCTTCTTGACGTCGAGCGGAACCAGCGTGCCCTTCTCGTCGCGGGCGCCCGGGCCGACCGCGACGATCTCGCCTTCCATCGGCTTTTCCTTGGCGGTGTCCGGAATGATGATGCCACCCTTGGTCTTGCCTTCTTCCTCGACGCGCTTGACCACGACACGGTCGTGAAGCGGACGGAACTTCATGTTTTTCCTCCAAAGTTACGGAAACGATTCCTATCAGCACTCTCCTGCGATGAGTGCCAATGGCGCACGGGATGTAAGGGTGTGAGTTGTTTGAGTCAAGGCGAACGCGAAAAGGTTGCGCCCGGATCTTGCAAGTCGTTTCGCACTAGCAGCAATCATCAGAGACGGCTGCTAGTGCATTGTTGTGGAACGATTTTATTGATTTTTCGTTAAGCGGGAGTGAATATTCAACTCTGCGTACCGTGTCAAGGAGTGCTCGATGGACCGCAGTTTTGTCGCCCAGCTCAACAACTACCGCATCACGACCGCCGTAATCCTCTACTGGTTGCCCGACCACAAGCATGTTCTGCAAAGTTTTGTCTGGCAGAACCTCGATCTCGCTCCCCGTTTTCCCGCTCTCACCAAGTTCCTCGATTTCTGGGAGCGCAATCTCGACGGCAAGGTCCACCGTGTGAAAGTGGCCAGCGCTGCCCTGATCAAGCCCGCCGAGTTCAAGTTCGCTTCGGGCCTATACGCCCTGCACTGATTCGCGCGGATCTTATCCGCGCTTACTTGCCTTGGCGTATTCGGCGGCGGTCCGCTCGACCAGCTCGGCGACCGACGGCACGTCCGATACGCCCGACACGGAGTGGCCCGCGCTCCAGATGTCCTTCCAGCGCTTGGCATCCGGCCGCTCGCGCTCGGCCGCGTTGATGTCCTTGGCGATATCGATGGCGCCGCGCACCGGCAGGTCGTCGGGATCGAGTCCGGCTGCGGCGATCGAGGGCCGCAGCATGTTGGTCTCGAGTCCGGTGAAGGCACGGGTCAGCAGCACATCGTCGAGCCGGCTCTTCACCAGCATCTCCTTGTAGGACTCCTTGGCCAGGCTCTCGCGGGTGGCGATGAACTTGGTGCCCATGTAGGCGAGATCGCAGCCCAGCGCCTGGGCGGCGGCGACCGCCTGGCCGTCGGCCATGCCGCCCGCCATCACCACGATGCCGTCCCAGAATTTCCGCACGGCGCGCACGAAGGCGAAGGGATTGACCCAGCCGGTCTGCCCGCCCGCCCCGGCCGTCAGCAGCACCAGCCCGTCAACGCCGGCCGCGACCGCCTTCTCGGCATGGCGCACCGAAGCCACGTCGGCCAGCACCAGGCAGCCCGCGTCCTTCAAGGGCTTCAACACCGGCTCGGGCGAGCCGACCGATGTGATCACGATCTCCGCCTTGTGGCGCAGCACGGCCGCGAGATCGGCGGGCACCCGCGGGTTGGAGCGATGCACGATCAGGTTGGGACAGAGCGGCGGCAGGGCGCGGCCGGCTTCGTCGGCGGCCCGCTTGAGGTCTTCGTTCATATCGACCAACCAACCGTCGAGCTCTTCAACGGTGCGGCAGTTGGCAGTCGGGAACGAGCCGATGATGCCGGCGCGGCAAGCCGCTTTCACCAGCGCCGGACCGGAGACCAGGAACATCGGCGCGGCGATCAGCGGCAGGCGCAGGCGGCTCTTCAGGAGGACGGGCAGCGACATGAATGCAGATTACCTCAGCGCACCACGGCGAGAAGCACGATCCCGACCGTCACCAGCATCGCGGCGGCGATCCGGCGCGGCCCGAAACCTTCCTTCAGCACGATCGTGCCCAGGACGGCGCCGAAGATCACGCTGGTCTCGCGCAGCGCCGACACCGGACCGAGCGGCAAGCTTCTGGCCGCCACGAGATAGGCCAGGAAGCCAACCACCGACACCGCGCCGGCGAAAAGTCCAACCGCACCATAGCGGCGCGCGTAGCCTAAAAGGTCGGCGCGCCGCGCGACGACGCCGTAGCCGAGCATGCCGAAGCCGGTGACGATCTCCAGGCAGGCCTGGAAGCCCAGCACGCTCCCGGCGCTGCGCACGCCCAGTCCGGCGAAGAAACTGTAGGTCGCGACGGAGACGCCGGTCGCCAGCGCAAAGCCCACGGCTGTGCGGCTGGCGCCTGCGCCAAAGGACAAGGCCATGATGCCGATCGAGATCATCACAACGGCCGCGATCTGGCCCGTGCTCAAGGCCTCGCCGATCACCAGGAATGCCGCAATCGTGGTGAGCACCGGCGCCAGCCCGCGCGCCAGCGGGTAGACGACGCTCATGTCGCCCACGCCATAGGAGCGGACCAGCAGCGCGTAGTAGGCGAACATCACGACGGCGGTGACGGCGAGCCATTTCCAGCTCTCCGGCTCGGGCCAGTCGACGAAGGGCAAGGCAACGAAGCCGAGCATCATGCCGACTGTGCGGATCGCCACCATGGTGAGCGCGCGATCGCCGGCCGACTTCACCAGCGCGTTCCAGACGGCGTGGGCGATCGCCGACAGAATGACGAGGCCGTAGAGAAATGCCGGAGTCATGACGGCCCGAAGTTGCGAACCGTGGTCAGCGCCGTGGCGCACAATGTTTCAACGCCGCCACGCATCGAGGAGACCTCGGCCGCGGCAACCGACAGCGTGCGTCCGAATCTCACGACACGTCCGCGCGCGATCAGCGTGTCGCCGATGGCCGGCGCCAACAGCTTCAGCGTGTAGTCGACGGTCGAGGCGCTCCACCCTTCCGGCAGCAGGGTGACGCTGGCGCAGGCCGCCGCCATATCGGCCAAGGTCCCGATCGGCCCGGCTTGAAATACCCCTTCGCGAAACGATAATTCCCGACGGAACGGCTGCGTGATCTCGAAGCGACCCGGCGCCACGTCGGTGATCTCGAAACCGAAATGCTGCGAGATCGGCATGGCCATGAGAAACCGCTTCGTCACTTGGACAAAATCGGGATTTGCCGG
>DASZJU010000649.1:0-5093 GCA_035947815.1 Reyranella sp.
CCATGACCAGCGCCACCAGCCGGTTCATGGGATAGGCTTCGGTCGTGACGCGTCGATAGTATGCCGAGATCGAGGCCAATACTTCAGGCGGCAGCGGGTTGCCGATATGCTTGCGGGTCTGCACGTCGAACATCAGGTCGAACCACAAGACGGCGAGCAGAAATCCGGCACCAGCCGCGACGAACGTATGCATCAAGCCGGCGCCGCCGCCGCCCCTTCGACCAGCTGCCCGACCTCGCCCGGCGCGCGTTTGAGCTCGACCTGGCGGTCGTGCCACTGGCGCAACGAGGGCCGGTGGCCGATCGACACGACGGTCGTGTCGGGAAGGCGCTGCTTCAACTCGCCATAGATCGCGGCCTCCATTGGCTCGTCGAGCGATGCGGTGGCTTCGTCGAGGAACAGCCAGTCGGGCTTGAACACCAGGGCGCGCGCCACCGCGAGCCGCTGCTGCTCGCCGCCCGACAGGGTGTAGGTCCAGTGCGCCACCTCGTCGAGACGCGGGGCGAGATGGCCAAGGCGCGCGGCCTCGAGGGCGGCCACGATCTCGGCGTCCGTCGCCTTGGAGTGCTCGTCGGGATAGCGCACGGCGTTGCGCAGGGTGCCGATCGGGATGTAGGGCTTCTGCGGCAGGAAGAGCACGCGCGCCCCCGCCGGTACGCGCACCCTGCCATGGCCGAACGGCCAAATGCCGGCCAGGGCGCGGAACAGCGTGCTCTTGCCCGAGCCGCTGGCGCCGGTGATCAGGGTGGAATGGCCGTGCGGCAGGACAAGCGTCGCGTCGCTGAGCAGCGCCTGGCCGTCGGGCAGGCTGAGCGTGAGACCCTCGGCGCCGACATCGGCCCGGCCGGTCTCGGGCGCCACGTCGATCGCCGTGTCCTGCTGGTGGTCGATGGCGCCCTGCAGGCCCATGAGACGGTCCATCACCGCGCGCAGCTCGGCCAGCGTGGCGTAGTTGTCGATGAAGAAGGACAGCGCCGTCTGGACCTGCCCGAAGGCCTGCGCCGTCTGCGTCATGACGCCGAGCGTGATGGCGCCGGCGAAGAAGCGCGGGCCGGTCACGAGATAGGGGAAGATGATGGCGATCTGGCCGTAGCCCGTCTGATAGAACGCGAGCTGCAGGCTGGTGTAGAGCACGCGCCAGCCGTTCATGAACACCGCCTGGTAGCGCGCCACCAGGTTCTCCTGCTCGGCGGCCTCGCCGCGGTAGAGCGCGATGCCCTCGGCGTTCTCGCGCACGCGCACCAGGGAGAAGCGGAAATCGGCCTCGAGCGCTTGCTGCGCAAAGTTGAGCGGGATCAGCCGCCGGCCGACCCTGTTGGCGAGCCAGGTGCCGACGAAGGCGTAGACCAGCGCCACCCACACCATGTAGCCCGGCACGTTGCCGTCGATGCCGATGAAGCCCAGCGACAGCGAGCCCGAGAGCTGCCACAGGATGAACAGGAACGAGATGAGCGTCGCCACGGCGTCGATCACGCCCACCACGAGCTCCATGGTGTAGAGTCCGAGCTGGCGGAGATCCTCGGAGATGCGCTGGTCGGCGTTGTCGATCCTGCGCTCGAGCTCGATGCGGTAGTAGCCACGGCTGTCGAGCCAATGCGCGAGATATTGCTTGGTCAGCCAGCGCCGCCAGCGCAGGCGCAGGTAAGGACTCGCCAGTCCGCGGGCAATGGAAAAAGCGATGGTGAGACCGGCGATCCACGAGAAGTTGATCATTTCCAGCCAGAAGCCAGGCTCGTCCTTGTTCTGTAGCGTGTCAAAGAAGCGCCGGTTCCATTCGTTGTAAGCCACGTTGACGGCGACGCTGGAAAGGGTCAGCACGATGGCTGCGATCAGCAGCGAGATGGCGATCCAACGCTCTTCGGACTTGAAATAAGGAACGACGAGGCGCCACCAGTCGCCGAGAAACGAGCCAACTCTCTTCATGCGGAAATCCTTTCGGCCCGCACAGTAGCGCTACATCTTCGTCGATACATCTGCTGAGATGTCTCGCGTCCCTTTCACCATACCTGCAAACGGGAGATCGACATGAACAGCGCGACAACTCGGCGCGATCCGCGCGAGCTACAGGCTTCGGTGCCGGCAGGAACGGTCGTCGTGGCGTCGACCGGGGCAGGCCCCTTCGATCAGATCATGCTGGACGGCCGTCACACTTTGCAGGCCGATGAACCCGCCGCAGCGGGCGGCGGCGATTCGGGGCCCGGTCCCTACGAGCTGCTTCTCATGGCGCTCGGCAGTTGCACCTCGATGACGGTCAATTTGTACGCCACGCGCAAGAAGTGGCCGCTCGAGCAGGTCGTCGTCCGGCTGCAACACTCGCGCGTCCATGCCGAGGACTGCGCGGATTGCGAAAGTCCCAAGGCGATGATCGATCGCATCGACAAGAGCGTCGAATTGATCGGTTCGCTGGACGAGGCGCAGCGCACCCGGCTGCTGCAGATCGCCGACCAGTGCCCCGTGCACCGCACGCTCACGTCGAAAATCGACATCCGGACGACGCCCTACATCTGATTGGGCAGCCAGAGCGCGATGATCGGAAAGGCGATCAGGATGACCAGCCGCAGGATGTCGGTGGCGATGAAGGGCAGCACGCCCTTGAAGATCGCGGTGAAGCTCACGTCCTGAACGACGCTCTTGATGACGAAGACGTTCATGCCGACCGGCGGATGGATCAGGCCGAGCTCGACGGTCATGACGATGATGACGCCGAACCAGATGGGGTCGAAACCCAGCGCAGTGACCAGCGGGAAGATGATCGGCACGGTGAGGATGATCATCGCCATGGCGTCCATCAGGCAGCCCAGCACCAGATACATGACCATGATGATGGCAAGCACGCCGTAGGCGCCGATGCCGAGGCCGGTCAAGAACTCCGTCACCTTCTGCGGCACCTGGGTGATGGTGAGGAAGTAGCCGAACAGCAGCGCGCCGATCAGCACGGTGAAGACTGCGGCCGCGGTGCGCGTGGCCTGCAGCAGCGAGGCGCGGATCCCCGCCTTGTCGAGGCGGCGGCGCAGGATGCCGAGCAGGAAGGCGCCGCTCGCGCCCACCCCGCCTGCTTCGGTGGGCGTGAACACGCCGCCATAGAGGCCGCCGATCACCAGCACGAACAGCAGGATCGGCGCCCACACGTCGCGCAGGCCAGCGACCCTGTCGGCCCACGTGGCCATGGGCACGGTCGGCAGGAAGTCGGGCCGGACGCGGCAGATCACGGCGATGGTCGCCATGTACATCAGCATGGCGAGCAGGCCGGGGCCGATGCCGGCGCGGAACAGCTTGCCGATGTCCTGCTGGGTGATGAGGCCGTAGACGGCGAGCACGGTCGAGGGCGGCAGCATGGCACCCAGGGTGCCGCCGGCCGCGATCACGCCGGTGGCGAAGCTTTTCGGGTAACCGTAGCGGCGCATCTCGGGATAGGCGACAGTAGAGAAGGTGGCGGCGGTGGCAACCGAGGAGCCCGAGATCGCGGCAAAACCGCCGCAGGCGAACACGGTGGCGAGCCCCAGCCCGCCCCGCCAGTGGCCGACCACGGTGTTGGCGGCGCGGAACAGCTCGCGGCTCACGCCCGAGTTCGACACGAAGGCGCCCATCAGCAGGAACATCGGGATGACGCCAAACTGATAGTCGGTGACCGTGCGCATGGAGGTCTGGCCGATCAGTTTCAGCGCCGGCCCGCCGCCCGTCAGGTAGGCATAGCCGCTGACGCCGACCAGCCCCATCGCCATGCCGACCGGCACGCGCAGCAGCATCAGCGCGAACAGCGAGACGAAGCCCAGGATGGCGACGGCGTCGGCGCTCATTCGGATTTGCTCATTCCGGGGCCGTGCTCGCGCCGTGCAGGTCCTCGGGATGGAAGATCAGGCGGTAGGTGCGGATGGCGATCAGCACCACGGCCGAGACGTCGCCCGCCCAGGCTACCGCGAAGAACGGCCAGGTCGGCAGGCCGAGATCGTAGGTCAGCACATGGTCGTTGTAGGTCGAGGTCACCTTGTCGAGCAGCGTGTAGGTCTGCACCGTGACAACGAACAAGAGGACGAGGGTGGCGAACACGTCGATCACGCGCTTCCAGCGCGGGCTGGCCGAGGCCCAGACGAGATCGACCGTGATGTGGCCGCCACGGTAGGAGGTGGCGGCGATCCCCCAGAAGATCAGGATGCCGAGCAGCATGCGCCCGAAATCGTAGGAATCGGGGATTTGCAGGCTGAAGAAGCGGCGCAACACGACGGAGAGGAAGATGTCGGCCGCCACCAGCCCGACGAACAAGGCGGCGATCGCCTCGATCGTGTCGATGATGCGGTCCATCACGCTACGCTTCATTGCTGGGAGCGCGCGGCTCCAGTCGCGCCTTTTCCTCCCCAAGCGAAGCTTGGGGAGGTGTCGGCGTCATACGCCGACGGAGGGGTCACAAGCGCCCCGACTGAGGCCCATGACCCCTCCGTCCGCTACGCGGACACCTCCCCGCGCTCACGCGCAGGGAGGAATACATGAGCGCCACGGAGTGGCGCGCTCCCAGCAAAGAGTCAGGCACTAGAACCCCGCGCCGTGCTTGGCGAGGCTTTGCTGGAACTCCTTGTAGAGCACGTCGGGATTGGCGCCGGTCTTGGCCACGGCGTCGGCCCACTGCTTGTAGAGCGGCTCGGTGGCGGTCTTCCAGGCCTTGAGCTGGTCGGGCGTCAGCTCGTAGACCTCGTGGCCCGCCGCTGCCTTCATCTTGGCGCGGCCCGCAACCTCGAAATCGACGAAGGGGCCGGCGACCTTGACGGCCCATTCGGCATTGCAGTGATCGTCGATCACCTTCTTCTGCGCCGCCGACATGGAGTCGTACTTCGCCTTGTTGATCGAATAGGTGAACACGGTCGAATAGAGCGGCACATCCATGTGGTACTTGGTGACCTTGTCGAGGCCGAACAAGAACATCGAGCCCCACGGAAAGAAGATCGCATCGGCCACGCCGCGTTCCAGCACGTCGCGCGCTTCCGGCGCCGAAGCCTGCACGTTGGTGCCGCCCAGCATCGTGACCATCTGGCAGATCGTGCTCTGGGCCGGGCGGATCTTCATTCCCTTGATATACTCGGGCGCCACGACCTTCTTGCGGC
>DASZJU010000650.1:0-8482 GCA_035947815.1 Reyranella sp.
GACGCCCCGGAATGGAATCGAGCAGGCTCTGCGTATAGGGGTGTTGCGGCGCCGCAAAAACCTCCGCCGTAAAGCCCTGCTCCACGATCACGCCGCGCTGCATCACTGCTACGCGTCCACAAACCTGCGCTGCGACGCGCAGATCATGCGTGATGAACAGCATCGTCAGCCCGAGCCGCTGCCGCAGGTCTTCGAGCAGCGCCAGGATCTGCGCCTGAACCGAGACGTCGAGCGCCGACACAGGCTCATCGGCGATCAGGAGCTCCGGCTCCAGCGCAAGCGCGCGGGCGATGCCGATGCGCTGGCGTTGCCCGCCGCTGAACTCGTGCGGAAACCGCTCGGCCGCGCCGGCATCGAGCTGGACGAGCGCGAGCAGCTCGGCGGCCCGGCGGAGCGCGGCCGCACGTCCCATGCCGTGCGCTATCGGTCCCTCAGCGATGATGTCGCCGACACGGCGGCGTGGATTGAGCGAGGCGAACGGATCCTGGAAGACCATCTGGATACGCTTGCGGTACGGCTTCCAATGCCGGCGCATCAGCCGACGGAGATCGGTGTCGTGATAGCGGATCGCGCCCTCTTCAGGCTTCACCAGGTTGACGACGCAGCGCGCCAGCGTGGATTTTCCCGATCCGCTCTCTCCCACCAGGCCGAGCGTCTCGCCCTTGCGCAACACCAGGTCCGCATCCTGTACCGCAGGCACTTTTACGCGCGGCGAGAACAGGCCGCCGCCGCGCCAGTAGCTCTTGCGCACGCCGACCAGCTCCAGAACGGGTCGTCCGGTCGGCGGCGCCTCCAGGGCGCGCGCCCGGTGCGGCACGGCGGCGATCAGGGCCTGCGTATAGGGATGCCGAGGGGCATTCAGCACCTGCGCCGCCACTCCGGCTTCCACGATTCGGCCGTGCTGCATGACCGCGACGCGGTCGGCAACCTCGGCGACCACGCCGAAGTCGTGGGTGATGAACAGCACGCCCATGCCGCGCCGGGACTGAATCTCCTTGATCAATCCCAGGATCTGCATCTGCGTCGTGACGTCGAGAGCCGTGGTCGGCTCGTCGGCGATCAGCACCGCCGGTTCCAGCGCCAGCGCCATGGCGATCATCACCCGTTGGCGCTGCCCGCCCGACAGCAGGTGGGGGTAGGATCGCGCTATCCGGTCGGGATCGGGCAACTGCACCGCGTTGATCAGCTCCTGCACGCGCCCGGCCGAACCGCGCGCGCCGTGGACCTTCAGCACTTCGCCGATCTGCTCTCCCACCCGCATCAGCGGATTGAGCGCCGTCATGGGCTCCTGGAAGATCATGCCGATCCGGCTGCCGCGCAGCAGGCGCATCTCAGCCGGCTTCAGTCGCAGGAGGTCGCGGCCCTCGAGGCCGATGCTGCCCTGGATCACCTTCAGCGCCGGCGGCAGCAGGCTCATGATCGCGCCGGTCGAGACCGACTTGCCCGAGCCGCTCTCGCCCACGATGCACAGGATCTCGCCGGCATCGAGGGTGAAGGAGACATCCTCGACTGCGTGCACGCGTTCCGCCCCCGGCGGCAGCGCGATGGTGAGGTTGCGGACGTCCAGAAGGTTCATCGCCGGCGCGCCAGTCGGGGGTTGAGGGCGTCGCTCAGCCCCTCGCCGACAAGGTTGAGCGCCAGCACCGTCAGGAAGATGGCGATGCCGGGAAAGACGCTCATCCACCAGGCAATGCGGATTACGCTGCGTCCGGCGCCGATCATGAAGCCCCAGGAGATCAGATTGGGATCGCCGAGACCCAGGAACGACAAGCCGCTCTCCAGCAGGATGGCGCTCGCCACCATCAGGCTGGCGAGCACGATGATCGGCGAAAGCGCGTTGGGCAGGATCACGCGGAAGACGATGGCGGTGCGCGATCGTCCGAGCACCTCGGCGGCGTGGACGAATTCGCGCGAGCGCAGCGACAGGAACTCGGCACGGATGACCCGCGCCACCGGCGGCCAGGAGACGATGGCGATGGCCGCGACGATGGAGCCGATGCTGGGCGAGAAGATCGCCACCAGCACCACGGCGAGCATGAAGCTCGGGACAGTCTGGAAGAATTCGGTGAAGCGCATGATCGCGTCGTCGACCACGCCTCCCGCATAGCCGGCCACCGCGCCCAGCGTGATACCGAGCAGCACCGCGACCACCGTCGACACTGCGCCGATCAGCAGCGAGACGCGCGCGCCGTAGGCGATTCCCGCCGCGACGTCGCGGCCCAGGCTGTCGGAGCCGAGAAGGAACTCCATTTCGCCCGGAGGCATGAAAGGCGCGCCGCGCATGTCCCACGGCGAGTACGGGAACAGCAGGCCGGCCGAGCCGGCGGCCACGCCCACCAGCGCCAGCACGGCGAGGCCCGCGGCGGCACCGCGGTTGCGCAGGAAAGTGCCGAAGAAGTCGCCCAGCAATCCGTTCATGTCATCTCCACGCGCGGATCGATCCAGGCATAGAGCAGGTCGGTGACAAGGTTGAACACCAGCACCAGCACCGAGGTGGCGAGGAACACGCCCAGCAAGATCTGGTAATCGCGGGCGAGCAGTGCGTCGAAGGCGAGACGCCCGATGCCCGGCCAGGCGAACACCGTTTCCACCAGGATCGATCCACCGACCAGTTGGCCGGCCTGGATGCCGGCGACGGTGATCACCGGCAAGAGCGCGTTGCGCAGCACGTGGCGGCGCTGCACGCCGCCCTCGGGAACGCCCTTGGCGCGGGCGGTGCGGACGAAATCCTGCGACGCCACCTCGAGCATCGCCGCGCGCGTGAGACGTGCATAGACGGCCATGTAGAAAAGGCCGAGCGTCAGCGCCGGCAGCAGCAGGTAGCGAGCCGTATCGAGCACCGCGGCGGCGCCGGTCAGGTCGGCGCCCACGGTGTTCATGCCGAAGCTCGGCAACCAGTCGAGCCACACGCTGAACACCAGCACCAGCATCAACCCGACCCAGAAGATCGGCGTGGCGTAGAGGCCGAGTGCCAGCACCGTGATCAGGCTGTCCGACGTGCGCCCGACCCTTCTTGCGGCGAGCGCGCCCAGCGTGACGCCGCCGATCACGGCCAGGATGAAAGCCGTACCGGTCAGCAGCAGCGTTGCCGGCAGTCGCTCCAGGATCAGCCCCGCGACCGGGCGTTGCTGGCGGTACGAAACCCCGAGATCGCCGTGCGCCACGTGGCTCACATAGATCCAGAGTTGCGTCGACAGCGGCTGATCGAGGCCGAACTGGGCGCGCAATTGGGCGAGGAACTGAGGATCGGCCGCACCCGCTTCACCGGCGATCACGCTCGCCGGATCGCCCGGAGCGGCATGGACCAGCAGGAAATTGGCGACGATGATGGCGAACACCATCACCACCATCTTGATGACCCGCTGGACAAGAAAGCGGCCGAATCGCGCGCCGCCCATCTCAGCCGCGCATCACGCCAGGAAGACGTTGTCGAACGAGGCGTTGGGGCCCATCGCGGTCCCAATCACGTTGTGCAGCTTCTTGTCGTGGATGGTGGGCCAGGCGAGCTCCATCAGCCAGATCTGCGGCAGCTCCTCGCACAGGATCTTCTGCACCGCGGTGAAGGCCTGCTGGCGCACCGCCGTGTCGCCCACCTCGCGCGCCGTGGTGAACAGCTCGTCGACCTTGGGATTCGCATAACCGCCGGTGTTGGTGAAGGTGACCTTCTTGATATTGGTCGAGACGTAGCTGCGCTCCACCCCCAGGGTCGGATCGCCGTACTGCGAGAGGAAGTTGACACTGGTTTCGTAGTCCCAGTCACCGATGCGACGGGCCCAGGCGCCGGCATCCGTGGTTTCCAGCACGACTTCGATGCCGATCTGGCGCAAGGCGGTACGGAAATACTCCGAAAGCCGCATCCAGACCTCGCCATAGGGAAGCGCCAGGTGCTTGACGGTGAACCGCACGCCCTTGGCATCGGGTTTCAGCCCGGCCGCATCCAAAAGCTGCATGGCGGCCTTCGGGTCGGGCCCTGGCAGCTTCGCGACGGCCGGATCGTAGAATTTCGTGGTCGAGGCGATCGGGCCGGTCGCTACCTTGCCGATGCCGAACCACAGCCGGTCACGGATAAAATTGCGATCGATCGCGAGGCTGATCGCCTGGCGCACGCGCACGTCGCCGAGCGGCTTGACCCGGTGGTTGATCTCGATCCAGGAGAGCTGCGAGGCGTATTCCCAACCCTTTAGCTCGACCTCCAGATTGGGCATGGCGCGAAAGCGCGGCACGTCGAACGGCTCGATATCGTTGGCTTGCGTGAGCTGCACCTGGCCGGTCTGCAGCGCCAGCGCCCGGCTCTGGCTGTCGGGGATGATGCGGTAGATGATCTCGTCGAGGTAGGGTTGGCCCGCCGCCCAGTAGTCGTCGAAGCGCTTCATGCGGATGAAGTTGCCGCGCTGCCACTCGACGAATTGGAACGGACCCGTGCCGATCGGTTTCTGGTTCGCCGGATTGGTGCGGTATTCCGTGCCGTCGAAGATGTGCTTGGGCACGATGGCGCAGGCGGTAACGTCGAACATCAGCATGAACGGCTCGAACGGCTTGTCGAGCGTCAGCACCACGGTGAGCGGATCGGGCGCCTTCGCCTCCTTGATGTTGGCGAAGATCGGCCGGGCGCGCGGCGAGAGCTCCATATGGAACTTGGTGATCGAGAAGATCACGTCGTCCGCCGTCATCGGATGGCCATCGTGAAACTTCACATTCTCCTGCAGGCGAAACGTGTAGGTCTTCTTGTCTTCCGACAGCGACCAGCTCTTGGCGAGCTTGGGCATCGGCTGCAGGTCAAAGGAATACTCGCACAGGCCCTGGTACAGCTTGCTGGCGGCGATCGCGGTCGGGCCCTGATTGTTGACGCCCAGCACCAGGACGGGCGGCTCAGGCGTCAGAATGGTGTTGAGCGTGCCACCTTTCTTGGGGGCAACGGCCGGTTTTGCCGGCGTCTGGGCATAGGCCAGCCGCGAGGTCAGTATTTCCGGTGCGAGTCCGGCGGCCAGGATGCCGGCGGACAGGCTTCGTTGGGCGAGCGCCCGTCGCGTCAATTTTCGCATTCTGATCTCCCGTTTGGCGCGCATACGGGCGAGGCAGATGCTTCACAGTACGCACGAGTGGCAGCTTTCGCCGGGCTGCTGACACAGGAGCAATTCGTGTGCCAGAGATGGTTCGGGGAGACCGCAGCATGAGTGACCATACGGCGATCAGTTCGATGCCGCTCTACACGCACCTGGATCGCGTCGAGAGGGCATTGGCCGCCCTCGGCATTGGCCCCGGAGAGTCCATTCGGCCGGAGCAGCTCTTTGCGATTGATCAATGGCACTATCACGGCACCGACGCCATTCATGCGGCGGCGGAGGCGCTCGGGCTTGGACCCGCGAGCCGCGTGCTCGACGTGGGATCGGGCATCGGTGGCCCCGCCCGTTACCTTGCCCACACCACGGGATGCCACGTCACGGCACTGGAGCTGCAACCCGAGTTGCACCAGATCGGCGTCGATCTGACCCTTCGCTCCGGTCTCGCGGGACGAGTGACGCATCTCTGCGGCGATGCGCTCACCTACCCGCTGCCGCTTGCGGAATTCGACGCCGCCGTGAGCTGGCTTGCGATCCTGCACATCGCCGACCGTCCGCGTTTGTTCGCCAGGCTTGCGCGAGCGCTGCGGATGGGCGGCATGTGCTATGTCGAGGATCTCTCCCAGCGCGCGCCCTTCGCGCCGCGGGATTTGGCCGATCTGCGCGGCATCGTCAACGGCATCACGGTGACCAGCCCGGCGGACTATGCGGCCGATCTACGCGCGGCGGGCTTCGCGGCGGTCGCCACGACGGACCTCACGAGCGATTGGGGCCCCTATGCCGCTGAGCGTCTCCGCACCTGGCGGCAGAATCGTGCGGCCTATGCCAGCGTTCACGGTGAAGGCGCCTATCAGGCCCACGAGAAATTCTACGCCGTCATCGCGCGACTTTACGACAGCGGCAGTCTCGGCGGCATTCGCCTGGTTGCGCGCATGCCGGCGTGACGTTCCGCTGTTCGCCCCTGCTTACTTGTCGAGCCACACATCTTCCATCCGCAGGCCGTTGTAGATGCTGTTGATCATCGGCACGTAGTTCTTGACGTAGGGCTGCCAACAGGTCCCCGAGCGGTTGTGATAGAGGACCGGCCGCGCGACATCTTCGGCCAGACGGCGCTCGATATTCCAGACCAGCTTCTTGCGCTTGTCTTGGTCGGCTTCCATCGACTGTTGGTCGAACAACTCGTCGATCTTCGGGTTGCAGTAGCCGTCGTAGTTGCTTTCCGAGCCGCAGGCATAATTTTCATAGAATGCTTGGTCGGGATCGTCGATGCCGTTGCCGGTGAGGTTGGCGCCGATCGTGTAGTCCTTGCGCCTTACCCTCGGATACCACGCGGTGGTGTCGAGCGGCTCGAGCTCGGCGTCGATGTAGATCTTCTTGAGCTGGTCGATCAGGATCACCGCCGGGTCGCGGTAGGGCGGAATGTTGCGCGTCGACACTTTGAGCCTCAGCCGGTTGCCTGCGCCGTAGCCCGACTTCTCCATGATCTGGCGCGCCTCCGTCCGGTTCTTCGCCACGTCGGGGTCGTAGCCCGGCAGCTGTTGCATCAGCTCCGCCGGCATGCCCCAGATCCCCTCGGGTGGGGCGAGCAGCGCACCGCCGATATCGCCCTTGCCCTGCGTCAGGGTGTCGATGAAGGCGCGGCGATCGACGGTCAGCGCCACCGCCCGGCGCAGTTCCGGATTGTTGAACGGCGCCGCCTCGCGATTGATGATGACGTTGCGCTGCACGTTCGACGGCACCAGCGCGCAGGTGACCTGCGGCGCCTGGTCCTTGATGTCTTTCAGGACGGGCACCTGCAGGAAATAGGGCGATGTCATGTCGACCTCGCCGGCGACGAAGGCCAGCGCTCCGGTCGACTGGTTCTTGATGATCTTGTAGTCGATGCCGTCGAGATAGGGCCGTCCCGGTTTCCAGTAGTCCGGGTTGCGGGCGACTTTGATCGACTCGTTGGGCTTGAACTCGACAAATTTGAACGGGCCGGTGCCGATCGGACGCCGCCGCATCTCGGCCGACGACACATGGCAGGGATAGACCGGCGAGAACCCGGACGCGAGCAAGGCGATGAAGGCGGGCTGCGGGCGCTTCAGCCTGAACGTCACCTCGTCGTCGCCATTGGCGATCACCGTGTCGAGGTTGCCGTACCATGTCTTGCGCGGGTTGACGCGAAGCGTCTCGCTCGCCTTGCCTTGCAGCAGATCCCAGGTGCACTTGACGTCGCGGGCGGTGAACGGCTTGCCGTCGTGCCATTTGACGCCCCGGCGCAACTTGAAAGTGAGGCTGGTCCCGGCCGCATCCCACGACCACTCGCGGGCGAGATCGGGGACGATCGACTTCATCCCGCTTTGCGGCACGCTCTGGTCGTACATGACGAGGTTGTTGAAAACCCCCATCATCGGCCCTTGGCCGGCGATCGTCGATTCTTCGTGGATCGACATGGTGGCCGGGCTGTCGAAGAAGAAGATCTTCAGGATGCCGCCTGATTTCTGTGCGCTCGCCGGACTCATTGGCGCCGTTGCCAGCGCTATGGCAAGACCGGCGAGAATGGCGCTTTGCATGCGTGTCACGTGCAGCTCCACGTTCGAGACGTCGGGTGCTGAAAACGCTAGAGGTGAAGGCGACCGAGGATCGGTCGTACGCTGCGCTTACCAGGCCGCTTAATCGGACGCGACGGATCAGCAGCTACGCACTCGCTATGACCGGCTCTTCAACGACGACGCAAGCAACGCCGTGATCCATTCAAGGAAGCAGCGAGGAAATCGAACGGCAGCCGCGATACTAACGTAGCCTCGCCGACCCGGCTATAGACCGCGATCAGGCCGACAGCGTCCTCACTGTGGCTTTCAAACGGTGAGATTGAAGGCGATGGAGATACGCTCGGCGTTGCCGCGATAGGGCCGCACCTGGTGCAGCAGCCACGACGGGAACATCACCAGCCGGCCGGCCTTGGGGATCACCGCCTCGTTGGCGCCGGCCTTCAGGCCGCCCGGCATGGCGACGGCGAGATGCGGGGCATAGATCGCCGCCATCGGTCCGCGCGGATCCATGAACTCGAGCTCGCCGCCCAGGGACGGATCGTCGGCGATACCGCCGTCGTCGACGTAGTAGACGCCGGACCAGTAGCCGCCGGGATGCGAATGGAACTCGTTGCCGTGGCCGCTGCGGTTGACGTTGGCCCACATGTTGGCGCCCCAGGTCACGGCAAAATAGCCGGGATAGGGGCTGTTGACCGGCTTGCCCTCGCGATCCGTCGTCACGCGGTTGGCGGTGTTGCGGCCGATGGCCAGGAGCTTGATGGCCGGCGCGCCGCCCCAGCGGTCCATGTCATGGCTCGACTGCCAGCCGCCCTGGTTGGAATGCTGGGTGCTGGGATGGGATTTCTCGCGCTGCTCGATCACCTTGCGCAGCTCGACGTTGAGCGTTGC
>DASZJU010000651.1:0-3993 GCA_035947815.1 Reyranella sp.
GAGCGGCGAGAGGCCGAGTGCTGCCGCCCGCGCATCCAGCCGGCGTTGGGCGGCCGGCGTGTAGTCGGGCGGATCGCCCAGCACGTACATGTTGCCGACGTTGCGCATGAAGGCCAGCATCTGCGGATTGCTGTAGACCGGCTCCTCGGCGAGCAGGCGCGCCCGCAGTGCAGGATCGCGCAGCCGCGCCAGCTTCTGCGGCAACGGCAAACCCTCGACCGCGCGATAGCTCGGGCAGGTCGAGAAGGGATGGAACGACAATTCGAGTCCGTACAGCACGGCGACCGGCCGCGCCGCCACCTGGCCGCGGATCGGCAGGCCGTCGCGCTGGGCGCGCTCGACCTCGCGCAACAGGGTCTGCCAGCGCCCGGGGTAGAGCGAGATATCGAGCAGCGTGAAGGAGAGCGGCCGGCCCGACAGCGCGACCAGGCGGCGCAGCATGGCGAATTCGGTGGATCCGTCTGCCGTGCTGTCCGAGAAATCATCGAGCAGCTGGATCACGCCCTTGCCCGCCCGGCCCATGCCGCGCGCGATCGCCGCCAGCTCTTCTTCGCCCGCGGTGATCGTGGGCGTGAGCGCCCCGTCCGGCGTGCGGTGGAACAGCGAGCGCGAGGTGGTGAAGCCCAGCGCGCCGGCTAAAAGCCCCTCCTCGACCAGCGCCGCCATGGCGGCCATATCGGCGGCGGTGGCCGGCTCGCGATCGACGCCGCGGCGGCCCATCACGAAGACGCGCAATGGCGCATGCGGCACCTGGGTGGCGAAGTCGATGTCGCAACGCCGCTCAGCCAGCGCCTCGAGATACTCGGGGAAGCTCTGCCAGTTCCACGGCACGCCTTCGCGCATGACGAGTTCGGGGATGTCCTCGACGCCCTCCATGACCTTGATCAGGGTGTCGCGGTCCTGCGGCCGGCAGGGCGCAAAACCGACGCCGCAATTGCCCATCAGCACGGTGGTCACGCCGTGCCCCGAGGAGGGCGTGAAGCGATCGTCCCAGGTCACCTGCCCGTCATAGTGCGTGTGGATGTCGACGAAGCCCGGCGTCACCGCCAGGCCCCTGGCATCGATCTCGGCGCGCCCGGCGCCGGCAATGCGGCCAATCGCGGCGATCCGGCCATCCTGCACGGCGACATCAGCCTCGCGGGGCTCGCCACCCGTGCCGTCGAGCACCGTGCCGCCGCGCACCACCAGGTCGAATTGAGCAGCCATGGCTCTCTCCCGTGACAGACGGTCGGCCCCATCGTGACGGCACCCCGGGCGGCATGGCAACCGCGGCTTTGCTCGCGACATCGCCCCTGTTCCCAGAGCGGAATGTCGCAGGACGGCGCCGAGGTTGCCTATGGCCGCTCGGCGGGCGCACCATCAGGAGGCCGGCAACGCCGCACACCGCGTCTGGCGGGCCATCTGAAAAATACCAAACGCTGACGGGAGCGGCGGTGAAGCAGCGCATCTTCGGCTGGATCTCGGTCCTGATCGGCATCGTACTGGCGCTGGCCACGGTCGAAGTCGTGGCCATCGCCTGGCTGTATGTCGAGGATGGCCGCTACACGCCGGCGGCCGAGCTGTTCGAGCGCACGCAGAATACCTACGTGCGCGACATGACCAAGGGCACGGCCTGCCGTTACATCGACGCGCTCTATCCGCATCCCTACGTGGCGTTCGTCCAACATGCCAACCCGCCGTGCGGCATCCCCTGGGTCAACAATGTCGGCCTGTTCGGTCCGGACTTTCCCGTCATCAAGCGCAGCGACTACTACGTCGTCATGCTGACCGGCGGTTCGGTCGCCTCCTATCTCGGAGGCAATCAGAAGCCGCCGCTGCCGCGCTATCTCGAGGAGGAGCTGAACAACAGATATGCGAGCCCCACTGGCAAGCCGTGGATGGTGCTGGTCGGCGCCGACGGCGCGTGGAAGGAGCCGCAGGGGTTCATCATCTTCTCGCTCTATGCCAGCTCGGTCGACGCCATGGTCAGCCTGAGCGGCTTCAACGAGCACTATTATTTCGTGCTGGGCGAGGGCAAACGGCTCGAAGAGCCGGCTTCCAACTTCATGGAGGTCAATCCTTTGGCCGCCGATGATAATTTCGGCGACGCGGCGATCGGCTGGATGATGGGACGCCTGGCCGGCACGCTGGCGCTCAATCCGATTCTCGGCCAGTCGCACGCGGCCTACATGGTCATCCGCGGCATCGAGTCGGTCGCCAAGGGCCAGGACGTTTTCAAGTCGAACAGGCGGACGACGATCCCCAGCCTTTTCGCCCTGCCGGCGGACATCTACGACAGCCCCGAGCGCTTGTTCGCCGTCCAGCTCGGCCTCTACCAGAAATACTTCCGGATGGCCGAGGCGGTGGCGCACGACAACGGCGTGAAGTCGGCCTATTTCCTGCAGCCCGTTCCGGCCTGGGGCAAGACGCTGACCGAGCAGGAGAAGCGCGTTGTAGGCGATCTTTCCTACCGCGACATCTATCGCCGGATCGTCGCCGGCATGATGACGCTCAGCGAGCGCGGCCTGGCGATCTACGACCTGGGCGATATCTTCAAGGACCAGAAGGGCACGATATACACCGACCAGATCCACTATCTCTCGAGCACCGACGGCGACAGTCCCGGCAACCGGATGATGGCGGCGCGGATCGGCGCGTTACTGGCAGAAACCTGGGGCCTGCAGCCGAAACCTTGAGATAGCGGCGCCTGAAGGAGAGAAGTGTGACTGCATCGCCACCGACGCCGACCGCGGCCTCGACCGATATCGGCCTGTTCGAGGCCATCTACACCGCCCGGTCGCTGCGGCGTTTCAAGCCCGACCCGGTGCCGCAAGAGCTGATCATGCGGGTGCTCGATGCCGCCATCCGCGCGTCCAGCGGCGGCAACACGCAGCACTGGAGCTTCATCGTCGTGCGCGATGCGGAGAAACGTCGCCAGCTCGGCGCCCTTTATCGCAAGGCCTCCGACTATACGAGCGCCGTCTATGCCGCGCGGCCCAAGCCCGACCATCTGACCCAGGCGCAATACGACCGCTTCCTGGCGGGCAGCGGCTATCTCTGGGACCATATGGCCGACGCGCCGGTCATCCTGGTGCCGTGCCTCGCGAAGCGTGAGCCGCCTGAACGCTCGAGCCTGCCGGCCATCGTCCAGGCGCGCTACGCCGAGCATCTCGCCAACCAGCAGCGCATCAGCGGTTCGAGCATCTATCCGGCGATCCAGAACATTATCCTCGCCTGCCGGGCGCTCGGCCTGGGAACGGTGATCACGACCAACCACAACCTGTACGAAGACGAGGTCAAGGCCGTGCTCGGCATGCCGGACAACGTCGCCACCTTCGCCCTGATGCCGATCGGCTATCCCACGGGAAAATACGGACCACTCACCCGCAAGCCGGTGGCGGAGGTCACCTATGCCGACAGCTGGGGCAACGCGTGGCCCGTCGCGGCGAGTGGAGATCATGCGCCGTGAGTCGATGCTTCTTTGGCTCGTCACCGCAGAATTTCAGATTTCTCGCTCAAAGCGCCTAAAGCCTGGTGCTCCCGTTAGCGCTTCAAATTCCAAGCCACGCTTTTCCTCGGCGAACTGAAAACCCGCTTTAAGATAGCTCCTCTCGGCAGATTCATTCCCAATCAAGAAAGTTATCTGAGCCTTGGCGCGGCCGTGTTTCTTGCCGGCTGCAACAGCATGCTCAAGAAGAGCCAGCGCAATTCCGCGTCCGCGATGGTCCGGCCGGGTAGCGACATGTTCAATCAGCCAAGCCTCTTGGTCGCCAGGCATCCAGCATTCGGAAACATAACTTCCACGCTGCCGGACCGCCGCCATATCCAACTCCATGCCAGCGCCTACTTCCTGCAAGGCCGTGCTGGCACTTGCAGCCGCGTCACTTGCGGGAAGAGCGCAGAGCGTCGCAGCCGGGGTGCCTTCCATTTCAGCGACAAAGAACTTCGACGTGTGCCACCAAGACTGCGTCTGAGTAAGGGTGAGCCGCCGCGCGAATGCCAAGGTCTCCCTCT
>DASZJU010000652.1:0-11065 GCA_035947815.1 Reyranella sp.
TCGATGCCGCCCGGCACGGCGATCAGGCCGGTCGCATCGATCTCCTTGCGGCCCTTGTCCAGCCGCTCGCCCAGCGCCACTACCCGGCCACCGACGATGCCGATATCGCCCTTAACGACGTCGGAAGCCGTGGCGATGGTGGTGTTGCGGATGACGAGATCGTACTCGGCCATTGAATCCCCCTGGGGCCATCGGGCAGCGCCAAGATAGCAAGTCCCGTGCCGCGCGGGGAAAATACAAAAACTGCGCCCCGCCTAGACCCGGCCCGCGCGCCGGTCCACACTCATACCAACGAAAAGGGAGCCGTCATGAATCGCTGGACTGGGCCGCTGGTCGCCTTGTTTGCCGCCTCTCTGCTGGCCGTGCCTGCCGTGGCGCAGACCGCCGTCAAGCCCGCCATCGTCTACAGCACCGGCGGGAAATTCGACAAATCCTTCAATGAAGGCGTGAGCATGGGCGCCGAGAAATTCAAGAAGGAAACAGGGATCGCGGTTGCCGAGTTCGAGCCCACCAACGAGACGCAGTTCGAGCAGGCGCAGCGGCGATTTGCCCAACGCGGGCAGGATCCCATCCTCGCCGTCGGCTTCTCGCAGGCCGTCTCGCTCGAGAAGGTCGCCAAGGAATTCCCCAACATCCACTTCACCATCATCGACAGCGTCGTCGATCTGCCCAACGTGCAGTCCGTGGTGTTCAAGGAGCAGGAGGGCTCGTTCCTGGTCGGCGTGCTGGCAGCGCTGGCGTCCAAGACCGGCAAGATCGGCTTCGTGGGCGGCATGGACATTCCGCTGATCCGCCGCTTCCAGTGCGGCTTCGAGCAGGGCATCAAATACGCCAATCCTCAGGCCGAGCTCATAAGCAACATGACCGGCACGACGCCCGCCGCCTGGAACGATCCGGGCCGCGGCGCCGAGCTCGCCAAGGGCCAGTTCGATCGCGGCGTCGACGTTGTCTATGCCGCCGCCGGTTCGACCGGCATCGGCGTGCTGCAGGCGGCCAAGGATCGCGGCAAGCTCGGCATCGGCGTCGATTCCAACCAGAACTACCTGCACCCTGGCACGATGCTGACTTCGATGCTGAAGAGGGTGGACCTCGCCGCCTACAACAGCTTCAAGGCGGCGCAGGGCGGCACCTGGAAAGCCGGAACGCAGGTGCTCGGCCTCAAGGAAGGCGGAGTCGACTGGGCGCTCGACAAGGACAACGAGAAGCTGATCACGCCCGAGATGAAGGCCAAGGTCGAGGCCGCCAAGGCCGACATCGCGTCGGGCAAGATCGTCGTCCACGACTACATGAGCAACAATTCCTGCAAGTGACGCCGAGCCGGTGATGGAAGCTGCTGCGGCGATCGAGCTTCAGGGCATCCAGAAATCGTTCGGCAACGTGCATGCCGTGCGCGGCGTGTCGCTGCGCATCGAGAAGGGCGCGATCACCGGCATCGTCGGCGAGAACGGCGCCGGCAAGTCGACGCTGATGAGCATTCTCTACGGCCTCTACCATGCCGACGCCGGCGAGATCCGCGTCGAGGGCGCCGCGGTCCGCATGGAAAACCCGCGCGATGCCATCGCCCGGGGTATCGGCATGGTCCATCAGCATTTCATGCTGGTCGGCACCTTCACCGTTCTGGAGAACCTGGTGCTGGGCGCCGAGGGTGGATCGTTGCTGGCGGGCGGCCTGGCGGCGGCTCGCGCCGAGCTCGCGCGGCTGGCGCGCGAGTACGGGCTTTCCGTCGATCCCGACGCGCTCGTGGCCGATCTTTCGGTCGGCGAGCAGCAGAGGGTCGAGATCCTGAAGGTGCTGTTCCGCGGCGCGCGGATCCTGATCCTCGACGAGCCCAGCGCCGTGCTGACGCCGCAGGAGACCGACCAGCTCTTCCGCATCCTGGCGACGCTCAAGGAACGCGGCGTCACGGTGGTGCTGATCACCCACAAGCTGCGCGAGATCATGGCCGCCACCGACCATGTCTATGTCATGCGCCAGGGCCAGATCGTGGCCGACCGCCGCACGGCGGACACCAGTCCGGAGGAGTTGGCCGAGCTGATGGTCGGCCGCAAGGTGCTGATGCAGCTCGACAAGGCGCCGAAGCAGCCGGGCGACGTGTTGCTGCAAGCCGAGCACCTGACCCTGATCGACGCGCGCGGCGTGCGGCTGCTCGACGATGTCGGGCTAAAGCTGCATGCCGGCGAGATCGTGGGCATTGCCGGCGTCTCAGGCAACGGCCAGACCGAGCTGCTGCAAGTGCTGTCCGGTATCCGAGCGCCGACCGGCGGCCGGCTGACGGTATGCGGCCGGGTGATCGATCCCGGCCATCCCAGCGACCCCGCCGAAATGCGCGACCTCGGCCTGGCGCATGTGCCGGAGGATCGCCTGCGCCAGGGCATGGTGGCGGCGTTTCAGGCATCGGAGACGTCCATCCTGGGTTATCAGGAGTTGGAGCCTTTCTGCCACAACTACCTGATGGACGGTCCGGCGGTCGGGGCGCATTGCGCCACCCTCATGGAGCGCTTCGATGTGCGGCCGCGGGCGCCCGGCCTGCGCTCCTCGAGCTTTTCCGGCGGCAATCAGCAGAAGCTGGTTCTGGCGCGCGAGATGGCGCGCGAGCCTAAGGTGCTGCTGGTCGGCCAGCCGACGCGCGGCGTCGATATCGGCGCCATCGAATTCATCCATCGCGAGCTGGTGAAGGCGCGCGACCAGGGCTGTGCCGTGCTGGTGATCTCGGTCGAACTCGACGAGATCCTCTCGCTGGCCGACCGCATCCTGGTGATGTTCGCCGGCAAAATCGTCGGCGAAGTGCCGGCGGGCCGCGCCGACGAGCGTACGCTTGGACTGATGATGGCAGGGGTGGGAGCGGCATGAGCGCACCGCGCCGGCCGCTGCCTGCCTGGGCAGAGATCGCGGCACTGCCGCTGATCAACATCGCCCTGGCCTTCGTCACAGTCGGAATCATCGTGCGCATCATCGGCGTCGATCCGTTCCACGCGCTCCGGTTCCTGGTCGTTGGCGCCATCGGCTCGTCCGAGGCGATCGGCTACACGCTCTACTACACGACCAACTTCATCTTCACCGGACTTGCCGTCGCCGTCGCCTTCCATGCCGGCTTGTTCAATATCGGCGGCGAGGGCCAGGCCTATATCGGTGGTCTGGGCTGCGGGCTGGCTATCCTGGCCCTCGACCGCTTCCTGCCGGCGTGGGCAATGATCCCGCTCGCCATCGTCGCGGCGGCATTGTTTGGCGCAGCGTGGGCCGCCGTGCCGGCCTGGCTGCAGGCCTGGCGCGGCAGCCATATCGTCATCACCACCATCATGTTCAACTTCGTCGCCTCGGCGCTGATGGTCTACCTGATGGTGAACGTGCTGATCGCACCCGGCTCCATGACGCCGCAGAGCCGTAACTTCACCGCTTCCGGCAAGCTGCCGTCGATGCAGGAGGTGCTGGGCGCCGTCGGCATGCAAGTAGCGCCCTCGGCGCTCAATCTTTCGATCGTGCTGGCGGTGTTCTGCTGCGTCGCCGTCTGGGTGTTTCTGTGGCACACGCCGTGGGGCTATGAGCTGCGCACCATGGGGCACAACCCCGAAGCCGCGGTCTATGCCGGCACCAGCCTCAAGCGCATGACCATGCTGGCCATGTGCCTCAGCGGCGCGCTGGCGGGCTTCGTCGGCGTCAACGAACTGATGGGGGTGCACCAGCGCATCGTGCTGGACTTTCCGGCGGGCTATGGCTTTGCCGGTATCGCCGTCGCCCTGATGGGCCGCAGCCATCCGCTGGGCATCGTGCTGGCGGCCCTGCTGTTCGGCGCGCTGCAGCAGGGCGGCGCCGAGCTCGCCTTCGAGATCCCGACCATCACCCGCGAGATGGTGGTGGTGATCCAGGGCCTGATCATCCTGTTCTCCGGCGCGCTGGCGCATCTGCCACGGCCCTGGCTGCAGTCGCTGCTGGCCCTCTTTTCCTCCCCTCGCGCGCGAGGGGAGGTGCCCGCGCAGCGGGCGGAGGGCTAATGGACGAGGCGTTTTCCTTCGCCTTCCTGATGTTCGCCGCGACCCTGCGCGTGGCCACGCCGCTGGTGCTGTGCGCCATGGGCGGGCTGTTCTCCGAGAAGAGCGGCATCGTCGATGTCGGCCTCGAAGGCAAGATGCTGACGGCGGCGTTCTTTGCCGCCGCGACCGCCGCGGTCACCGGCTCGGCGTGGCTGGGTGTCGCCGCCGCCATCCTGGCCGCCGAAGCGATGGCGCTGTTGCACGGTTTTGCCTGCATCACCTGGCGCGGCAACCAGGTGGTGAGCGGCGTCGCCATCAACATCCTGGCGGCGGGCCTCACGGTCGTGCTGGGCGCGGCGTGGTTCGCGCGCGGCGGCCAGACGCCGGCGCTCGAGAGCGAGCAGCGCCTGATGCCGCTCTTCTTCCCGCGCGCGGGCGACAGCATCCTGGTCTACCTGGCCCTCGCCTCGGTGCCGCTCACGTGGTGGATCATCGAGCGCACGCGCTTTGGCCTCAGGCTGCGCGCGGTGGGCGAGATGCCGCTTGCCGTCGATGCCGCCGGCATCTCGGTGGCGTGGCTGCGCTACCGCGCGGTGCTGCTGTGCGGCCTGTTCGCGGGCCTGGCCGGCGCCTATCTCTCGATCGCCCAGAATGCGGGTTTCAGCCGGGACATGACGGCCGGGCAGGGTTTTATCGCGCTGGCGGCCATCATCTTCGGCAAGTGGCGGCCGTTTCCGGCCTTCGGCGCCTGCCTGATCTTCGGCCTGCTTGATGCCGTGGCCATCCGCCTGCAGGGCGTGCAGATGCCGGGCATGGGCGAAGTGCCGGTGCAACTGATCCAGGCTTTGCCCTATCTTCTCACCGTGTTTCTGCTGGCCGGCTTCATCGGCCGCGCCGTGGCACCCAAGGCGGCCGGCGTGCCCTACGAAAAGGAGCATTGATGGACGACCTGCTGCATCTCGCGCGCCGGATGATGCTGCACGCCCACGCGCCCTACTCGAAGTTCCATGTCGGTGCGGCGGTGCGCGGCGAGGATGGCTCGATCCATGGCGGCTGCAACGTCGAGAATGCAGCCTACCCGCAGGGCCTGTGTGCCGAGGCGTCGGCGATCGCGGCCCTGGTGGCGGCGGGCCAGAAGCGCGTCCTCGAATGTCTCGTGATCGGCCCCGGCCCCGAGGTCGTCACACCCTGCGGCGGTTGTCGCCAGAAGCTGCGCGAGTTCGCGTCGGACGATCTGCCGATCCATCTCTGCGGCCCCGACGGCCTGCACCGCACCGTGACCCTGGGGCAGCTCCTGCCGATGTCGTTCGGCCCGCATCATCTCGCCAAGCCATGAATGAGGTGATCGCTCAGCGTGCTCCAGGGTTCCGGCCGAAGGTGGCCGTCGTGCTGGGCTCGGGCCTGGGCGGCTTCGCCGACGACGTGAAAGCGGTCGCCACCATTCCCTATGGCGAGCTGCCGGATTTCCCCGTGACCAGTGTCGGCAGCCATGCCGGCCAATTGGTTTTGGGCCATGTCGGCCCGACGCCGGTCGCCGTGCTGCAGGGCCGCGCGCATTACTACGAACGTGGCCGGGCCGACGAGATGAAGGGCGCCATTGGCGCCATGGCGGCGCTGGGCTGCGAGACCCTGCTGCAGACCAATGCGGCGGGCAGCCTGCGGCTCGACATGCCGCCCGGCTCGCCGATGGTGATCTCCGACCATATCAACTTCACCGGCGTCAATCCGCTGTTCGGCGAGGCGGCGGGCAGCGACCGCTTCGTCGACATGGTCGACGCCTACGACCCCAAGCTGGTTGAGCAGATGCTGGCGGTGGCGCGGGCCAACAACATCATCTGTCATGACGGCGTCTATGTCTGGTTCTGCGGGCCGAGCTTCGAGACGCCGGCCGAGATCCGCGCCGCCCGCACGCTGGGCGCCGATGCGGTCGGCATGTCGACCGTGCCGGAGACGATTCTCGCCCGGCAGGCCGGCATGAAGGTGGTGGCAGTCTCGCTCATGACCAACTTCGCGGCAGGCCTCACGCACGACAAGCTCGGCCACGAACAGACCCTGGCCGTGGCGCGCGAGGCATCGGGGAAAGTGCGATGCCTGTTGCGCGCCTTTCTGGAGGGCTACAGGTAAAAGATTATCTCACTGCTGCGCAGCCTGCCTAGGTTGATGCGCACTATTCATGCGCATATATAGTACAATAGGATGCGCAGTGATGAAGGAGGGCCAAATGCGCCGCCAAGGCTCGGGAGCAATTCCAAAACGCGCCACGAATGTTAGCGTGCGCAGTGACCTTCTCGCCGCCGCACGGGAGGCCGGGGTCAATCTTTCCGCTACGCTCGAACGAGCCTTGATGGAAGAACTTGCCGAAGCGAAGCGTAAGAAGTGGCGCCAAGAGAATCGCGACGCGATCACCGCCTATAACGAGTACGTAGAGAAGCACGGCATGTTTTCTGATGGCGTGCGGAGCTTCTGAGTGACGCAGTTCACCGTTTACCGGAACAAGAATCCGCGCAGCAGGACGACGTTCCCTTTCCTGGTGAACGTGCAATCGGACCTTCTTGACGAGCTACAGACCCGGGTCGTGATTCCACTTACCAGGGCGGCCGCGCTTACAAGGAAGCCCGTGGGCCATTTGATGCCTACCGTCCAGTTCGAAGGCGAAGCCTACGTCTTGATGACTCCACAGCTCGCCGGAATTGCGCGAAGCGAGCTCGGCCCTCCCGCTGGAAACCTTGCGGGGCGGCGGGACACGATTGTTGCGGCAATGGACTTTCTGCTGTCGGGATTCTGAAATTGAAGACGATCAGTCTTGGGCGTCCAGACGCGAACGTACAAGCCAACGCCGGATAGACCCATGCTGCCGCAGGAGATCATCCGCAAGAAACGCGACGGCGGCGAGCTTTCGGCCGAAGAAATCGCCTTCGTCGGCCATGGCATCCATGACGGCAGCCTGAGCGAAGGCCAGGTCGCGGCCTTCGCCATGGCCGTGTTCTTTCGCGGCATGACGACGGCCGAGCGGGTGGCGCTTACGCTCGCCCTCATGCGGTCCGGTGCGCAGCTCGAGTGGAAGAGCCTGGCGCTGCCCGGGCCGGTGGTCGACAAGCATTCGAGCGGCGGCGTCGGCGACAAGGTGAGCCTGATGCTGGCGCCGATCGTCGCGGCCTGTGGCGTCTTCGTGCCCATGATCTCCGGCCGCGGACTCGGTCACACCGGTGGCACCCTCGACAAGCTCTCCGCCATCTCGGGCTACGAGACCCAGCCCGACATCGCCACCTTCCGCAAGGTCGTGCGCGAGGTCGGTTGCGCCATCATCGGCCAGACCGACGATCTGGCGCCGGCCGATCGGCGACTTTACGCCACGCGCGATGTCACGGCCACCGTCGAATCCGTCCCGCTGATCGTGAGCTCGATCCTGTCCAAAAAGGTCGCCGAAGGCCTCGATGGGCTGGTGATGGATGTGAAGTGCGGCTCGGGCGCGTTCTGCGACACCGAGGAAATGGCGCGCGATCTGGCTAACAGTCTGGTGGCCGTGGCCAATCAGGCGGGCCTGCCCACCATCGCCTTGATCACCGACATGGACCGTGTGCTGGGCCGCAATGTCGGCAATGCGCTCGAGGTCGTCGAGACCGTGGAATACCTGAAGGGTGAAGGCACGCGTGACCATCGCCTGCACGAAGTGACGATGGCGCTGGCCGGCGAGATGATCGCGCTCGGCGGCCTCGCCCCCAGTGCGGTGGCCGGCCGGGCGCGTGCCGAGGCGGCGCTGGCCGACGGGCGCGCGGCGGAGGTCTTCGCCCGCATGGTGTCGGCGCTCGGCGGGCCGGATGACTTCCTCGAGCACAGCGCGCGCTATCTCTCGCATGCGCCGGTCATAAAACCGTGCACCGCCCAACGCTCGGGCCATGTCGTCGGCATGAATGCCCGCGACGTCGGCATCGCCGTGGTGGCGCTGGGCGGAGGGCGCAGCCATGCCGACGACGCGATCGATGCGTCGGTCGGCTTGAGCGACGTCATCGATGTCGGTGCCCAGGTCCGCGCCGGCAGCCCATTGTGCATCGTCCATGCCGCCAGCGACGGCGACGCCGACGCCGCGATCGACATGATCCGCCGCGCGATCCGCCTCGGCGACAGCGCGCCCGTCGATCGGCCGGTCGTCCTCGAGCGGGTCGTCCCGTGAGCGCGCCCGATTTCGAGGCATATGCGCGCGATGGCTTCCTGGTGCTCGAAGGCTTTTTGCCACCTGCTGACTGCGACGCCCTGCAGGCCCGCGCCGCCGAGCTTGTGGCAGGCTTCGATCCTGGGCCGGTCCGCTCGATCTTTTCAACGCGCGACCAGGGCCATGCCAGCGACCGCTATTTCCAGGAGTCGGGCGGCGCCATCCGCTTCTTCTTCGAGGAGAACGCGACCGACCAGCCGGTGCCGCTGGCGCTGAACAAGATCGGCCATGCGCTGCACGATCTCGATCCGGTCTTCGACCGCATTTCGCGCCAGCCGCGGGTGGCCGCGCTGGCCCGCGCGCTCGGCTTCGCCCAGCCGCTGCTGCTGCAGTCGATGTACCTCTTCAAGCAGCCGCAGATCGGCGCCGAAGTCGGCTGGCACCAGGACGCGACCTATCTCTGCACCCGGCCCGTCACGGTCACCGGCCTGTGGATCGCCCTCGACGATGCCGATCGCGACAATGGCTGCCTGATGGCGCTGTCGGGCGGCCATCGCGGGCCGCTGCGCCAACGCTTCCATCGCGCCGGCGACCGCCTGGTCAGCGAGACGCTCGACGATACGCCGTGGCCGGACACCGCGCCGGTTGCGCTCGAGGCGCGGCGCGGCAGCCTGGTCGTGCTGCACGGGCTGCTGCCGCATGCCAGCGCCCCCAACCGGTCGGCCCGGCCGCGCCACGCCTATGCCTTGCACCTGATCGACAGGCGTGCGGAGTATCTGACCGACAACTGGCTGCAAAGGCCGGACCTGCCATTACGAGGATTTGCGTGATTCCCAAGGCCGAACTGCATTGCCATCTCGAAGGATCGATCCCGCCGGCGCTGGCGCGCGAGCTGGCGGGCCGCAATGGCCTGGGCGTTCCGCCCGGCCTGATCGGCGACCACGGCCACTATGTATGGAAGGATTTTCTGAGCTTCCTCGCCACCTACGACCTCGTCTGCACGACGCTGCGCGCGGCGCGCGATTTCGGCGACGTGATCTATTCCTATCTCGCAAGCGTCGCGCGCCAGGGCGCGGTCTATGTCGAGATGTTCTGCTCGCCCGAGCGTCCGGCGGCGCTGGGCATCACCTACAACGCCTGGCTCGAGGCGCTCGAAGGCGGCATCGACCGCGCCCGGCGCGACTTCGGCATCGAGGGCCGCATCATCATCATCTGCATCCGCCATCTCGGGCCCGAGCGGGCGCTCGCCATGGCGCGCGCCATGGTGGCCGAGCCGCATCACTATGTCGTGGGCTTCGGCATGGGCGGCGACGAGGCCCGGTTCACGCCCGCTGACTTCGCGCCGGCCTATCGGTTGGCCCGCGATAAGGGCTTCGGCTGCACCGTCCATGCCGGCGAGGTTTTAGGGCCGGAAAGCGTGTGGGCCGCGATCAACGACCTGCCCGTGACCCGCATCGGCCACGGCGTGCGCTCGGCCGACGACCCCGCCTTGATGGCCGAGCTGGCGCGCCGCGGCATCGTCCTGGAGGTCTGTCCCGGCAGCAACATTGCGCTCGGCCTCTATCCCGACCGCCAATCCCACCCGTTGCACCGGTTGATCGAGGCCGGTGTTCGGGTCACGCTCAATTCCGACGATCCGCCGTTCTTCCACACCACGCTCGGCGAGGAGTACGACAAGGCGGGTCTCGGAGAGGTCGCCCTGAGGGGCATCGCGCGGACGGCGATCGAGGCGTCGTTCGCCGACGAGGCGACCAAGCAGAGGCTGTTGAGGGAGATCGGACCATGATCGCAAGGAAGTTTCTGGTGCTCGGCGTCGTGCTTGCAGCGCTTTCTGTTGGCGCCGCCAAGGCGCAGGAGGTGGCGCCCAACGACATGCTGCTGGCGACGCTGTGGACGCAACGCTCGGTCGAATACAGGGGCAACGCACTCACCGTGTTCGCGCTGGCGAAGATCCGGCTCGACCAGGCGCTGGCCGACAAAAGCTGGACGGCGGCGCCGGGCGAGCAGAAGGGCGACTACCAGAACCTGCCGCCGGCCGTCGTTCTCGATGTCGACGAGACGCTGGTCGACAACTCGCTCTACCAGGTGTGGATGCTGAAGAACAACCAGACCTTCAGCACCAAGACGTGGAACCAGTTCTGCGCCGCGCAGGTCTCGCGGGCGATCCCGGGCGCCGTCGACTTCACCAAGTACGCCGATTCCAAGGGCGTGAAGGTGTTCTATATCTCCAACCGCGACGTTTCGACCGAGAAGGACACGCGCGAGAACATGGAGAAGCTCGGCTTCCCGATGGGCGGCAACGTCGACACCTTCCTGATGCAGAACGAAAAGCCGGAGTGGGGCAGCGCCAAGAGCGTGCGCCGTGCCGTGGTGACCAAGGACTACCGCGTGCTGCTGAACATCGGCGACAATTTCGGCGACTTCGACGACCGCTACCGCTCGAGCGAGGCCGACCGCGCGAAGGCCTTCGACTCGGACATGGCCTATTGGGGCAAGCAATGGTTGGTGATCGCCAATCCGACCTATGGCTCGTTCGACACCGCGACCTTCGGCCACGACTTCAAGAAGCCGCTCGCCGAGCAGCGCAAGGCCAAGTGGGACGTGCTCGAAGGCTGGGTGGGGCCCAAGTGACACGCAGTGTCATCCCGAGCGCAGCGAGGGACCTTTAAGCCTCAGGAAAGGTCCCTCGCTGCGCTCGGGATGACAGCATTGCCTTGAAGCGCAATGCTGCCTAGATCGCCGCCTCGGTCTGGGCGTCGAACAAATGCAGCCGGGCAGGATTGATCGCGAGCTTCAGGTGATCGTGAACCCGCGTGCGCAGCGTCGGTTCGACTGACGCGACGAAAGTCGTGTTGCCGGCCCGCGTATCGAGCAGGATCTCGGAACCGAGCTGCTCGACCACTTCGACCTCGACATCGAAGCACAATTCGGCCGGGTCGGCCGGCCC